>JALYMU010000228.1 GCA_030773595.1 Actinomycetota bacterium | reverse complement strand
CGGTCGGCGCGAGCACCCGGAGCCTGCTCGTCGTCGGGCTCGCCGGCGGACTCGTCCCCAGCCCCTCGGCCCTCCTCGTGCTCCTGGGGGGCATCGCGCTGGGCCGGGCGTGGCTCGGGGTCCTGCTCGTGATCGCCTACGGGGTCGGCATGGCGCTCGCCCTCGTCGCCACCGGCATGCTGCTGGTGCGCGCCCGCGCCCGGCTGGAGCGGTGGACGTCGTCCCGCCGGGGGACGGCGGCGCTCCCCCTGGCCCGCGCGCTGCCGCTCGTGACCGCCGCTGTCGTCCTCGTGCTCGGCCTCGGCGTCGCCTGGCGCGGGCTGCTCGCCGTCTGAGATCCGGCAACCTCGGGACGGGTCCTCGCACGGGCCCGGACCCCCGGTCCCGTCTCGGACCCGCCGTGGACCCCGTGTCAGAACGGGACCGTGACCAGCTTGAACGCCTCCGCGAGAGCACCCTCCGGCAGGCTCGCCCGATCCGCGTTGGCGCGCAGCCAGCCGGTCACCAGTCCCTCGAGGTCGGGCATGTGCGCAGTCTGGCTGGCATGCGCACGCAGAGCCGCGAGCTTGCGGTCGACCGTCGCGGTGACGTCTACGTAGTGGTGGGGCCGGGGGTGGCCCATCGGCCAGACCTCCGCCACCGTCCAGGCCGGCAGGCCCGCGTCGCGCAGCAGCTCGGGGTGGGCGTACGGATTGCGGGCGTCGGGGTAGACGGCGAAGACGGCGGCCTGACCCACGGCCAGGTGGTCCGGGTGGCTGGCGGGCAGGCGGGTCCAGTCCCGCTCCGGGCTCTGCGCCGGGATGCGCTGCGGGCGCACCTGCCGGATCACCCGGCTGAGGTCACGACGCAGCTCGATCGAGGGAGACCGAGACGCGGCCGTCCGGGTGGCCGAGCCAGCGGACGTCCTCAACGCCGACCGCCTTGGCGGCGGGCTCCTGCTCCGCCCGCCGGATGCCCGGGATGTCGGCGCGGGGGACCGCCTCGTCGAAGCCGCCTGCATCCCCGTCGGTGACGACGCAGTACGTCACCTCGATGCCGGCCTCGGTGTAGGTGGCGACGGTGCCTGCGGCCCCGAAATCCACGTCGTCGGGATGCGCGGTTACGACGAGGACGCGCTCCACGCCGGATCGCCCGTTCCCGGGCCGGGGCGGCGCTGCTGATGATCGAGGTGGGTTCGCTTAACAGCAACGCTGACAGCAACGCGCGTCGGTACACAGTCGTCCACCAGGGTCCACCAAAGTTCGCAAGAGCGCCGCGACCTGCGGCGATGGACGACAATGGACCCCGACAGACGCCGAGCGGTACACCGGCAGGTTACTGGTTCGAGTCCAGTCGCGGGAGCATCACTGCAGGGGTCAGCGCACGGTCCACGCAGGTCCATTGTTCGCGGCCGAGCGCGCTACGGCCGCCGCAGCCCTTCGACGGAAGCGGTCGGAACGACGGGCGCGTGGTCGTAGAACTCACCGTCGTCGCCCTGCAACCGCGCAGCGAGAGCCGCAGCGAGCCGAGTCAAGCGGTCCGCGGAGTCCTGGCCATCGCCCCCGTCCATCGCCCCCGTCCTCCTCCAACGCGAAGCCCACCTGGCGGGGCATGCGTCGACGAATTCTTGGTCGGTGATCGGCGAAGCTTGCTCGTCCGCCCAGTCCTCGGCCCGCGTCAGATGCAGGTCGTACGTCCGACGACAGCGATGCAGTCACGGCGGTGCCCTGTGGGACACCGCTGGACTTTGAGAGTGAACGGCCGTACCGGTCCGGCTGCTCCGCTGCGGCATCGCAGTACTGGTGCCCCCTGGACGCCGCCGGTCCGAGGGCGAGGTGACGCGCCGCCGTGCGTGCCCGTGACGAGCTGCCGCCCGGTAACCTGCCTGCGCCTGGGGCGGTAGCTCAGCCGGTTAGAGCAGGGGACTCATAATCCCTGGGTCGTGGGTTCGAGTCCCACCCGCCCTACTAGCAGGGAAAACGCGGGTACTGGATCCCGCACAGCGCTCCTACAGACGGGTATCCTGCTCCTGTGACGAGGCGCGCGCAAGCCCTTCCGGTCGACGATCTGGCCGTCCTGCTGCCGGATTGGGGCCGGCATCTACGGGCACGCAACCGCAGCCCGGCCACCATCGCCTCCTACCAGCGGTGCGGCCGAGCCCTGCTCGACTACTTGGTTGCGGCCGGGATGACGACGACTGTGACGCGAATCCGGCGTGGGCACGTCGAGGCGTTCATGGCCGACCTTACCGAGCGAGTCTCACCGGCCACCGTCGCGAAGCACTACCGCAGCTTGCAGCAGTTGTTCCGCTGGCTCGAGGACGACGGGGAGATCCCTGCCTCGCCGATGGCGAGGATGAAGCCGCCTGAGGTTCCCGAGCAGCCTGTCCCGGTGCTGACCGACGACGAGCTGATCCGGTTGCTCGCCTGCGCGAAGGGCAACACGTTCGAGAACCGGCGCGACACGGCGATTCTGCGCCTGCTGATCGACACCGGGATCCGCGCCGCGGAACTCATCGGGATCGGTGTCGAGGACGTCGACGACGACCAAGACGTCGTGTTCGTCGTCGGCAAGGGCCGGCGAGGTCGAGCGGTCCCGTACGGAGCCAAGACCGCCGACGCGCTGCGGCGCTACCTGCGCGCCCGCGTCCGCCACCCGCTCGCGTCCTCACCCGCGCTGTGGCTCGGCAAGAAGGGGCCGATGACCGACTCGGGGCTGCGCCAGATGCTCGAGCGCCGCGGAGCCGACGCCGGGGTCGAGAACGTCCACCCGCACCGGTTCCGGCACTCCTTCGCCCACACCTGGCTCGCCGCCGGGGGACAGGAACAAGACCTCATGCGCCTCGCCGGCTGGCGCACCCGCGAGATGGTTGGCCGCTACGCCGCCTCGGCCGCGGACGAGCGCGCCCGCGAGGCGCACCGACGCGCGGCGCTAGGGGACCGGCTGTGAGTCGCCTCCTGCCCGAGAACACGTCGGCCGCCGCCGCGCGCGTAGTGGAGCGTCTCGATGCCGGTCACGGGGTCGCGGTCGTGCGCTTCCACCACGCCGACGGATGCGCGGCCGGCGCTGTTCACCACGTCGACGGGCACCTCGTGGCGGTCCTCCTCGCGACTCACGTCGTGCAGGACGTCGACGGTCCTGTGTCCTCGTCGACCGAGGCGCGCAAGCTCAACCTGGGGGACCTGTGACAGACCCAGAAGACGCCGCCCTGGCCGCCCTCCTCCTCGGCTCGGATCGCCCCCCTCGCGCGACGTTCTGGTGCGGGCATCAGGAGCACAAGCTGGGCTTGATCTACGAGCTGCCCGGGCGCGGGCTGGTGCTGGCGCTGCGGCAGACCACGATGTTGGCTGCGGAGGTCTACGCCGAGGTGGACCCGGACGACACCCAAGAGGTGACCTGGCTGCCGCGGCTGCACCGTCTTGCGGAGGACGTGGACGCGGTGGCGCGCTGCTCGTGCGGCACCTGGTCGGCCCGCACATCGGTGATCCGCCGGAAGTTCGAGAAGGGCGAGCGCGACATCCGCTCGCACAGCCGGTCGTGGCGACAGCGGTTGCGCTCCACGCCTTGAGCGCTATGCTCGGACTACACGAGCTAGGCCAGGCGCCCCGCGCCGGACCCGTGAGGAACTGGGCTACACGGCCATCCCTGTGGAGGGGATGCCAGTCATGCCCGACCTCACCCCCGAGCAACGCTCTCTGCGCGCTCGACTCGCCGCCCACTCCAAGTGGGCACACACCGCGGACCCCACGGCCGCAACGGCCCCGGCCCGCGCGGTGTTCCTCGACCGCTTCGAACGCGAGGTCGACCCTGACGGGGTCCTGACGCCGCAGGAGCGCAGCCGCCGCGCGAAGCATGCCCGCAAAGCGTATTTCGCCCGGCTGGCGCTGCGGTCTGCGCAGGCGCGTCGTTCCCGCAGCGGAAGCGGGGGAGCGGCGGCGTGAGCCTAGAAACACGACGAGCGCCGGTCGGAACGGCGCTCGTCAACGAGAATCGCAGCGGGCAAGCGGCGGCTTCGTCGACTCCGATACTACCCGCGCACGGCGACGCTCGGGGCTCTGACCCGCAGCATGTTGTCGCGACGGCGTACATCGTCACCGGCACGCGCGGGCGTCAACGGCTTGTGTTGCTCGTCGCGTGCGACCGCTGCGGTAGCTGCCACACGCACACCGCAAAGCCCTGGTTCCGTACGGGCTGGCGCAAGCCGGCATGCCACCTGGGGCCGCGGTACCTAGTCCACGTCGCCGCGGTCGAGGGCGGGTGCGGCCAATGACCGGCGACAAGCTGCTCGCCGCCGCGCTGACGTATGCCGAGCACGGCTGGCCGGTCTTCCCGTTGCGCGGCAAGCTGCCGGCGAAGCCGAAGGCGAAGGGCGGGAACGGGTTCCACGACGCGACGACCGACGTCGAGATGGTCCGGTCGATGTGGCGGTCGTATCCGGGCGCGAACGTCGGTGTTCGCACCGGAGAAGCCGCCGGCATCGCGGTCCTCGACGTCGACGGCGAGAAGGGCATCCGGTCGCTGACGCGGATCGAGCGCGAACGCGGAGTCCTGCCCGGCACCGTCGTCTCGATGACGGGCAGCGACGGGCTCCACATGCTCTACGGCTGGCGTGAAGGTCTCGGGATCGGCGCCGGGACTTTCGGCGTCGGGCTCGACCTGCGCGGCGAAGGCGGCTACATCGTGGCCCCGCCGTCGATCCACCCGGACACCGGGAGCCGCTACCGCTGGGCCGGCAACGGTGACTTCGCGCACGAGCTGCCGCCGTGGCCGGATGCGATCTTGCCGCTTCCCGCGGCGAAGGCGAAGACCACGGTCGAGGGGCCGTTCGCATCACCGGCTGCGACCCCTCGTGGCTCGGTTCGCGGGCGGTTGCTCGGTGTGCTGACGCGGGTGATCAGTGAACGCGACACCCGAAACAATCTCGTTCATTGGGGCGCGGTCCGGATCGGGGAGATGTTCCTCGCGGGCGAGTTGACCGACCTCGAGCAAGCGACCGCGGCCCTTCGCGACGCGGCACTCGCTGCCGGGTTGCCTGACCGCGAGGTCGGCGACCACACCCGCGGCTCGATCCGTTCGGGACTGTGCACCGCGGGGGTGATGCCCCGATGAGCGCCCGCGACAAGGCCGCCGAGCTGATGGCGGCACACGGTATGCCAGTCGAGCAGCACAGCGGGCAGCTACGGATGGCGCACCGGCTGGTCGCCCGCTACCGCGACCGCTTGCGTTACGTCTATGGCATCGGCTGGCACGAGTGGGACGGCGTGCGCTGGAAGCGCGACGACAGCGGCGCAGCGACGCGAGCGGCGACGGACACTATCAAGGCCGCGTTCTCCGACCTTGCCGACCTTGACCGCGAAGGGCGACAAGACCTGCTGCGCGACATTCGACGATGCGAGTCGGCCAGCGGCCTCGAAGGCATGCTGCGAATCGCGGCGTCGATGCTGCCGTTCGCGACGGCCATCGACCAGCTCGACGCCGATCCGTACCTGCTCAACGTCGCCAACGGCACGCTCGACTTGCGGACGTTGCAGGTTCGCCCGCACGACCCGGCCGACTTGCTGACGAAGGTGGCCGGCTGCGGATACGACCCGGAGGGGCAAGCGCCGCGGTTCGAGCAGTTCCTGGCCGAGATCCTGCCCGACGCCGCAATCCGCGGCTACGTGGCTCGAGTGCTCGGGCATGCCTTACCGGGCCAGGTTCTCGAGCACGTCCTGGCCATCTTCACGGGCACCGGGCAGAACGGGAAGTCAACGCTCATCGAGGTCGCCGGCATGGCGGCGTTCGGGGACTACGCCATGGCAGCCGAACCTGACCTGCTCGTCGACCGCG
Source organism: Actinomycetota bacterium (assembly GCA_030773595.1). Classification (GTDB taxonomy): domain Bacteria; phylum Actinomycetota; class Actinomycetes; order JALYMU01; family JALYMU01; genus JALYMU01. The sequence goes on along the minus strand of JALYMU010000228.1, from coordinate 1,091 downwards.
GCGCGGTGCACACGACCGGGCAAGCCGACCTACTCGGCGTGCGGCTCGCGGTGTGCTCCGAAACCGACGAAGGGCGCAAGCTCGCCGCCGCCACGGTGAAGCGGCTCACCGGGGGCGACAAGGTCCGCGCTCGACGCATGCGGCAGGACAACATCGAGTTCACGCCGAGTCACACCGTCTTGATGGTGACGAACCACAAACCCAAGGTCGCCGGGGACGACCCGGCGCTGTGGCGGCGGTTGCGGATTGTGCCGTTCGACGTCGTGGTCGCCAACCCTGACAAGCGTTTGCGCCAGCAGCTCGAGCTTGAGCTGCCGGGGATTCTGCGCTGGCTCGTCGACGGGTACCGCGACTGGAACGACAACGGCCTCGACGAGCCGGCGTCGGTGACCGCCGCGACCGAGGCATACCGAGCGACCAGTGACGCGCTCGGGCGGTTCCTCGACGAGTGCGTCCACCAGACGCCGTTCGGCACCGTGAAGGCCCGCGAGCTGTTCGGGCTGTGGTCGTCGTGGTGCCACGAGAACGGCGAAACGCCAGGCTCCGAGGTCACCTTCGCCGAGGCGATGAGTCAGCGAGGGCTCAAGAAGACCAAGCGCAACGGAGGCCAGACCTACATCGGCCTGATGCTTCTCGACTCGTCGGAGGCAGCGTCATGAGCGCTAGGGGGAGGGTTGGGGAGGGGTTCACCTATACCTCAGAAAAACAGCCTCGCTATGCGGGATACGTAGAACTCTCCCCAACCCTCCCCTCACACGCATCACAGAGGAGCCAGCGGCGTGACCGAACACGCGCCGTCCTGCGACCCCCGACGCCGTCTGGCCCGACCCGGACGGCGGGTGGTGAGAGCCGTGCCCGGAAAAATATCGAGCCTCGGCCTCGTGACCCGCGTCCCAGTCAGGCGCCTCTCCCCCCGACACCTGAAACGAACGCGAAGGTGAGGAGCTGATGACGCTTCCTGCGGCCCCTCGGGGCGCTGGTGCCGCTGGTCGGCGGCTATGGCGGGCGGTGCTGGCTGACTTCGAGCTCGCCGAGCACGAGCTGACGCTGCTACGGCAGGCGGTCCACGTGGCCGACCTGTGCGAGCAGCT
>JALYMU010000227.1 GCA_030773595.1 Actinomycetota bacterium | reverse complement strand
GGGACGGTCGGCGTGGCACCGGCCGGCTTCGAGGCCCGCCAGACCATCACGCCGGAGGCGCACGGCGGCAACATGGACTCCCCGGAGCTGCGCGCCGGCACGACCGTCTACTTCGGGGTCAACCACGAGGGCGGGCTGTTCGCCGTCGGGGACGGGCACTGCCGCCAGGGCGACGGGGAGGTCTGCGGCACCGCGGTCGAGGCGGCGATGAACACGGTCGTCGTCGTCGACGTGGTCAAGGGTGCGAGCTCGACGACGCCGTGGCCGCGGTTCGAGACCGACGACGCGATCCTGAGCACCGGCTCGACCCGCCCGCTCGAGGACGCGTACCGGATCAGCCAGCACGACCTGGTGACGTGGGTGGCGACCGAGGCGAAGCTCGACCTGCTCGACGCCTACCAGCTCGTGAGCCAGGCCGCGACGGCGCCGGTCGCGAACGTCTGCGACCCGAACTACACGTTCGTCGCGAAGCTGGAGAAGCGCTACCTGCCCGGCTTCACGACGTACGACGGGGTGCACGCGCGGCTGCGCGAGACCGCCCAGGCGTATCTCGACCAGCGTTAGAGAGGGGGCATGGCCGCCGCGCCGGGATGCCGGCGCGACGGCCGCCGCAGCCTCAGCCGAACAGCGCCGGGAACGTCCCGGTGTGCGCCGCGCGCAGCTCGTCAAGCGGGATGGTGAACTGCTCCTGCACGTCGAGGGCTCCGGCGTCGTCCACCACGCCGATCCGCACGTGCGGGTAGCGCCGGGCAGTGCACATGTCGGTGAGGCGCACCTCCTCCGACCGCGGCACGGCGACCACGACGCGCCCCGCCGACTCGCTGAACAGCGCGACGAACGGGTCGATGCCGTCGGGCAGCCACACCCGCGCCCCGACGCCGTTGCGCAGCGTCATCTCCACCAGCGCCTGGGCAAGCCCGCCGTCGGACAGGTCATGCGCGGCGTCGACGAGCCCGTCGCGCGAGGCGTTGACGAGGATGTCCGCGAGCGTCCGCTCGGCGTCGAGGTCGACCCTCGGCGGCAGGCCGCCGAGGTGGCCGTGCACCTCGTGCGCCCACTCCGACCCGCCGAGCTCGTCGCGGGTCTCGCCGAGCAGGTAGAGCACGTGGCCGGCGTGCTCGGGCCGCAGGCCCATCGGCGTACGGCGGGCCACGTCGTCGACCACGCCCAGGACGCCGACGACCGGGGTGGGCAGGATCGCCGTGGAGGCGGTCTGGTTGTAGAAGCTGACGTTGCCGCCCGTGACAGGGACGCCGAGCGCCCGGCACGCGTCGGCGAGACCTCGGGTCGCCTCGGCGAACTGCCACATGACCGCCGGGTCCTCCGGCGAGCCGAAGTTGAGGCAGTCGGTGACCGCGAGCGGGCGCGCGCCGCTCGTCGCGACGTTGCGGTAGGCCTCGGCCAGCGCGAGCTGTGCACCGGTGTAGGGGTCGAGCTTGGTGAAGCGGCCGTTGCCGTCGGTGGCCACCGCAACGCCGAGGCGGCGCTCCTCGTCGACCCGGACCATGCCGGCGTCCTCGGGCTGGGCCAGCACGGTGTTGCCGAGCACGTAGCGGTCGTACTGGTCGGTGACCCAGGACTTGTCCGCGAGGTTCGGCGCGGCCGCCATCCGCAGGACCGTGGCCCGCAGCTCGTCCGCCGCGGTCGGCCGGGGCAGCCGCTCGGGCGTCGGGGCGTCAGCCTGGAGCTCGTCCTGCCAGTCCGGCCGGGCGACCGGCCGCTCGTAGACCGGCCCCTCGTGGGCCACCGTGCGCGGCGGGACGTCGACCACGGTCTCGCCGTGCCAGCTGATCTCGAGGCGCCCCGTGTCGGTGACCTCGCCGATGACCGTGGCGGTCACGTCCCAGCGGCGGCAGATCTCCAGGAACCGCTCGATACGGTCCGGCGAGACGATGGCGCACATGCGCTCCTGGGACTCGCTCATGAGAATCTCCTCGGGAGCGAGCGAGGCGTCGCGCAGCGGCACGGTGTCGAGCTCGATGCGCATGCCACCGTCACCGGCGCTGGCGAGCTCGCTCGTGGCGCAGGACAGGCCCGCGCCGCCGAGGTCCTGGATGCCGACGACGAGGTCCTCGCGGAAGATCTCCAGGCAGCACTCGATGAGGACCTTTTCGGCGAACGGGTCACCGACCTGCACCGACGGCCGCTTGGTCGGGCCGCTGTCGGTGAAGGTCTCGCTCGCCAGCACCGAGACGCCGCCGATGCCGTCGCCACCGGTGCGGGCACCGAAGAGCACGACGAGGTTGCCGGGCCCGGACGCCTTGGCGAGCTTGATGTCCTCGTGGCGCATGACACCGACGCACAGGGCGTTCACGAGCGGGTTGCCGATGTAGGTCGGGTCGAAGACGACCTCGCCGCCGATGTTGGGCAGCCCGAGGCAGTTGCCGTATCCACCGACGCCCGCGACCACTCCGGGGAGCACCCGCCGGGTGTCCGCCGCGTCCGCGGGGCCGAAGCGCAGCGGGTCCATGACGGCGACCGGCCGGGCGCCCATGGTCAGAATGTCGCGCACGATGCCGCCGACGCCCGTGGCCGCGCCCTGGTACGGCTCGACGTACGACGGGTGGTTGTGCGACTCCACCTTGAACGTCACCGCGTAGCCCTGGCCGATGTCGACGACGCCGGCGTTCTCGCCGATGCCGACAAGCAGCACGTCGGTGTCCGGCGCCTTCTCGCCGAACTGGCGCAGGTGCACCTTGCTCGACTTGTAGGAGCAGTGCTCGCTCCACATCACGCTGTACATCGCGAGCTCGGCACTCGTTGGGCGGCGGCCGAGGTGCTCACGGATACGCGCGTACTCGTCGTCCTTGAGGCCCAGCTCGGCGTACGGCTGGCGCGCCTCGGGGTCCT
>JALYMU010000226.1 GCA_030773595.1 Actinomycetota bacterium | reverse complement strand
GGGATGCATCCCGGCGTACGCCCCTTCTGCTGCGTCGTGGGCCGGTCAGCGCACGAACCAGCCCGACAGGTCGGTGACCACGTCCATGTCGGTGCCGGACGGCGACAGGCGGACCGCACCGCGCGCTCCGATACCGACCACGGTCGCGTTGCCGCGCGTTACCGCAGCGGCCACCTCGACCGTCGTCGTCGTGGGCCGAGGCCCGTCGCCGGCGGGCGCCGGCCACGCACGCAACGAGCCCGCAGTGCTCGGGTCGAGCGCGGTGACGGTGAGCAGCGCCGCCTGCGCGCGGGCGGGTGCGTCGGCACGGGTCCCGAGCGCCAGGTCGAGTGTCGAGCCCGGCGAGACCCGTCGGGCGGGTGCCCCCATGCCGCTGCGGGTGTCCATGACCCGCACCGGGCGCACCGGGACCAGCCCCGTCGCGCCGTCCACGGCGTAGTAGCCGACGACATCGGCGAGCAGGTCGACCGTGCCGGCGCTGTTGTGGACACGGACGGCGCCGTCCCGGCCGAGCGGCACGGTAACGAGACTCGCCCGGGTGTCGGCCGCGCCGACGTGGAGTTGGGCGAGCGCGGGCGGCGCGGAGCCGGTCAGCGGCGCGGGGAACAGCCGCAGGTCGGTGGCGGAGGTCGGTGTCACGGCCGTCAGGTTGAGCACCACGGCCGAGGCGTACGACGGGACGCCCGCCGCCCCGGGGACCGTCAGATCCACGGAGCCACCGGGGCCGAGTCGCGCCGCGGGGACACCGATCCCGGCCCGGGTGTCCAGGACCCGGGTGGCCGCCACCGGGGTGAAGCCGGCCGCCGCTCGGGTCGCGTAGTAGCCCGCGACATGGGCAAGCAGGTGCACGGACTTACCGGACACGGTGAAGCGCACGCGGCCGCCCGAGCCGACGGCCACGGTCACCTGGTTCGCGGCGGTCTCGCCGGTCCGCAGGTGCAGGTCCGAGGTCGCCGGGCTCGACGTCCCGGACGACGGCGTCGGCGAGACGGCGACCACTGAGGGACCGGTCGGCGTGACGCCGGTGACGTTTAGCACGACCGCCTTGGCCGTCGACGGCACTCCCGCCGTGTCCGTCACGTCGAGGTCGACGTAGCCTCCCCCGCCGACGGCGCCCGCCCGGACGCCGAGGCCGGTCCGGGTGTCCAGCACGCGCCGCGCGGGCACGGGGGCGAAGCGCAGGCCGCCAGGCGCCGCGGTCGTGAACGACCACTGCGTCGACCGGGTGAGAGCGGTTCCGCGCGTGTCACGCAGGCCGCGGCCGACCCGCACGACGTACGGCGTGCTGCGTCGCAGCGTCTGCGCGGGCACGAGCGTCGCGCGGCGCGAGGTGGCGTCGTAGCGGACCGTAGCGCTGACCCGCCGTCCGGTGACCCCGTCGAGGAGCGCGAAGGACCGCGACGTGACCGATGCCGGGTCGAGCGGTCGGGCCGAGCGGACCGTGACCGAGGTCCGGCGAGACACGCTCGTGGCGGCGGGCAGCGGGGCCAGGCTTGCGAACCACAGCTGCGTGCCGGCGCGGGCAGCCGTCGTCGTCGCGCGGACGACGGCGCGGGTCAGCGAGTAGCGCACCGACGGCCCCGAGGAGGCGTTGGCGTTGCGGACGGAGACGTAGTAGCGCCCGGTCCGGGGCACGACGACCCGCAGCCGCTCCGCCTCGTCGAGCGCGCGGTAGTCGCGAAAGCGCAGCCGGCGAAGCCCGGAGTCGTAGACCGCGAGAACCGCGTCGAGGCCTTGCGCCCGCCCGCGGGACCGAGGCGTCACGGTCACCTCGAGCTGCTTGCCGGCCGACACGTCGGCGTAGAACCAGTCGATGTCGTCGGAGCGGGAGATGTCATGGCTCGAGCTCGCCCGCAGCGGCACGGCGCGTGCTGGTACGTCGGGGGCGTCGGTCCAGGTGGGCGGTGTCTCCGGCAGCGCGCTCGCGCGCGGCGCACCGAGGGCGGCGGCGACGTCCACGACGCCGTAGCCGTAGGCGGTGTCGAGGCCGCGCGGCCCGGCGTCGCGCGCCGTCGACACCAGGCGCTCGCGCACCTGCTCGGCGGAGTCCTCCGGGAAGCGGGCGCGCACGAGCGCGGCCGCACCGGCGACGACGGGGGCGGCGAAGGACGTCCCGGCGTGGGGGAAGGCCACGGACTGGTCGTCGCCCTGCCAGAGGGAGACCATGTCCTGCCCCGGAGCCGCCAGCGTGACGCGGTCGTTGTACGTCGAGAACGACGTCAGGCGGCCCCGGTCGTCGGTCGCCCCGACCGAGATGACACCGGGGTAGCTCGCGGGGTACTCGTACGCCGCGGCGCCGCTGTTGCCGGCCGCCGCGACGACGACCACGTCGTGCGCCCGGGCATAGGCGACGGCCTCGGCGAGCACGGACGTGGAGCCGGCACCGCCGAGCGACATGTTGATGACGTGCGCGCCGTGGTCGACCGCCCAGCGGATGCCTCGGGCGACGTAGAAGTCGCTGCCGCTGCCGTCGTTGCCGAGAACCTTGACCGGCATGATCCTGGTGTCGCGGCCCACGCCCGCGATGGCAGCGCCGTTGTCGGTGTCGGCCGCGACGATGCCGGCGACCGCGGTCCCGTGACCGACCCTGTCCTCGGGGACCCGGTCCCCTGCGACCACGTCGTATCCCGGGACCACCTTGTAGCGCAGCTCCCGGTGCGAGGTCCGCACGCCGGAGTCGAGGACCGCGACGACGACACTGCTGGAACCGGTGGTGAGGTCCCACGCCTCCTCGGCGCGGACGATCCTGAGGTCGTCGTACTGCCGGGCGCTCGACCCGTCGGAGACGGTTATGCCGGGAAGGTAGGCGCGGTCGTCGGGCCGGTCGCTCGCCCGGCGGACGACATCGCGCTCGACCTCCGCGACGGCGTCCTGCTGCCGCAGGCGTTGCACGAGGGCGCCCAGCCGGCTGCCCCCGGCGGGCACGCGCAGCCAGGAGCTTCCCCGCAGGGCAGCCGTCTGCGGGCGCGCCCCGAACTGCGAGAGCAGACGGTCGGCGGCGGCGGCGGGGACGCCTCGCCGCAGGCGCACGAGGACGTGGTCGTCAGCGTACGTCGCCTTGGGCGCGGCCTGCGACGGCCGTGCATGGGCCGGTGCGCTGGAGACGTGCCGCAGCGCCACCGTCGGGGTAGCTGCGGACATGGCCGGCCCAGGAGCGGGACGCTGCAGAGCGGCCGCGCGCGGCTCTCCGATCGCCGGAGGCGCTGCGCCGAGAAGGCACAGCACCGCCGTCGCCGACGCGGTCAACGGGAAACGAATGCTGCGAGACACGAGGACCCGCCCTTCTCGCGACCCGTCGATGTCGGGGCGCACGGTGGACCGACGGCAGCGCTCCCCGCTCCCACGGCCACGTGGGGGTGCGACCGCGGGAGGAGGCGTCGCCGGGCACGCGGATCCCGCGCACCCTCGTGCCATCGGCTCGCGGGAAGTCGGACTTGAGGGCCGGAAAATGCGCGAGGGGCGCCGTACCGCGGATGGCGGTCCGGCGCCCCTCGGGCAGGCGTCGCGGCGGCGTCAGCCGAAGAGGACCTCCGCCTCGACGTACAGCGACGGGTCGACCGTCTTCAGCGTGGTCGTGGCGTCGGCGAGCGGCACGCGGACGATGTCGGTGCCGCGCAGGGCCACCATCTTGCCCCAGTCGCCGTCGTGCACCGCGTCGATCGCGTGCAGGCCGAAACGAGTGGCCAGCCAGCGGTCGAACGCGGTCGGCGTGCCGCCGCGCTGGATGTGACCCAGGACCGACGTGCGCGCCTCCTTGCCCGTGCGCTTCTCGATCTCCTTGGCGAGCAGGTCGCCGATGCCGCCGAGGCGGACGTGGCCGAACGCGTCGAGCTCACCGGACTGCAGGGCCATCGTGCCCTCCTTGGGCGTGGCGCCCTCGGCGACGACGATGATCGGCGAGTAGTTCGTCTTGAACCGCGTCTCGACGTGCTCGCAGACCTTCTCGATGTCGAAGGGCACCTCGGGCAGCAGGATCACGTTGGCACCGCCGGCCATGCCGGAGTGCAGGGCGATCCAGCCGGCGTGGCGGCCCATGACCTCGACGACGAGCACGCGGTGGTGGGACTCCGCCGTCGTGTGGAGACGGTCGATGGCCTCCATCGCAATGTTCACGGCCGTGTCGAAGCCGAACGTGTAGTCCGTCGCGTTGAGGTCGTTGTCGATCGTCTTGGGGACGCCGACGACGTTGACGTCGAGCTCGCCGAGCTTGGTCGCCACACCGAGGGTGTCCTCGCCGCCGATGGCGACGAGCGCGTCGATCCCGAGCGAGGACAGGTTCTCCTTGATCCGCTCGACGCCGCCCTCGATCTTGAAGGGGTTGGTCCGCGAGGAGCCGAGGATCGTGCCACCACGGGGCAGGATCCCGCGCACCTGCGGGATGCCGAGCTCCATGGTCAGCCCCTCGAGCGGCCCGCGCCAGCCGTCGCGGAAGCCGACGAACTCGTAGCCGTACTCCGCCACGCCCTTCCGCACCACGCCACGGATGACCGCGTTGAGGCCCGGACAGTCTCCGCCGCCGGTGAGCACGCCGATGCGCATGCCAGATGTCCTTTCACAGGGATCTTGGGGTCGGTGGGCGCCGTTGCCTTCCACCGACGAGACTAGCGGCTCGGCCGGACAGCCCTCGGCCGCGCAGTGGGGCCGGCGCAGCGCTACGGTCGGGCGTCATGACCTTCTCGATCGTGGCGCGCAGCGCGGACGGGGCCGCCTGGGGTGTCGCCGTCGCCTCGAAGTTCCTCGCGGTCGGCGCGGCCGTCCCCGCCGGTGAGCCCGGGGCCGGCGCTGTGGCGACGCAGGCCCACGCCAACCTCGCCTACAAGGCGCAAGCGCTGGAGCTGCTGCGCACCGGGACCGAGGCGCAGGCGGTGCTCGACGCGCTGGTCGCCGGCGACGACGGCCGGGCGACCCGGCAGGTCGGCGTGGTCGACGTCGAGGGCCGCTCCGCGAGCTACACCGGCGGCGAGTGCCACGACTGGGCCGGCGGGCGCGCCGGGCCGGGCTACGCGGTGCAGGGCAACATCCTGACCGGTGAGGACGTCCTCGACGCCATGCAGCGTGCCTGGCTCGAGGCCGGTCCCGACACCTCGTTCCCGGCGCGGCTGCTCGCGGCCCTGGCCGCGGGGGACGCCGCCGGGGGCGACCGGCGCGGCCGGCAGAGCGCGTCGCTGCTCGTCGTACGCCGGGCCGGCGGCTACGGGGGGAGCAGCGACGTGGAGGTGGACCTGCGCGTCGACGACGCCCCCGACCCCGTGCGCGAGCTGGGCCGGCTGCTCCGCCTGCACGAGCTCTACTTCGGCCGGCCGGACCCGGCGACGCTGCTCCCGCTGGAAGGCGCGCTGGCGCAGGAGGTGCAAGCCCTCGTGGAGGCGCTCGGGCATCCCAGCCTGGAGAGCTGGGCCGGGGTGGAGAACTACGAGGAGCGGCTCGTCGAAGGGTCCATCGACCCGCTCGTGCTCGAGCGGCTGCGCGCCGCGGGCAGCTGAGAGCCCGGCAAGCTGTAGGGCCGGCCGCGGCGGTCAGTCCGCTTCGTCGATGCCCTGCTCGATCGCGTAGCGGACCAGCTCGACGCGGTTGTGCAGCTGCAGCTTGTTCAGCGTGTTCTGCACGTGGTTCTGCACGGTGCGATGGGACAGCACCAGCCGCTCCGCGATCTGCTTGTAGCTCAGCCCCTTCGCCACCAGCCGCAGCACCTCGGTCTCCCGGTCGGTCAGCCGCGGCGCGTCCGGCTCGCTCGACGTCGGCGCGGCGGCGAGGCGCCGGTACTCCCCCAGCACCAGCCCGGCCAGCCCGGGCGTGAAGACGGCGTCGCCCTCCGCCGTACGCCGGACCGCCTCGAGCAGCTCCTCCCGCGAGGCCGACTTGACCAGGTATCCCGTCGCGCCGGCCTTCACGGCCTGCAGCACGTCGTCCTGCTCGCCGCTCGCGGACAGGACGAGCACGCGGGTGGAGGGGTCGGCCGCCACGAGCTGCTTGGTGGTCTCGACGCCGGGAAGTTGCGGCATCTGCAGGTCCAGGACGACGACCTGCGGCCGCGTGGCCGGCGCCCGGCGGACCGCCTCGGCGCCGTCCGCCGCCGTCGCGACGACCTCGTAGCCGGCCTCGGTGAGGTCGCGCGCCACCGCCTCGCGCCACATGGGGTGGTCGTCGACGACCATGACGCGGATGCTCACGCCGGCACCTTACGCGGGACGCGCATCTCGACCTCCGCCCCCGCTCCCGGCGTCGAGAACACCGCCACGGACCCGCCGAGGTCGGCCAGCCGGCCACGGATGGACTGCGCCATGCCGAGGCGACCCTGGGCGGCGGCCTCCTCCAGCCTGGCCGGCTCGAACCCGACACCGTCGTCGCGCACCGTGACCACCACGCTGCCTGGCTCGTCCTCGACCAGCACCCACGCCTTGGCGCCCTCCCCCGCGTGGCGCGCGACGTTGTCCAGCGCGGCGCCCACGGCGGCGGCGACCTCGTGCGCGACAGCCGAGGGCAGGAGCACCGGCGTGGCAGGTGCGGACACGCTCACGCCGGCCCGGGCGTGCGGCGCGAGCAGCTCCCTCAGGTCGACCTCGTCGGGCACCGCCGGCGTACGCCGGGTACCGCGCGTCGCCGTCGCCGGCGCCAGCGCGATCAGGCGGGAGGAGACGAGCGCGCGCAGGGCGACCTCCTGCTCCCCGGCCAGCCGGCCGAGCTGCGCGGTCTCCCCCCCGATCTCGGCGCCACGCCGCTGCACCAGCGCCAGGACCTGCAGCACCCCGTCGTGGATCGAGCGGGCGAGCCGCTCGCGCTCGCGCGTGGCCGCCGCCACCGCGAGCGCCGCCGCCAGCCGCTCCTCGCCCGCGCGCACCAGCGCCACGGCGTAGCCGACGATCAGCCCGAGCAGGACGAGGAGCACGATGTTGTGCACGGTCTCCGGCGGTGGCGGGACCGTCGCGCGCTCGGCCAGACCCGCGACGGCGATGACGAGGGCGGCGGCGGCACCGTAGCGGGGCCCGGCGGTGATCGCCCAGGCCAGCACGGGCGCCGCCACCCACACGACCGGCAGCGTCTGCGCGCCCGCCTCGATCCGCTCGGGGTAGTCGACCAGGCGGGTCATCATCAGCGCCGCAGCCGCGGCGATCAGGTCCGCCGTGAGCAGGGCCCATGACCGGCGTCCCGGCCGGTAGGCCAGGGCGGTGAACAGCGTCCACAGGGCCATCGCGGCCATGACGGCGACCCCCAGGACCGGGCGCCGCAGCGCGTCGGCGTTGCGGGCGAGCAGCAGAGCGGCGTAGACCAGCGCCAGCAGGCGGTAGAGCGCCACGGCACGCCACAGCGGCGCCTCGACCGTCTCCGGTGACGTCGCGGCGAGCGAAGACCCCGCGTGCGGAGCCCGGCCGGTGCCCGTGGCCGGTCCCGGGTCAGGCCGCCGGCTCGGCCGGCGGCCGCGCCCGGCCGATGGGCAGCACCCCGCGACGCTCCTTCACCGAGCTGGCGTACAGATCGACGTACTCCTGCCCGGACAGCTGCATGAGCGCATACATGATCTCGTCGGTGACCGAGCGCAGCACGAAGCGGTCACTCTCGAGCCCGTAGTACCGGGAGAAGTCCAAGGGCTCCCCGATGCGCACGCCGACCTGCCTGACGTTGGGCACGACCTGCCCCGGAGGCTGAGCCTCATCCGTGCCGATCATCGCCACGGGGATGACGGGGACCCGGCCTTCCAGGGCCATTCGGGCCACGCCGGTCTTGCCCCGGTAGAGCCGGCCGTCGGGAGAGCGGGTGCCCTCGGGGTAGATGCCGAGCAGGCCACCGGCCCGCAGCACCCGCAGCCCTGTGCGCAGGGCCGCCTCGCTCGCCCGCCCGCCGGAGCGGTCGACCGGCAGCTGTCCGGCCTGGCGGAAGAACGCCGCGGTCAGCCGGCCCTTCAGGCCACGTCCGGTGAAGTAGTCGATCTTCGCGAGGAAGGTCACCCGGCGCGGCACGACGAGCGGGAGGAACACCGAGTCGGAGAAGGACAGGTGGTTGCTCGCGAGGATCGCCGGACCCTCACGCGGGACGTTGGCGAGTCCCTCCACCCACGGCCGGAAGATCAGCCGCAGGAAGGGCCCGAGCAGGACCCGCTTGAGGAACCAGTAGAACACTGCGCCTCCGGTCACCCGCCCGAGCGCCACGACGGCGCGCCACCGACGACGTCACCCCCGGCGCTCAGCCGGCCCGGTGACGTCTGCTGCGAACACTAGGGGAATCCCCCGACAGCGTGCGACGATCTGCCCATGCCGTTGCTCCCCGGCGCCGAGCCCTTCCACGCCGACCGCGGTCCCGTCGGGGCCGTGCTCTGCCACGGCTTCACGGGTTCCCCGCGGTCCATGCGCCCGTGGGCGGAGCACCTCGCGGCGGCCGGCCTGACCGTGGCCCTGCCTCGCCTGCCCGGGCACGGCACGCGGTGGCAGGACATGGCCGTGACGACGTGGGAGGACTGGTACGGCGCGGTCGACCGCGCCTTCCGCGACGTGTCCGGTCGTTGCGAGCAGGTCTTCGTCATGGGCCTGTCCATGGGCGGCACGCTCTCGCTGCGTCTCGCCGAGGAGCACGGCGACGCCGTGTCCGGCCTGGTCCTCGTGAACCCGTCCCTGATGAGCACCGACCGGCGCTTCCTCGCCCTTCCGCTGCTGCACCGGTGCATGGCCTCGCTGCCCGGCATCCCGCGCGACATCAAGAAGCCAGGCGCCGACGAGGGCGGCTACGACCGGATCCCGCTCAAGGCGCTGCACTCCCTCACCCGCCTGTGGCTGACGACCCGCCGGGACCTCAGCCGCGTCGAGGCGCCGATCCTGCTCTTCCGGTCCCTCGAGGACCACGTCGTCGAGCCCGACAGCGCGGCCCTGCTGCGTCGGGCCGTGTCCTCCACCGCGGTGGAGGAGCGGCTTCTGCACGAGAGCTACCACGTCGCGACACTCGACAACGACGCCCCGGCGATCTTCGAGGGAAGCCTCGACTTCGTGCGCCGCCACACTCGCGCCGTCACCGGCGGCACGTCGTGAGCCGCCGGGACAACGGGCGAGGAGCGCGGTCGTGGCACCCACTCGCTGACCTCGACCCCCAGCTCGCCGACGCCGTCCTCGACCTGCTCGCCGACGAGGGCATCGCCGCCTACGCGGCGCCAGTGAGCGACCACCGCGCGCTGATGGACCTGCCGGCGCGCGTCGTCGACCGGCCGCTTGACCGGGTGTACGTCGATGCCGAGGCACTGGCGCGCGCCCGCGGCGTCGTCGACGAGGCCCTGGCGCAGCTGCGCGCCGACATGACCGGGGCCGCGGACGCGGCGGCGGGGGCCACCGGCGTCGCAGCCGAGGAGGACCCGCTGCCACCTCCGGGCGGCGGCTCGGTCGACGAGGACACCTGGGCCGCCCTCGTCGCGGCTTTCCACGCCTCGGACGCCGAGGCCGTGCGGCGCTGGCCGGCGGACGAGGATCTCCCCGCGCCTGAGGGTCCGGGGTCGCGCGCCGGCCGTGGCGGCGGTAGTGGCCGTGGCCCCGAAT
>JALYMU010000225.1 GCA_030773595.1 Actinomycetota bacterium | reverse complement strand
GCCGCTTTGACGAGACCGGACAGCTGTGGTCGAGTACGGCGTCGTGTCCCGCCCTTCCACGCCCCTGGCGACGGGCCTGCTCGCGGGCGTCGTGCTCGACGCAGTGGTGCCCGACCCCCGCCGGTGGCACCCGGTGGCCGGCTTCGGACACGCCGCCACAGCGGTGGAGCGCCGGCTCTGGGCGGACTCGCGAGTGCGGGGGGCTGCCTACGCCGCCGTCTGCACTCTTCCGGTGACGGCCGTGGGCTCCGCTCTTGCCCGGTCCGCCGGCCGCCGGCCCGCACGGCTGTTCCTGCTGACGGCCGCCGCCACCTGGGCCGTCCTGGGCGCGACCTCGCTGCGCCGGGAGGCCCTCGCGATGGCCGACGCCCTCGAGCAAGGAGACCTCGAGGCTGCCCGCACGCAGTTGCCGAGCCTCTGCGGACGTGATCCCGCGGCCCTTGACGAGAAGGGGCTGGCCCGCGCCACCGTGGAGTCCGTGGCGGAGAACACCTCCGACGCCGTCGTGGCCCCGCTGTTCTGGGGTGCCGTGGCCGGGGTGCCGGGTCTGGTCGCGTATCGAGCGGTCAACACGCTCGACGCGATGGTCGGCCACCGCAGTCCGCGCTACGCCCACTTCGGTACGGCGTGCGGCCGCCTCGACGACGCCGCGAACTGGCTGCCGGCGCGAGTGACTGGCGCGCTGACGGTCCTGACCGCAAGCGCAACGGGCGGCTCCACGCCCGGTGCGGCCCGGACGTGGTGGCGCGACGGAGCCGCACACCCGAGCCCGAACGCCGGACGTTGCGAGGCCGCATTCGCCGGCGCCCTCGGTGTGCGGCTCGGCGGCCGCAACGTCTACACCGGCCGCGTGGAGCACCGCCCCCATCTCGGTGACGGTCCGCCGCCGGAGGCCTCCGACGTACGCCGCGCGGTCCGGCTGTCCCGCGCCGTCACGGTCAGCGCCGCGCTGGCCGCCGGCGCCGCAGCATGGTTGCGCCCGTACAGGCGTGTGCCGTGACTGGGGCTCTGCTCGTCGCCGGCACGACGTCGGACGCGGGCAAGAGCGTCCTGACGGCGGGGATCTGTCGCTGGCTGGTGCGCCGCGGCGTGAAGGTGGCGCCCTTCAAGGCGCAGAACATGTCGAACAACTCCTGGGTCACCGCGGACGGCGGGGAGATCGGTCGGGCGCAGGCGATGCAGGCGGCGGCCGCAAGGGCCGAGCCCGAGGCGGCCATGAACCCTGTGCTGCTCAAGCCCGGCAGCGACCGGACCAGCCACGTCGTCGTGATGGGACGCCCGTACGCCGACGTCACCGCCCGCTCCTACCGCGACCTGAAGCCGCGGCTCCTGCACGCGGCGCTCGACGCGCTGGCCGACCTGCGCAGCCGCTACGACGTCGTGATCTGTGAGGGCGCGGGAAGTCCTGCCGAGATCAACCTCCGGGCCACCGACATCGCCAACATGGGCCTGGCGCGAGCAGTCGGGATGCCGGTCCTGCTGGTCGGGGACATCGACCGGGGTGGGTGGTTCGCGCAGGCCTACGGGACGCTCGCCCTGCTCTCGACCGAGGACCAGGCGCTCGTGTCAGGCTTCGTCGTGAACAAGTTCCGCGGCGACGTCTCGCTGCTGGAGCCGGGCCTCGCGTCACTCACGCAGCTGACCGGCCGGCCGACCCTCGGCGTCGTGCCGTGGGTCCCGGGACGCTGGGTGGACGTCGAGGACTCCCTCGGGATCCGCGACGACGTCGCCCCCGGCGCCACACCCGGGGAGACCCTCCGGGTGGCGGTCCTGCGCTTGCCACGGGTCTCGAACTTCACCGACGTCGACGCGCTGGCGGCCGAGCCCGGCGTGTCGCTGAGATTCGCCGCGAGCCCCGGCGACCTCGCCGACGCGGATCTCGTCGTGCTGCCGGGCTCCCGCGCGACGGTGGCGGACCTGCACTGGCTGCGTCGGTCAGGGCTCGCCGACACGGTCCTGCGCCACGCCGCGGCAGGGCGGCCGGTCCTCGGCATCTGCGGGGGCTACCAGATGCTCGCCGAGCAGATCACCGACGACGTCGAGTCCCGCGCGGGCACGGTCCAGGGGCTCGGCCTCCTGCCGGCCACCGTGCGGTTCGAGGCGGACAAGACGCTCGGCCGCCCGGTGGGCGAGGCGTACGGCGAGCCGGTGTCGGCGTACGAGATCCACCACGGCGTCGTCACGTGGACCGGTGACGCCGAGCCGTTCCTCGACGGCTGCCGGCGCGGCGCCGTCTGGGGGACGACCTGGCACGGCGCCCTGGAGAACGACGGCTTCCGCCGCGCTTTCCTGCGCGAGGTCGCGGCGGCCGCGGGGCGCGACTTCCGGCCGGCCGACGGGACGTCGTTCGCCGCGGCCCGGGAACGCCAGCTCGACCTGCTCGGCGACCTCGTCGAGACCCACCTCGACACCGGAGCGCTGCTGCGGCTGATCGAGGAGGGCGCTCCGGGAGGGCTTCCGTTCGTGCCGCCGGGCGCACCCGCCTGACCCCGCGGACGCCTTGCCACAGCAAGCCCTCGTCGCGCTAGCCTGGCCCCCTCGCGACTGGCGTGCCGAGGGTGGAACCGACCACCGGGGAGCGACGAGCGCCGACGCACCGAACGCCTGGGTGCCCGGCCGAGCGACGGATGCCGTCGCTCGGAGGGGATCGCGATGTCCGCCGCCACATTCGCCACCACGTCCACCGCCACGACACAGCCCACCTCGGCGCTCGTCGTCACCGACCCGGACCTCGCCGGGCTCGTCGCCGCGGAGGGCCGCCGCCAGAACGACCGGCTCTCGCTGATCGCGTCGGAGAACCACGTCTCCGCGGCGGTCCTCGAGGCGAGCGCGACGGTCCTCACCAACAAGTACTCCGAGGGCTACCCCGGCCGCCGGTACTACGAGGGCCAGCAGGTCGTCGACCAGGTCGAGCGGCTCGCCCAGGACCGGGCGAAGGCGCTGTTCGGCGTGGACCACGTCAACGTCCAGCCCTACAGCGGCTCGCCGGCGAACCTCGCCGTCTACCTCGCGTTTGCCAAGCCCGGCGACACGGTGCTCGGCATGGGGCTGCCGATGGGCGGCCACCTGACGCACGGCTGGTCGGTGTCCGCGACGGGCCGGTGGTTCCGCAGCGTCCACTACGGCGTACGACGGGACACCGGCCGCGTCGACCTCGACGAGGTCCGCGACCTCGCCCGCGCCGAGCGCCCACGGCTCATCTTCTGCGGCGGCACCGCCGTCCCGCGGACCATCGACTTCCCGGCGTACGCCGAGATCGCCCGCGAGGTCGGGGCCGTGCTCGTTGCGGACATCGCCCACATCGCCGGCCTGGTCGCCGCAGGGGCACACCCCTCGCCGGTCGGGCAGGCCGACGTCATCTCGACCACGACGCACAAGACCCTGCGCGGTCCTCGTGGCGCGATGCTGATGACGACGGCGGAGCACGCGTCGGTCATCGACAAGGCGGTTTTCCCCGGGCTGCAAGGAGGCCCGCACAACAGCACGACGGCGGCCATCGCAGCGGCGCTGCGGGAGGCGTCGACGGAGGACTTCCGCGCCTACGCCGCCCAGGTCGTCGCCAACGCCCGGGTGCTGGCCGGAGAGCTCGCGGCTCGCGGCTTCGGCCTGGTCTCCGGCGGGACCGACAACCACCTGATCCTTCTCGACCTGACCGCCAAGGGCGTCGGCGGCAAGCCGGCGGCTCAGGGTCTGGACCGCGCGGGCCTGACGGCGAACTACAACACCGTGCCGTTCGACCCCAGACCGCCGTTCAACCCGTCCGGTCTGCGGATCGGGACGGCAGCCGTCACCACGCGCGGGATGCGCGAGGACGACATGTGCCGGATCGCGGCATGGATGGAAAAAGCGATCGCGTGCGTTGTCCATGGCGACGAGGACGGGCTGGATCGTATCGGCGCCGAGGTGGCCGCACACGCCGCGTCGTTCCCCGTACCGCGGACGGCCGCGTAGGCGAGCGGGACGCCGGGCTAGGCGCGGGCGCGGTCCCGGGCGCGTCGATGTCTCGCCCGGGCGCCGGACGCCTCGGTGCGTGGTAGAGATACAACGGCGTCGATGGACAGTCCATGGAGGAGCAGGTGATGGCACGCGCACCGCGCACGGGTGCGGGGACGGCGCTTCGGTGACGGCCCCGAGCCGGGTGGCGCACGCGGACGCCCTGCCGTCGACCGGGCCTCGCGCCGGTGGCGACGACTTGCCACGGCACAGTCGCTTTCGCCGCGACATCCAGGCCCTGCGGGCCCTCGCCGTGGCCGTCGTCGTGCTCTACCACCTGTGGCCGGGCGTCTTCCCCGGTGGCTTCGTCGGCGTCGACGTCTTCTTCGTCATCTCCGGGTTCCTCATCACCCAGCACCTCGTCGACGAGATGGACCGCACGGGACGGATCTCGCTGACACGCTTCTGGGCGCGCCGCATCCGCCGCCTGCTGCCTGCCGCGTTCACCGTGCTGGCGGCGTCCCTGGCTGTGCTGGTCCTGCTCATGCCTCGCGTGACGTGGGACAACAACCTGCAGGAGATCCGCGCCTCGGCGCTCTACGTCGAAAACTGGCTGCTGGGCCGGAACGCCGTGGACTACCTCGCCGCCGAGAACAGCGCCTCGCTCGTGCAGCACTACTGGTCGCTCTCCGCCGAGGAGCAGTTCTACCTGGTGTGGCCGCTCCTGCTCCTCCTCCCGCTGGCGGGCACCCGGCTGTTCCGGCGCGCCGGCCTGCGTCGGCTGGTGCTCGCCGTGCTGGCGGCGGCGGCGGTCGCGTCGTTCGCCGTCTCGGTCGTGCTGACGGCACGCGAGCCGGAGCTGGCCTTCTTCGCGACGCCGGCGCGCGCGTGGCAGTTCGCGGTCGGGGGAGTCGTCGCCGTCCTGGTCCCTGCCGTCGCGGGACCAGCCGCCGTACGTGCCCTCGCCGGCTGGGCCGGGCTCGCGACGATCCTCTGGTCGACGTTCGCCCTCGGTCACGGCGAGGCCTTCCCGGGCTCCGTCGCGCTGATCCCCGTTGCAGGCGCCGCCCTCGTCCTCGCGGCGGGAACATCGCCGGCGCGGTGGTCGCCGGACCCCGTGGCCCGGCGGCGGTTCGTCCAGTGGCTCGGCGACAACTCCTACTCCGTCTATCTCTGGCACTGGCCGCTGATCATCGCCGCGCCGTGGGTGCTGCCCGTCGACCCGTCCCTGGCGACCGACCTCGGCATCCTCGCCGCGACACTGCTGCTGGCCGCCCTCACCAAGCGCTGGGTCGAGGACCCGGTCCGCAGCGGGACGTGGTGGCGGTCGCGGAGCTGGCCGTCGTACGCCTTCGCCGCCGCGGGGATGGCCGTGGTCGTCGCCGTGACGAACGCCGCGCACGTGCGCCTGGAGGAGGGACGGTCCACGCCGGCGCCCGTGGAGGCGGTCGAGGAGCTTCCCGCGCCGCCAGCCGAGACCCGCGACGGCCGGCGGGCGGGCTCCCGGCGGGCCGCACCCGTCGCACCCGTGTCCTGCCACGGCGCGGCGGCCATGGTCGCATCGAACCGGTGCACCCGCCCGTACAAGCGACCAGGCGACCTGGACACGGCCGCCGCGGCGGTCGACGGCCGCGGCTACTCCTGCCTGCAGAGCCTGGAGGCGACCGTGCCGGAGCCGTGCAGGTTCGGCCGGAAGTCGTCGCGGACGACGGTCGCGGTCGTCGGCAACTCCCACGCCCGCCACCTCGCCCCGGCGCTGGACGCCTACGGCAAGCGTCACGGGTGGACGTTCCTCCTCGCCGCGAAGATCGACTGCATGGGCCTCGTCACCGCCCCCGTGGGCAGCCTCGACGCGGGCAACCCGTGCCTGACGTGGTCCCGCGAGCTGCAGCGGACGCTGCTCTCGACGCCGGGGCTGGACGCGGTGGTGTTCGCCAGCCATGCGAACGCGGGGGAGTACCTCGCCGGGCCGGACGCCAGCCCGGGCGACGTCCGCGAGGCGGAGGAGCAGGTCCTCGACACCTGGTCCGCGTTCGCGGCGCGCGACATCGACGTCATCGTGCTCGAGGACGTCCCGGGCATGCGACCCGAGCTCGGCCCGGAGTGCATCGCGCGCTCCCGCGACGACGACGACCCGTGCGCGATGGAGCGGTCGCGGGTGCTGCGGCGGAACATGATGACCGAGCTGGCGCAGGCGAACCCGGACCTGGCGACCTACCAGCCGCTCCGCCGGTTCTTCTGCGACACCGACGCCTGCCACGCGCTGATCGGCGGCGTCGTCGTCTACTACGACGCCCACCACCTGACCGCGACCTTCGCCCGCTCGATGGCGCCCTACCTCGGGGCGGACCTGCGCACGATACTCACGCGCGACCGCGCGGGGACCGCCGCCGCAAAACCGTCCGGC
>JALYMU010000224.1 GCA_030773595.1 Actinomycetota bacterium | reverse complement strand
GGCGATCAACGCCCTACGCCTGACCGGCCGCACGAACATCGCCGCCGGCCTGCGAGAACACGCCCGAACACCGCTCCTGCCGCTGGTCACCTTCGGGCTCGCATGACGACTTTGCCGACGCCCTGCGGTGTCGGGGTCGTCGGTCTCGGCGAACCGCCGCAGATCCCGGCGAGGGATGCGCAGATCGAGGCCGCGGCGGTTCGACCAGCACAACGCCTCGACGTGCGTGCGGAAGGCGGCGTCGCTGAGGCTCCTGGCCTCGTCGGGGAACTCCTCGCCGAGCTTTGTCCACGTCATCGGTCGACGGCCTCGACCGTGGTGAACCTGCCTTCGACGTGCTCGGCGAAGACGAGGATGTCATCAGCCCGGTTGATCGGGATCATCCAGACGCGGCGCCGGTGGTCCCACATCGACGGGCACGGCGTGCCGGAGCGTTGCGCGGCGTTCTCGATGAGCTGCTTGGCCCGGCCGCCGTAGAGCCATGCGGTTCGCCGGCCGACCTCAAGGTGGAGTGTCCGGGCGCTGGTCCACCGGTCCCGGCGGTCAACCTTGTGAGGATCACGACGGCCGTCCTCGAGGGGTTCGCACCGCCGGGATGCGTTGCGGCGACGTCGGAGCTGCGAGGGTGTGTCCTGCGCCGGCTCGGCAGTAGACTGGACATCGAAGAGCGGCGTCGTGGCGGCGGCATCTTCGGAGAGGGCGGCCCTGGCAGGGGCCGCCTTTTCGTTTCTCACGCGGCAGCACCGCCGCGGAGAAGGAGCGCGAGCCGGTCGCGCTGCGATGGCGACAGCGGCGGGGCGGAGTCAACGACTCGGCGGATGTACGCCTCGAGGTTGGCCGCTGCTAGGTCGCGGCGGGCCTCGGAGTGGTCAACGTTCGGATGGTGCCGCGTGCGAGCGGCGAGGGATGCGCGCGCCCGGCTGACAGCTGCGTCAGGCATAACGGGGGGCTCTCTCGCCCCGGTCATGGGCAGGCCGGGGCGCCCCGTTTCAGGGGTGGCCCCTCAGCACCGATCCTGAGGTTCCGGCCGACCAGCGGCCCGGGAACTTCTGCTTGCGAGATTAGCAGGTCACTCGATCACGTGCGGTCCGGTCGCCTGAGTGTCCCTGGCTCGGGATAGCAGTTCGTCGAAGTTCAAGAGACCTTCGGCGTGCTTGCAACCCCACCATTCCGGCTGGGATGGACGCTCAAGGGACTGCAGATACCAAGCCCTGACGGACATGACGCCAGGGCGCCGGAAGTCGGGGCGCATCGCGCCCTGGCGTCGGCCAGCGACGACGTAGCCGGCGAGTCGGGTCTGATGGACCGCGCCGAGACGACACCCGCAACCAGCGTGGCGGATGACGAACACCGGGAACCCCGTGGGACCGAGGGCGGCAAGCTCAGCCTCCATGCTCTGCTGGGGGCTCGTCACGCCACCCTCCAGTCGATCCGCACCTGCTCCGGTATGAACCGCTGTCCTTTGCCGGCGGACAGGATCGTCACGGTCATCAGCAGGTCGATCACCCGCTTCCGGTCCCGCAGCGGCATCGCCTCCCAGGCCGCCCGCACATCCTCGGCCGCGGCGAGCACGGCCACGGGCGACTCGTCGAGGACGCGGCTGATCCGGTCCTCCAGATCGTTGATCTTTCGGGTGAGCTGCTGCGATCGCTCCCGCACGGCAGACGCCGACAGGAGTCCATCGGCGAGCAGCCCGGCCAGGTCGTCACGGCGCCCGCGCAGCTCCGCAGCCTCGGAGCGCAGCGCCGGTACGTCCTCATCTTCGGCGAACAGGGACGCGGCGTCAGGCCGCGACAGTCGAGCGATGACGACGGCCTTGACCACTTCGTCGACAAGGTCCACCCGCCGGGACAGGAAGCAGGACAGGCAGCGGTACCCCATATAGGGCTGTCCCCGGTTCTTCATGGTCGTGGCGAACATGACCCTGCCGTCGCGCCCGCAGCGGGCCAGGCCGGACAGCAGGTACTTGGGGTTCGTGCCCTGTTGTACGCGGCGCCGCACGTCGCGCAGCCTCTCGGTCAGCCGCTCCTGCATCTCGGCGGGGAGGATCACCGGCCACTTTCCCTCGGCGACGTCGGCGCCGTTGTAGGTGACACGGCCGGAGTACCTGGGGTTGAGCAGGGCGCGGCGTAGAGAGGTCACGTTCCACGGCTTGCCGGCCGTTGTCGTGAGCCCACGGTCGTTGAGCATCCGTGCGCCCGCGGCCAGGGTGCCCCCCGACACGATGACCTCGGCAGCCTTCTCAAGCCCGTCGGCCTCGTCCTCCACAACGACGACCGCGCCGTCCTGCTTGTCGTAGCCGAACGGGCGGCGCGTCCAACCCATGTGCCCGCCGTTGGCCCGCTGCTCGTTGGCTCGGCGTTGACGAACGCCCTTCCGCTCAACTTCTCCCCTAGCGACCGAGGCGAGGATGCGGGCCAGCATCCTGCCTGTGTCAGTGCCGAGGTCGATGTCGCCGGTGACCGTGGCCAACCGCACGCCGGTCGCCTCGCAGATCGCGATGACCTCCTCGAGGTCCACCAGGCGGCGGGTGAGCCGGTCGACGTGCCAGACGACGACGGCGTCCACCGACCCGTCGCGCATCAACTTCAGGAGCCGCTGGTAGCCAGGGCGAGGCTTTCCGGTGCTGGCCGACATGTCGTTGTCGGTGATGGTTTCCACGACTGTCCAGCCGCGCTGCTCTGCTACACGCTCACAGTCAGCAACTTGACGGTCGATGGCCGCGCCCTCTCCCGTGCGGTCAAGCGACTGCCGGGCGTAGATGGCTGATCTTAGGGACACGGCAGTAAAGGTAGCGGTTGACAGCCGTGACCATCATCGCGATCTCCTTGCGGCCGCCGGACTCCAGCAGCCGGCGCTTGCCGGCCTCCCGCACGTCGGCCGCCTGCGCGCGCAGCACCTCGGCCAGCGGGGTGCCGCGCTCCAGCGCCACGAGCAGCCCGTCGACGAAGCGGGCCAGCGGGTCCAGCGAGGTGCGGTCGGCGACCTGCTGGAGCGCGTCGGCCAGCGGCACCCCGGCCCGCGCGCGGCCGAGTGCGGCGCCCAGCTCGCGGGCCAGCTCGCCGCCGGACAGCCGGGT
>JALYMU010000223.1 GCA_030773595.1 Actinomycetota bacterium | reverse complement strand
GGCGCGACGCGGGCCCGCTTCGCGCCGCGTCCGCGGGGCCGCCGCCGCCGGCGCAAGCCCTTCCTCGCGGAGCTGCCGCTCATCCTGACCGTCGCGGTGGTTCTCTCGCTGCTGCTCAAGACCTTCGTCATGCAGGCCTTCTACATCCCGTCCACGTCGATGCAGCCGACCCTGGAGATCGGGGACCGCGTCTTCGTCAGCAAGCTCTCGACCCGCTTCGGTGAGGTGCATCGAGGCGACGTCGTGGTGTTCCGGGACCCCGGTGGGTGGTTGCCCGACGTCGCGGAACCGCCGGCCGGTGGGCCCGTGCGCACCGCGGTGCGCGACGCGCTGGTCTTCCTCGGGCTGGCACCGTCCGCGACCGGCGACGACCTGATCAAGCGGGTGATCGGCGTGGGCGGGGACCGCGTGCGCTGCTGCGATGCGCGGGGACGCGTGACGGTCAACGGCACGGCCCTCGACGAGCCCTACATCTTGGGCGGGGACGCGCCCTCGGAGGTCGACTTCGACGTCCGGGTGCCCCGCGGCAGCGTCTGGGTGATGGGCGACCACCGGGCCGTGTCAGAGGACAGCCGCTTCCACCGCGACGACCCCCGCGCAGGCATGGTGCCGGTCGACGACGTCATCGGGCGCGCGTTCGTCGTGGTGTGGCCCGCACACCGCTGGACGGGGCTGGGGCGTCCGGAGACGTTCGAGGGTGTCGGCGGCCCCTGACCGCGGGCCGTGCTCCCGAGGCGGAGCAGGTGGTCCGCCCGAGGCGGGGACAGGTGGTCCGCCCAGGTGGGGACAGGCGGTCCATTAGTCCCTTTCCTTATCCTCGTCCTGCTCCGGGTTTGTCCTCCGCAGGCTTCGGCGGGGGTGGTGGCTTCTGCATTCGTCCAGATAGGCCCAAGGCCCTTCCCCAGAAACCGTCCGGCAATCTGCGAGAGTGACCGCCAAGGGTTGGTATTACGCTAATCCCCGGACGCACGCGGCTGAGTCAGGACAAACAGACGCGGTAGTGCCCTTCAGCGTCTGGTGAGCCTCAATCCGCCGCCCGCGGTCATCGGCGGGCGTGCTGGTCCGTCGACGGGCACGTGCGGACTCGCGTCCCGGCCGCCGTGCCTGGCGTCGTGTCCCCTCCGTCGTGCCCCGTTAGTCTCGATGTCCATGAGCGCGACCCCGAGGCCCGGGGCCGTGGCCCGTCAGGCCGCGCGGGTGGTCCTCCTCGACGAGCACGACCGGATCCTGCTCTTCCGCGGCTGTGACCCCGACCGGCCCGAGCGCACGTTTTGGTTTCCTCCCGGTGGGGGGCTCGAGCCCGGAGAGACGGCCGCACAGGGCGCCGCGCGCGAGGTCCGCGAGGAGACGGGCCTGGTCGACGTACGTCTCGGTCCGCGGGTGTGGACGCGGCGAGCGGTGTTCACGATCCTCGGCACGGTGTACGACCAGCAGGAGGATTTCTTCCTCGCCCGCTGCGACTCCTTCGACGTCGACACGGCCGGCTTCACCGAGGTCGAGCGCCGGTCGATGTCGGCGCACCGGTGGTGGAGCGTCGAGCAGATCCTCGCCAGCGACGAGCACTTCGCGCCGGGTGACCTCGGGCCGCGCCTGCGCGACCTGCTCGTCGACGGCCCGCCGGACCCCGTTGTCGAGGTCCAGGGGGCGGTCCTGCCGTGAGCAACGCTCCGCGGGCCGTCACGGTCCGCCGGGACGCGGGGCTGTGGGGCTACGAGCGCGCGCTGGCGCGGGCGGGTCTGGCACCGGTCGCCGGCGCCGACGAAGCCGGGCGAGGCGCCTGCGCCGGTCCGCTTGTGGTGGCCGCCGTCGTCCTGCCCGAGGGGTCGCGGGGACAGGTCCCCGGGCTGGCCGACTCCAAGCTACTGACGTCCGCCGCGCGCGAACGCGTGTACGACGAGGTCCTCGCGCGTGCGTCCGCGTGGTCGGTGGTCGTCGTACCCGCCGGTGAGGTGGACCGGATCGGCCTGCACACGGCCAACGTCGAGGCGATGCGGCGAGCCCTGTGCCAGCTCTCGCCACAGCCGGCGTACGTCCTGACCGACGGCTTTCGCGTGCGGGGGCTGTGCGCGCCGGCGCTGGCGGTGTGGAAGGGCGACCGCGTGGTCGCCTGCATCGCGGCGGCGTCGGTCGTCGCGAAGGTGACGAGGGACCGGATCATGGACGGCCTGCACGAGCGGTGGCCGCAGTACGCCTTCGACGAGCACAAGGGTTATGTCACGCCGGTCCACAGCGACGCGCTCGACCGGCACGGGCCGTGCCCGGAGCACCGGTTCTCCTACGTCAACGTGGCGCGTCGGGTGGGTGCGGACGGCCGGGTGCCCCCGAGGACGCAGCGCCGGCTTCCGACGCCGGCTGATGACGGCGCCGCGGCGGGTCCGCCGTACCACGGTGTGTGGGAGGGTCGTCCCGCCCTGCCTGGCGCCGACCCGGGATGTGCCCCGGGCACGGGGGACCCGCGCACGCGCGACGCAAGGGACAATGTCGTCGTCGGGGCGCAGGCGCGTGCCCGGCACGCGGCGGAGGCCTATCCCCTGCGCCGTGCCCACGGACCCGAGCACCGAGCAGTGGAGTCGCCAGCGTGAGCGCCGAGGACCTCGAGAAGTACGAGACCGAGATGGAGCTCAAGCTCTACCGGGAGTACCGCGACGTCGTCGGGCTGTTCTCCTACGTCGTCGAGACCGAGCGGCGGTTCTACCTCACCAACGCCGTCGACCTGCAGGTCCGGTCGACCGACGGCGGCGAGGTCTACTTCGAGGTGACGATGTCCGACGCCTGGGTGTGGGACATGTACCGCCCGGCGCGTTTCGTCAAGAACGTCAAGGTCGTGACGTTCAAGGACGTCAACGTCGAGGAGCTGTCGAAGAGCGACCTGCAACTTCCCAAGGAAGGGAACTTCCCCGGCTGAGCAGCCGCTGTCCACACCGGCGAAGACGGCGCCCGGCCGTCCACAGCCGCGTCTCGCGCGAGCCGACGGCCCGTCGCCGCCCACCACGCTCCTTCGTGGAGGTGGTGCCCGATGGGGGCCAAGGACGGTCTGGGCAAGTACGGCGAGCGGGTGGCCGCGGAGCACCTGCACGAGCAGGGCATGGTCGTGCTCGCCCGGAACTGGCGCTGCGAGCTCGGCGAGATTGACGTCGTCGCACGAGACGGTGACGTCCTCGTCGTGTGCGAGGTCAAAACGCGCCGCAGCCTCACGTTCGGCAGCCCGCAGGAGGCGGTCACGGAGGTCAAGGCGGCCCGGTTGCGTCGGCTCGCGGCGCGGTGGCTGCAGGAGCACGACGCGCGACCGGCCGCTGTCCGGATCGACGTCGTCGCGGTCCTCGCCGCCGGCCGTGGAGCGGCGCGCCTCGAGCACTTGCGGGGTGTGGCGTGAGCGAGCTCTCGCGCAGCCGGACCGTGGCGCTCGTCGGCGTCGAGGGCCGCGTCGTCGACGTCGAGGCCCACATCGCGCCCGGTCTGCCGGCGTTCGTGCTCGTGGGCCTGCCCGATGCCGCGCTCGTGGAGTCGCGCGACCGGGTGCGCGCCGCGGTGGTCAACTCCGGCTGCTCGTGGCCGGCGCATCGCATCACCGTGAACCTCTCACCGGCGAGCCTGCCGAAGTCCGGGTCCTCGTTCGACCTGTCAAGAGGCAGCCTGAGACACACTATGAACGTGACGACTCGCCGTGCGGCCCTCTACGCCCGGATCAGCTCTGACCGGGCCGGTGCCGGCCTTGGCGTACAACGTCAGGAGGCTGACTGCCGTCAGCTCGCCGAGCGGCTCGGTTGGGAGGTCGTCTCTGTCCACGCTGACAACGATCTGTCTGTACAGCGGGAAGCCGCGCCCCGGTTACCGCGATCTCCTTGACGCTCTTCGGGCGAGCTTCGCGGACGCGGTCATCGCCTGGCACCCCGACCGCCTGCACCACCACCCGGTCGAACTCGAGGAGTTCGTCGACATCTGCCAGACGTACAACGTCGCCGTGCAGACCGTGCGGGCGGGGGCTGTCGACCTGTCCACTGCCTCCGGGCAGATGGTCGCGCGGATGCTCGGGGCCGCGGCGCGGTACGAGGTCGACCACGCGCGCGAGCGAATGAAGCGCGCCAAAACCGACGCGGCGTCGTCAGGCAGGTGGCGCGGAGGGCGGCGACCGTTCGGATACGCCGAGGACGGAACAACCGTGGTCGAGCGGGAGGCCGCCTCGCTGTTGTGGGCGGCGAACCAGATCGTCGCCGGGGCCTCTCTCGCGGCCACAGCGCGCCGTATGACCGCGGAGGGGATGCGGACGACCACCAATAGGCCCATCGACTCTGTGGCCCTTAGGCGGCTCCTGCAGCGCCCTCGGAACGCCGGCCTCGTCGACCACAAGGGCGAGATCATCGGGGCGGCGAACTGGTCGGCGATCATCCCTGAGGACACCTGGCGCGCCGTCGTGGGCATCCTCGGGGACCCTCGTCGGGTCACAACCACCGGGCCCGAGCGCGTCTGGTTGGGGTCGGGGATCTATCGCTGCGGCTCGTGCGGAGCGCCGATGCGAGTGTCACTGTCGGGCAGCACCGAGTCGTCCCGCGCGAAGGTCTACACCTGCAGGGCGAGCAAGCATGTTGTACGTCGATGCAGCGACGTCGACGAGATCGTGCGGCGCGTCATCGAGCAACGGCTGGCGAAGGAGGA
>JALYMU010000222.1 GCA_030773595.1 Actinomycetota bacterium | reverse complement strand
AGGTAGCGTCAGGCATGTCGAGGTCTTCCGGATGGGTCGGTGTAGGAACCTCCATCCTCGGGAGACCTCGACCCCTATCTGGCCTTCAACGCGCCGCTCCCGCTACACCCTCAACTGCGAAGAGCCCGATAAATCCGCAGTCGGCGAGGAAGTTGTTACCTGGCTCGATCACGCAGAACTCGTTGCCTTCGGGGTCGGCCAGCACCACGTGACCCTCCTCCGGGCGTTGCCCGACGTCGAAGTGCCGCGCGCCGAGGCCGAGCGACCGTCCCACCGTCTCCTGCTGGTGCTCCGAAGACGTGCTGGTCAGGTCGAAGTGAATCCTGTTCAGCCAACCTTCTCCGCCTGGGTGGGCACGAATCGAAGCCGGAACCCGGTGTCGTCCCCCGGCATGAGGGCGATGCCGTCGTCGTGGTGGTCACCGGTCACTTTCCAGCCCAGGACTCCGGACCAGAAGCCCGCAAGGCGCAGTGGGTCGTTTGCGTCGAGGCACAGCGCGGCGAGTCCGACAGTCATCTGTGTCTCCAATGCCCCGGCTCACCCCGGAGGAAAGCCCCTCCCCGTCATCGGGGTAGCAACGCTAGGACGCTCCTGGACCGCGATGCAACGCGAATAAGGCAGGAGAACAACCCTTGTGGTGCCGGCCTCAGCCCGGGCTTCCCGTATCCCCAGTGTTCGAGCCGTCAGGGTGCGTCGCCAGAGCGTCGAGGTCCCGCTCGGCGAACTGCCGGTGGTGCCACTCCTCGTTGAGGACGATCAGCAGGCACTCGCGGACCTCGAAGCTGCGCGGCGGTGGCCACCCGGGCGACTCGACCGGCTCGGTGCGCGCGGCGAGCGACTCCTCGGACAGACCGTCAACCACGCTGCGTACCGTCGCCATTCGGCTCCGGCGCAGCGACAGGACCTCCTCGAGTGAGGGGCGGGCCTGGCGGTCCCGCGGAATTCCGGGGGTGTCCGGCATCTCGTCCCAGGGCAGTCCGAGCGAGTGCCAGGGCGAGGGGTCCCCCAGGATGCCCCGCCGAACCCACGCGTCAGTGGCGAAGACCAGGTGGCGCAGGGTCTCGACGAACGACCACTCACCGTCCACGGACTCGTGCAGGAGCTCGGGGTCAAGGCCGCGAGCCCGGTCGACCGTGCCCTCCCACAGCTGCTTGACCATGTCCCACGCTTCGCGGAAGCCGGCGGGATCGGTAGGGCGCATCGTCACTCGACCAGGGTCGCGCCGGTCCAGCTCCGCGTTCACCACTGGCGCTACGTCGACCCCGTTGATGACAAGGTTCTCGATCTCACCGTCGATCCGCGCATCGACCAACTCCACGCCACGCATCACGACCCCGCTGAGATCCACTCCCCGGAACTGCGCGCGGGCGAGGTCGACGGCGCGGAAGTCGGCACCGGCCAGGTCCACCCGCTCGAAACGCGAGCCGCTCAGGTCCTCGCCCTCGAAGGCCACCATGGGTTGGGACCCTAGTCATGGGGTCCGACAAGCCGCCACCATCGGGCGGGCGGGTCCCGACCTCACATGTGCTGGGCGTAGATCCGCATGGGCTTCAGCGTCCGGAAGGGCACCGGTCAGCGAGCCGTCCAGCCTCCGTCGACGAGCAGCGTGTGGCCGGTGACGAGTGACGCGGCGGGCGAGCAGAGGTACACCACTGCTCCGGCCACATCCATCGGGTCGCCGATGCGGTGAAGGGCAGCGATGCGCTCCACGACGTCCGCCTCGAACGCGGGGTTCGACAGCGCCGCGTCCGTGCCGGGGGTACGGATGAACGTCGGAGCAACACAGTTGACGTTGATGCCGTGCGGTCCCCACTCCACCGCGAGGCACCTCGTGAGGTGCGCGATGGCTGCCTTGGTCATGCAGTAGACCGACTCACCCGGAAGGGCCACCGCGCCGGCCTGGGAACCCATGTTGACAATGCGGCCCGCTCCCTGCCGGATCATGACCCGGCCCGCAACCTGGCTGGCGAAGAAGGTCCCTCTGAGGTTCACCGCGAGGGTCCGGTCGAAGTCCTCCTCGACGACGTCCTCGGCCGGGTTGCCCGGCGCGATGCCGGCGTTGTTGACGAGGATGTCGAGTCGGCCGAAGTGCTCGACCACCCAGTTGACACCGGAACGGACCTGTTCGAGGTCACTCACGTCGAGCTGCACCGGGAGTGCTCGGCGGCCCAGTGCCTCAATCTCCGCGGCGAGACCCGAGTCGCTTCCGGCGTCCCGCAGACCGAGGGCCACGTCGGCGCCGGCGTGAGCGAGAGCCAGGGCGACCGCGCGTCCGATCCCTCGGGCGGCTCCTGTGACGAGTGCGACCTGACCGTCGAGGGCGAAGCGCGGGTAGTCCGTCATGGACCACACTTATCACCGACGGCGTGCCGGCCCCCGTGCCGGCCACGGGCATCGGCGCAAGCGCGGCGCCGTCCTGGCACCCCGGTGCAACCCGCGCCACCTCGTCAGCCCGGCGACTCGCCCTGGGCTTGGGCGAACTGCGCCTTGAGTTCCAGGCGGGCGTACTTCCCGGTCAGGTCGACGAACTCGAACGCACGCTCGGGTCGCTTCTCGCTCAGGAACTGGTGATCAGGGAGACCGTAGATTCGCGCGCCGACTGCCTCGGCGAAGTGCACGGCGAACGGGAACACCAGCGTGGGCTCGAAGTCGCGCTCGTGCTGCCAGATGCTGGGGGAGAAATCGTCGCCGCCGATCCACCCGCCGATGCAGATCTTGGGGTAGACGTTGACCAAGTCCAGCGTGATGCCGCGGAGCGTGTGGTCCCCGTCGACGTAGGCGAAGTCGAGACTGTCCGAGGGAATGTCGTCGATCACCTCGACGGTCCGGCCTTGCAGCACGACGCGCTTATTCTCGTACGCCTGTGTCCGCTCCATCGCGTCGCGGCGGATACGCTCGAACACGTCGTCGGACTTGTTCGCCGGCTTGTTCCAGTCGTCGAGGTGCCGCCACGGGTCGACCATGTAGTAGCAGGCGATGTCCGGCAGTCCCGCATGAGGGCCTGCGCGAACGCGCCGCGGTAGACCCCGATCTCGGACACGTCACTTGCGCCCAGCGCGCGGAGGAACGTCGTCCAGATTACCAGGCGTGAGCCACTGGCCGCCGCAATGTCTCTGATCTGTTCCGCCCGCATGCGGCACATCCTTCCGGTCGCCCAATTCGCCCGACAGCCTATCGACGGGCGCCTGACCCGTCTCGACGCCCGGTCACGGGGTGACGATCTACACCTCCCAGCTCGACTCCCTACCGCGTTTTGCGGAGGAAGCCGCGCTTGATCCGGCAGCGGACGTGCCGACACGCCGACCTTCCAAAGCCCGGCACGGCCCGCAGCGGGGGGTTGTAGTCTCGTGAAGCGGTAGAGATCAGCCGAAGGTTCCTGAGGTCGCAGCCGTCGACCCGGGGAGCGGACACGTGCCGGCTGTGCTGACCGGAGCCCTCACCGCTCCGGCGGGCCGACGACCAGCCTCCGTGGTGATCGCCGTCAACGGTGTCATCGCTGCCGTGTCGCCCGTCTTCCCTGACCGAGGCTCCGCCTTCACCTTCGGAACAATGGCCGACGAGCGGCTGTTCGGGGACGGTGCCAACACCGTCGAGCTGTTCGAGCTGGCGGACGCGGCATCGCGACAAGTACGGCGGATCGAGCTCGCGCAGCAGTGAACCCCCGCGCCGGCGTCAGCTGAGCGAGGACTGCCGACCGAAGGGTTCCCGCACAGCCGGGCCCGAGCGGCTACACCGCTTCGGCGCGCACCATGATGCAGTCGAACTCGAGCACGCGGGCCGTCCGCCTCTCCCGGCTGATGGGGTACAAGCCGGCGACCTCGAACCCCGCCGCCTCATACACCGCGAGCGCTTCGGGCATGCGAGGCATGCCCTCGTAGATCCGCAGGAAGGCCACCTCGGACTGCATCGCCACGAACTCCTTCGACCGGTCGCCCAGACCGGCGAAGGCGGTCAGGTCGAAGCCCTGGGTGTCGAGCTTGAGGTAGGGGCGGGGCTCGGGGACGTGGGCGATGACGTCGTCGAGGATGCTGTCGAGCCGGCGCAGCGGGACCTCGACCACCTCGGGCTGTGCCAGCTGCTCGTAGCGCGTGGCGCCGAACGTCGTCGCGGGTTAGGAAAGAAGGCGCAAGTTCGTGCCCCACCCTCGCCGCCGAGCCGCCGGTGCGCGCGCCGGTGTGGTCGCCGGAAGGCGCATCGCGATGCCGCACCCCGGTCCCCCAGCCCCCGTCTCTGAA
>JALYMU010000221.1 GCA_030773595.1 Actinomycetota bacterium | reverse complement strand
GTCCGCGCTCGCGCCGTCGGGGTCCGCGGTCGCCGTGTGGGCTCTCCTGCTCGCGGTGGCCGTCCTGGTCGCGGGCTCCGCCGCAGCCCAAGGGCCGCCGACGTGGTGGCCGGTGGATCCGAGCAGCTTCGAGCGGTCGGTCCGCGACCTGGTGCCCCCGGCGCTGCGCTGACGCGGCGCTCGGCGCGCGCGCCGGGCGGTCCCGCCGTACGGTTGCACGCAATGCCCGACACCGCCACGCGCACCGCCGCGCTGCTGGACATCCGCCGGATCTACGCCGAGCCGCGGCCGCTGCGTCGCCCCGCGGTCGACAGGTGCTCGAGCGCTGGCCAGACGCCGACGTCGTCCCCGTCGAGAGCCACTGGCGCATCCTCAAGGTGCACGGGGACGAGGCCAACGTCGCCCGCTGGGTCCGCATCAAGCGCGAGGCCCTGGTGCTCGGGGAGAAGAAGTCCCTGACGGCACGACCGAACGCTCGGTCGAGCAACTTCGTCGCGCCGTCGACCGCCAACGGCTGCGCCATGGCGTGCGCCTACTGCTACGTGCCTCGCCGCAAGGGCTACTCGAACCCGATCACGGTCTTCACCAACATCGACCGGATCACGGGCTACCTCGAGCGCCACGTCGCCCGCCAGGGCGGCAAGACCCAGCGCGACCAGTGCGACCCGCAGGCGTGGGTGTACGACATCGGCGAGAACAGCGACTGCTCGGTCGACGCCATGGTGAGCGACAACGTCCGCGACCTGGTCGAGCTGTTCGCGCGGCTGCCCACCGCGAAGGCCTCGTTCGCGACGAAGTACGTCAATCGGAACTTGCTCGGCTGGGATCCCAGAGGGCGCACGCGCGTGCGCTTCTCGTTGATGCCCGAGGCGGCCTCCCGCCTGCTCGACGTCCGGACGTCACCGATCGCGGAGCGGATCGCGGCCGTCGACGACTTCGTGGCCGCGGGTTACGAGGTGCAGCTGAACTTCAGCCCGGTGGTCGTCGCCGACGGATGGCTGGAGCAGTGGGGGGAGCTGTTCGACCACATTGAGGCAGGGACCGGCGAGGCGGCACGGGGCCAGATGGCGGCCGAGGTCATCCTGCTGACGCACAACGAGCGCCTGCACGAGGTGAACCTTGGCTGGCACCCGAAGGCGGAGCAGGTCCTGTGGCGGCCCGACATCCAAGAGTCCAAGCGGTCGCAGACCGGCGGCACCAACGTGCGCTACCGCACCGGCCTCAAGGGCCGGCTGCTGGCGGAATACCTCGACCTGCTCGCGCGCAAGCTGCCGTGGTGTCGCGTCCGCTACGCCTTCTGACGCTGGCCGTGCTGAAGCTGGCCGTGAGTGTCACCGACGGACCAGCACCGACGTGACCCGCACCGACGTGACCCGCACCGACGTGTCCTGCGTCACGCTCGCCAGATGTCGGCCCTGGGGTGAGATCTCGCCCACGCCGGGTAGTCCACTGAGGATATGCGAAGCGACCTGGCCCCGACCGGCCTCGACCGGTGCGAGCGAACGAGGTGGTGACGATCCCCGAGCCCCGCCATGCCGTCCCGACCACGGGCGGCAGCCTGAGCCCGGAGGTGCACCTGCTGCCGGCTCGACCCGAGTCGGCGGCGGAGGCCCGACGCATCGTGATGAGCGCGTGCCGGCGCTGGGCCCGGGAGGACCTGTGCGACAGCGCCGCGCTGGTCGCCACCGAGCTCGTCGCGAACGGCGTCCGGCACGCCGGGACGCCGCTGATGGTGCGGCTCATGCCGATAGACGGCGGGATCCGGCTCGAGGTCGCCGACGACTCCACCCGCGAGGTCCGCGCCCGCGACGCGCGGCTGATGGACGAGGGCGGACGAGGCCTGTTCCTCGTCGACGCGCTCGCGATGCGCTGGGGCGTCGACGCGCACCCCGCCGGCAAGCGGATCTGGGCAGAGATCGCCTGAGCCTCGTCCTCGCTGGCGGCTGTGCAGTCTCCGCGTCCCGCCCGGGACGCCTCACGCGTCTGCCCGCCCGGGACGCCTCACGCGTCCAGGGACGTCATCCGACCTCGCCGCGCGGCGAGCCAGTCGTGCAGGTCCGTGGCAGGAAGCGGACGGCTGAACCAGTACCCCTGCGCGAGATCGACGCCGAGCGCCGCGAGGACCTGCGCCCCGCCCGGTGTCTCGACGCCCTCGGCGACGACCGACACGCCCAGCGCGTGCGCGAGCTCCACGATGGACCGGACGATCGCGACGTCACGCGAGTCGGTCTCGAGGTTGGTGACGAACGCGCGGTCGATCTTCAGGTAGGTCACCGGAAGACCCTTGAGCCACGCGAGCGACGAGTAGCCGGTGCCGAAGTCGTCGATCGACAGCGTCACGCCGGCGGCCCGCAGCCGGTGCAACGCGGCGCGCGCGGGCTCGTCGACGAGGACCGACTCGGTCACCTCCAGGGCGATCCGGTCCGGCCCCACGCCGGCCGCGCCGAGCCGTGCCGTGAACGCCGGCACGAGGTCGGTGGCGCCGGTCAGCACGACTCCTGAGAGGTTGACCGCGATGGGCAGGGCGAGCCCCGCCCGCTCCAGTCGCAGTGACTCCGCCACGGCGGTGTCGAGCACGCAGTCGGTCAGGTCGCGGATGAGACCGCTCTGCTCGGCGAGGCTGATGAACTCGATCGGCGGCACGAGACCACGCCGGGGGTGACGCCAGCGCACCAGCGCCTCGGTCTTGACCGGTGCCCCGGTCCTGAGGGAGACGATGGGCTGGAAGTGCAGCTCCAGCTGGCCCGCCTCGATGCCGTGGCGGAGCTCGTGCAGCGCGGTCAGTCGCTGGGCCTGCGCTGTGTCGACCTGCGCGTCGAAGACCGCCACGTCAAGCCCCGACCGCTTCGCGCGGTACATCGCCACGTCGGCGTGGCGGAGCAGCTCCGCGCTGGTGCTCCCGTGCTGCGGGGCGAGCGCCACACCGATGCTCGCGTCCAGCGGCACGACCATGCCCCCGATCTCGACGGGCACGCGCAGCGCGGCGAGCACCTTGCCCGCGACGGAGTCCACCACCGACGTCGTGTCGAGGCCGGTCAGCACCACCGCGAACTCATCGCCCCCGAGACGCGCCACCGTGTCGACGTCGCGCAGCGCCGAGCGCAGGCGCTGCCCCACGGCGACCAGCAGGTCATCGCCCGCGTGGTGGCCGAGGGCGTCGTTGACGTCCTTGAAGCCGTCGAGGTCGAGCAGCAGCAGTACGACGTGACGGCCCTCCCGTTGCGCGGCGGTGAGCGCCTGGTCGAGGCGGTCTCGCAGCAGCGTCCGGTTCGGCAGCCGGGTGAGCGTGTCGTGCATCGCCTGATAGCGGATGGCGTTCTCCGTACGCATCCGGGAGACCGCGGTCGCGACGATGCTCCCCATGCCGGCGAGGAAGGACACCGCGTCGCGGGAGAAGGCGCGAGGGTGGTCGCTGTAGGCGGTGAGCACGCCCCACGGGTCGTCCTGGTGGCCGAGCAGCACCGCGGCACTGGAGCGCCAGCCCTGCTCGAGCACGCCGGCAGGTGCGGCCTCGGGGTCGGCCTGCAGGTCGTCCACGACGACGGGCTCTCCGGTGGCCAGCACGCGCCAGACAGGGAGCGTGGGGCTCGCAGGCGTCGCCGCCAGGCGTTCGAGCACGTCGGCGGACCACCCGCGCGACGCTCGCAACGACAGGCCCGACGTGGTGTGCTCGACCAGCGACACGCCGACGGCTCCCGTGCCCCGGCAGACACCCTCGACCGCCTGGTCGCACAGCGCCGGGAGCGACGCGCCGCTCAGCGCCAGCTCGCCCAGCCGCGCGGTCTCATGCTGTTGCTCGACGCGCACGGTGAGGTCGGTGACGTCGCGCACCGTCACGACGAGACCGGCCACGCTCTCGTCATGGAGGAGGTTCGATGCGACGGCCTCCGCCACCCGGTAGGTCCCGGCACCGTGGCGAAGGCGGAACGTCACCGGACCGGTCATCCCCGGGGTCGCCAGTGCCCGGCGCAGCACCTCCCGGACCTCCCCCCGGTCCTCACGGTGCACGAGCAGGGTGGTGTCCGTGCCGATCGGCAAGCCGCCGAGCATGCGGTCCGCTGCGGGGCTCGCGTAGAGCAGGCGACCGACGTCGTCGAGCAGCAGGATGACGTCGTTGGCATGGGCGGCGAGCGCCCGGTGGCGGTTCTCCGAGGCGGTCAGCCGCTCGACCAGCAGACCGTTGTGCACGGCGAGCGCCGCACGGTCGGCGAGCATCCGAAGGACGGCGACGTCGTCCGCGTCGAACCCGCGCGGCGCTGGTCGTCCGGCGACGACCGCACCGAGCCGCGCGCCGTGGGCCTGCATGGGCACGCCGACGAGGTCGTGTGCGGCCGTGGACAACGTCGTCTCGCCGGAGTCGAGGACGGCCGTGACGACGGCGTCAGTCGGCGCGGCGTCCGAGGCGACTGTGGCCCGCGTCCCGGACGTCCCGTCCGCCGGAGCGGCGGCCGTCGCCGTCACCGGCTTGCCGGCCCCGTCGACCACAGCGACGCGGAGGTCGGCGTCCAGCGCTCCCGCGAGCGCACCGGCGACGGTGTCCAGCAGCGAGGGCAGGTCGTTCGGACCCGCAGCGATCGCCGTACCGGCCTCGGCGACGAGCCGCTGGCGGCGCTCGGCGGCCCTGGTCCGGTCGAGCAGGCGCGCCATCTCCATCGCGCGGGCGAGGCGATGGCTCACCTGCTCGAGCAGCTCGAACCCACGGGAGGCCTCCTCGGGCCTGGCCGCGTCCCGGATGACGGCGAGCACGCCGAGGACCTCCTCGCGCCGGACGAGCGGTGCGAAGAACAGCGCACGGCCGGTGACGCCGGCGATCGTCGGATACCGCCGCAGCGCCTCCGACACCGTCCGCGGGTCGTCGTCGGCCCGGACGGACAGAGCGCGCCCGGTGACCCAGACCCGTCCGGCCAGACCCTCGCCCGGCGCGCACAGCGTGCGGGACGCCTGCTCGACCAGCTCGGCCTCGCTCGGATCGTCCCTGGCCGCCCACGACGCCGGCACGAGGTGGCCGCCGTCCTCGGCCACGGTCCAGACCATGGCGCTTGCGTCGAGCGCGCGCGCGATGGCGGGTGCGGCGGCGTCCACGAGTTCGGCGAGCGACCCGCTGCTGTCGGCGAGCGCGTCAACGACCTCGAGCAGGTCCTCGCTCGCCTCCCGGCTGCGCACATCGCCCACCGCTGGCCAACCCTCCACGCTTTCCGGCCGGGGACCGATTGCGTCGCGACGTGGCGGCGACGCAGTGACCTCCACCTCCGTAGCCACATCGTTACACACGGTCCCGGCACGGGGGAAATGGCGTCAGTGCCCCTCAGCACCGTTACGCGGGCCTTGTCCGGCGTGTCGCACGGCGTGTCCGTGGCCTGCCGCGCGTGCCGACAACGCCGGCTCGACGTCGTACGAGCGGAAAGGCTCAGCCGGACCAGCCGAGCCGGGCGAGCAGCCCCCGGACCTGCTCGACGACGCGCTCGTCGCTGCCCTCAGGCAGGTCCGAGGTAGCCTTTGCCAGGCTCGCCAGCGCGTCGCGCAGCGTCGCATTGCGCCCGACGATGGCGTCGTAGGTGGGGTCGAGCAGGTAGGAGCGCTCCACGGACGCCAGCACCGAGACACGGTCGAGGAAGGCCTGCAGCAGTCGCGTGTCATTTCCGTCCGCGGACGGCTCGCCGGACGCCCCGACCAGGACGAAGTCCAGGGTCCCCTCCCACAGCGAGCGGCGCAGCGGCTCGTCGGCGAGGGTGAGGACCGTGCCGACGGGGCGGCTGGTCGCGCACCACTCGGCTCGCAGCTGGCGGACCTCGTGGGCCAGGCGCAGGACGTTGTCGTCGGTCATGGAGCTGCCGACGAAGAGCAGGTGGCCCGTCATCATCTGCGCCTGCAGCAGGCTCCCGAGCGGACGTCTCGAGGCGTCGTACTCCGCGAAGTCCCCGCGGCTCAGGACGATCGACTCCGGCCGGTCCACGTCGCCGTGCATCTTCAGCAGCCAGGGGCGTCCCCGCTCCGCGGCGTCCCACGGCAGCACAGCGAGGCCGCCGAGCTCGGCGAAGGGCCGGGCTGCCGCCAGCTCGTAGAGCCGGTCGTAGTTCGTCGTGATCGTTTTGGCCGTGCGCAGGCTCGCCAGCAGGGCGTGGGTGAGGGAGTAACGGTCCTGCTGGAGCTCCCGGGCGACCGCCTCGACGACTGCCGGCCCGAGCGCCTTGCGGAGCAGCTCCGCGGCGTCGAGCGTGCCGAGCGAGCGCAGTTCCGCGCGCAGGACCTCGCTCGCCGTCTCGCCGCGCACCTCCGGCAGCGCCCGGTGCAGGTCCTCGGCGCCGTAGCCGGCCAGGCGCTCGAGCAGCTCCCACCACGCCGGAAGCCCCGCCGCCGCGCTGACGCCCGCGCCGAGGAAGAGCACGAGCCGGTCCTCCACCGCCTCGCCGGCGATCCGCCGGGCGTGCGCCTCGAGCCGGGGGTCCAAGGCCGTGTCCCGCTCCGCGCGGACGGCTTGCACGGCGGCGTAGTCCGACCTAGTCCAGGTCACCAGGGCGACATCGATCCCGTAGGTGCGCGCCTGCTCGTCGAGCACGTCGAGCAGCCCGGTGATGAGCTCGCCGCGCCGCCGCGCCAGCCCGCCCTCGCCCGTCCCGATGAGCGGAAGGGCGACCAGACGCGGGCCACCGGCGCGCTCGCCGAGGGCGGCGAAGGCAGCGACGACGCCGTCGAGATACCACTCCAGCGGCCGGTCCTGCCAGGACCCGACCTCGACGACCCACACCCGGCGTGGGTCGTCGTCCGTGCCGCGCGACACCACGCAAGCCCGCATGCCGCCCTCGCCCCAGAGGCGTTCGGACACCGCGGCCCTGGCCTCGTGCTCGGTGACGAGGCTGCGCCACGGGTCCTCGATGCGCAGGTCGGCGTCGGTCGGGATCAGGACGTCGTCGCAGGCGAGACGGGTCAGGTCCCCGTGGACGACGTGGACGCGGCCGGGTGCGGTCATCGCAGCCAGGTGACCCGGCGTACGGGCCACACGGTGGCGACGGCGCGCCCGACCACGGCGTCCACGGGGACGGCGCCGTGGTCGCGGGAGTCCGAGGAGGCGCTGCGGTGGTCTCCCATGACCCACAGCCGCCCGGGGCCGACGGTGACCGGCCCGAACGCGCGCGAGTTGTCCTCGAAGAGGTACGGCTCGTCCAAGGCACGGCTGTTGACGGTCACGCGGCCGTCGGCGTCACAGCACGCGACGACGTCGCCGGGCTCGCCGATCACCCGCTTGACGTAGTCCTTCTCCTGCCCGTCCTCGTCGGTGAACGAGCCCCTGCCGTCGAACACCACGATGTCGCCGCGCTCAGGCTCGCCGAAGCGGTAGTCGAGCTTGGAGACGAGGACGCGGTCGTTGCCGGGGCAGCCCTTGCACCCGTGCAGGGTGGGCTCCATCGAACCCGAGGGGATGTAGAACACCTGCAGCACGAACGTCTTCAGCACGGCGGACAGGACGAGGGCGAGCACGACGACGACAGGGACCTCGCGCCACGAGGCGCGCCGGCGCGGGAGCGGCGGCGCCGTCACCACAGGCCCGCCGCCCGCCAGGTCACCTCGGCCAGCGTCCGCTGACCCTCCTCGCTCGGGTGCCAGTAGTCCAGCTCGCTCACCATGCCGAGAGAGAAGTCGTAGGCGAACACCGCGCCGCCGTCGGTCCGGCACCGCGGGTGGCGACGGCACGAGCGGTCCATCGCCGCGTTGTAGTCCGACACCCGCCGGCGAACCCGGTCGCGACGGTCGCGGGCGTCCTCGGCCTCGGACCCGGCGTCGGCCAGCATCGACTGGCAGACGCCCGCGTCCCACCGGGCCAGGACCTGCGGGTCGTCTTTGCCGACCGCCCACAGCCGGAGCAGGTCGGGCACGCTGACGACGAGGACCGTCGCCTCGGGCAGGCCGCGCGCGAGGATGTCCATCGCCGCGTCGAAGTCACGCCCGAACCCTGCCACGGGAGTCATCGCCGCCTCGTCCGGCGCGCAGGCGTCGTTGGCCCCGATCAGGACGGTCACGTAGTCGACGCGCGCCTCGACGGCGCGGCGCGCCTGCTCCGGGAGGTCGGAGACCGTGGCGCCACTCACCGCCAGGTTGCGCGCCGCATCACCCTCGAGCCCCAACCGCTGGGCGTGGCTGTCGAGGCCGCCCCGGTCACCCGTCGCCCAGGACGCCTCCGGGCAGTCGCCGAACCCGCCGCACACCGCGTAGGCGCGGGTCATGGAGTCGCCGAGAGCCGCCATCGAGTCCGGCCTGGAGTCGGGCTGGGGCGCGGCCGCCGGAGCGGACGGTGCCGGTGGACGCTCCTCGCGTGCCGTCTCACGCGCGCCCTGCCCGGTGCACGCGACGACCAGCAGAGGTACGGCGATCAGCGCGCGAAGCAGGGCTGGCGGACGCATGTTGGCCCCGTGCCCCGTTCGCCGCGCGCGGTAACCCCACGTCCGAGGACCGCGACGCCCGCTCAGGACAGCCTCCGCGCGGCGACGGTCAGCGCGTCCCGCAAGGGCGCGGCCTCGGCGGCGAAGGCCCGCTGGGCGGCGGCGTAGTCGGCCCGGCCCTGTGCGGTCTCGATCCGCACCGGTTCGTACCCGAGCGCCTGGAGGTCGTACGGCGAGGCACGCATGTCCAGCTCGCGCACGCGGCGGGCAAGGTCGAAGCAGTCGGCCACGAGCTCGGACTCGACCCAGGGCGAGAGCTTGTAGGCCCACTTGTAGAGGTCCATGTTCGCGTGCAGGCACCCGCCCTGCTCGTGCTCGGCCTGGGTGTCGCGGGCCGGCTGGAGGACGTTCAGCGCTCTCGCCGAAGGGGCGAAGAACCGGAAGGCGTCGTAGTGGCTGCACCGCACGGGCAGGGTCTCGACCAGCTCGGTCGTCGCTTCCGGCCCGAGCCGCAGCGGCCAGCGGGCATGGCGGACTTCTTCGGGCGACGCCCTGTGCACCATCGCCCATTCGTGCAGCCCGAAGCAGCCGAAGTGCGCCGGATGCCGTGCGGTGCGCTCGAGCAGCTGCGCCACCCATCCCGCCGTACGCCGGACTCGCTGCGGGAGCTGCGCCAGCGCGGCACCGTCACCGGCGCCCACCCAGGAGCCCGACCCGACGAGCTCGCGGGCCGCCGGCCCGGTCAGCACGACCCCGGCACCGGGGCTCCACCGGCGCA
Organism: Actinomycetota bacterium; assembly: GCA_030773595.1. Lineage (GTDB taxonomy): Bacteria > Actinomycetota > Actinomycetes > JALYMU01 > JALYMU01 > JALYMU01. The sequence goes on along the minus strand of JALYMU010000221.1, from coordinate 1,268 downwards.
GCTGCGCCGGGCGGTGGGAGTAGTAGCTGAAGAGGAAGTCCTCGACCGGGTGACGCTGCCCGCGCCGGGCCCGCTCGAGCACGGGGCTGGTCCAGGCGTCGACGCGCGCGTGGTGGGCGTCGCGGCGGGCGACCCACACCTCCTGGGCCAGAGGTGTCGCGGACGAGGTCCGGGGACAGGTCGAGCCGTCGGCGGCACCGACGGCTCGGGACTCCGGAGCGGAGGAGATGTCAGGGGACATGTCGCAGGGCGGCGATTCAGCCCGGCACGTTCGAGCGGAGGACATCACCGTCCAGGGTAGACGCCGGTCCAGCGCACCCGGACCGGTAGCGACCGGATCCGTGACCGCCGCGGAGGCAAGGCGTGATCCAGCACGACCGGATGCACGACGATCCGCCCGCGCCAGCGCGTCGAGCGGCGCAGCCTCGTGGACCTACTTGTGGCGGTAGACCAGCCGCCCGCGGGTCAGGTCGTAGGGGCTGAGCTCGACCACGACGCGGTCCTCGAGGAGCACCCGGATGTAGTGGCGGCGCATGCGCCCGGACAGGTGCGCGAGCACCTGGTGGCCGTTGGCGAGGTTCACGCGGAACATCCCGTTCGGCAGCGCCTCCGTGACGGTGCCCTCGACCTCGATGCCATCGCTCTTCGACATGCAGTTCCTTCCCGTGTGGGCAGATCGTAGGACGGGACGAGGACGGCCCTCGTGGGCCCGCCCCGTGGTCTCCCGCCGTGGTGTGGGGGTGCCCGCGCGGGCAGCACGGGCGTGCAGTGGAGGTGGCGGGAATCGAACCCGCGTCCTTCGTCACCGTTCCAGGGCTTCTCCGGGTGCAGCCTGCTACGAGTTTCTCGGCCCCAGCGGCTCCGCAGGCAGATCCGCTGACGGGCTCAGTCGCTGTGAGATGTCCCGCCGAACCCCGCGACCGGGTCCGGCGGTGAAGCCCCCTCGCTGATGCCAGACACCGGGTCGGGAGCGACCCCGGGCTGACAGCGCACGTTACCTAGCCTCAGGCGGCGAGGGCGTACGCGGTGCGGTTGTTATTGGCACCTATTGGTTTGCCAGGCATGGTTAACGAGATCATCCCGGCTTCCTCGACCCGCTTCCCCTGGTTCGACATCCGAAGTCGAAACCGTTCACCCCCATGTTCAGTTGTGGGCAGCAACCTACCGCATCAACGCCGGCGGCGGCCCCGGCATTCCGGACGATCACCCGGACGGCCTGCTGTTGGGCGCCCGGCGCGCCGGCCCCGCGCCCGCGTCCGCCCGAGCCC
>JALYMU010000220.1 GCA_030773595.1 Actinomycetota bacterium | reverse complement strand
AGCAAGCTCACCAAGGCCGGCGTGGCCAAGAAGGTCATCGACGAGGGCCGCAAGCCCGAGAACCAGCGCAAGATCAAGAGCATGGTCTCGAGCTTCACGAACAAGAACAAGGGCGGCGGCGGGACCTCCGGCAGCATCCCCCGATAGGAACCGCCGACCCTCGACGCGCAGTCGAGGGGAGCGACTCCGATCCCTGCCCGGACACCTCGTCCGGGCGGGGGTCGCTCCGTCTCCGCGGCACGGCGCTCCGGATGGATGTAGTAGACCCTGCAGCATGCATCGCATCGCCGTCCTCGACGACTACCAGGGAATCGCGCACACCTTCGCCGACTGGTCGCGGGTGCCCGACGCCTCGGTCGTCGTCTTCTCCGACCACGTGACCGACGAGGACGCGCTCGTCGCGCGGCTCGAGCCCTTCGACGTCGTCGTCGCGATGCGGGAGCGCACACCGTTCCCGCGCTCGACGCTGTCCAGGCTGCCGAACCTGAAGCTGCTGGTCACCGCCGGCGTCCGCAACCGGTCGATCGACGTCGAGGCCGCCACCGAGCTCGGCGTCCCCGTCTGCGGCACCCGCAACCTGGCGACCCCCACCGTGGAGCTCACCTGGGGACTGATCCTCGCCACCGCCCGCCACATCCCGGAGGAGGACGCCGCCGTGCGCGCCGGCGGCTGGCAGCACACCGTCGGCACCGACCTCGACGGCGCCACCCTCGGCGTGATCGGCCTGGGCCGGCTGGGGGAGCGGGTCGCCCGCATCGGTCAGGCGTTCGGCATGGACGTGATCGCCTGGAGCCAGAACCTCACCGACGAGCGCGCCGCCGAGGTCGGCGCCCGCCGCGTCGACAAGGAGGAGCTGCTGGAGGCCTCCGACGTCGTCACCATCCACCTCGTGCTTTCCGACCGCACCCGCGGACTGATCGGCGCGAAGGAATTCGGCCTGATGAAGCCGACCGCGGTGCTGATCAACACCTCGCGCGGCCCGATCGTCGACGAGGCCGCCCTCATCGAGGCGATCCGGGAGAAGCGCATCGCCGGCGCCGGCATCGACGTCTACGACGTCGAGCCGCTGCCGGTCGACTCCCCGCTGCGCGAGTTGCGCAAGATCGTCCTCACCCCGCACATCGGCTACGGCACCCGCGGCAGCTACGAGCGGTACCACGGTGACGCCGTGGACGCCGTGCTCGCCTGGCTGGACGGCTCGCCCACTCGGCTGCTGACCTGAGGCGGCCGGTGGACGTCGGCACCAGCAGAAGCAGAGGCCTGGGCGCCGGACGCCGGATCGCCGCGCTCGCCACCGCGATCGCCCTGGTGCTTTCCGGGTGCGCCACGGCCGAGGACGCGGCGCCCGCCGCGACGCCGGGCGCCCTGCCGGAGATCGACGTCAGCCAGCTCTACGTCACGGGCATCTCCTCCGGCGGCTACATGGCCACCCAGCTGCAGGTGGCGCACTCCAGCCGGTTCGCCGGTGCGGCGATCCTCGCCGCCGGGCCGTACTGGTGCGCGGCGAACAACGTCGGAGTCGCGCTGGCGTCGTGCACCGACGCCGACGTCCCGACGGTGCTGCCGGTGATCTACCGCGTCACCGACCGTTACGCGCACCAGGGGAAGATCGACCCTCTGTCCAACCTGGCCGCGAGCCGCACCTTCGTCTTCCACGGCACGCTCGACCCGACCGTCGCCCGGCCGGTCAGCGACAACCTGGCCGACTTCTACCGCCACTACGACGTTCCGCTGACCTACCGCACCGACGTCGCCGCCGGCCACGGCTGGGTCAGCCCGCTCGGCCCGGTGCCCTGCGGCGAGACGGCCTCGCCGTACCTCAACGACTGCTCGCCCTACGACGCGCAGGCCGACCTGCTGGGCACCATGTTCGGCTCGGTGGCGGCGCCGAACGCGGGGGAGCCGCGCGGCGCCCTCACTCCCTTCGACCAGGACCGCTATGCCGTCGACCCGGCCGTCGGCGTCGGGGACCTCACGCGCTCCGGCGCCCGCGCGGTCGGCATGGGCGACACCGGCTACGTCTACACGCCCGAGTCCTGCGCCGATGGCGCTGCGTGCAAGGTCGTCGTGGCGCTGCACGGGTGCCGGCAGACCGCCGAGCAGATCGGCGACCTCTTCGCCCGGAACTCCGGGCTCAACGCCTACGCGGACACCAACGACTTCGTCGTCCTCTATCCCCAGGCCCGGCCCGACGTGCGGTTCGGCAACCCGAGGGGGTGCTGGGACTGGTGGGGCTACCTCGGCCCGGTGGACGTGAACTACGCGAACAAGCGGGGCCCGCAGGTGCGCACAGTCATGAACATGGTCGACGCGCTCGGCGGCTGACCCTCCGCCGTCCACCGCGCCGCGGCCAGGAAGCCGATCGCGCGGTTAACCTGCCCCGCTCCCGGATATCCGAGCGGCGGCACCACGGCATGAGGGAGGACCTGCGATGACCGAGGGTTCGATGACCGGCCGCCCGTACGGCGGCGCCAACGAGCGTCCCGAGGGCGAGGGGCTGCCCGGCGAGCGGGAGCAGGAGGGCTCGGTGACCGCGGCGCCGGAGCAGTCGCCCGGGGCGGCCCAAGGCCCCACGCAGTGGTCGCGAAAAATACCACCTCGAGCAGCCGTTACGGCAAGCCCCGTTCTCCAGTACCTCTCCGGTTCAGCCGCTGGACTGCGCCAGGAGCCCCTGATCGCGGCGCGAGCGGTGGATCGCAGCTTCACGCGGGCGGCGTCCACACCCAGCCGGGACAGCGTTGGGCGGTCTTGACTTGTACCAACATAATTCGCAGCTCGCCTGTCCACGCCTGTCCCGGTCGCCTGACGCTGCACTAGCTATGACGCAAGGAAGGGGACGCGTCGTAGACGAAGTGGTTCATAGACCACACACCGACCACAACGACCACACCGCGACCACAGATCAGGGCCTGTCAGGGCCGAGCAGCGACCCTCAGGCGTGAGTTCGAAAAGCGCGACTGGCCTGCGGTTTATGGCATTTCCGCAGGCCAGCCGGTGTTTAGCTGCAACCCTCTTGAGCCGCTGTTAATCGCAGGGTTAGTGGTTCGAGTCCACTCGGGGGAGCGCCTTTGACCTGCACGTTTGTCCGTCCGGACCCGCAGACCGCTGGGCTGTGTGTGCCAGTGTGTGTGCCACCTAGCCCCACAGGGCGTCTCCCATGCGGTCCGCGGCCTCCTGCGCCAGCTCCGGGACGACG
>JALYMU010000219.1 GCA_030773595.1 Actinomycetota bacterium | reverse complement strand
AGCTGGTCGGAGGAGTCGGCGTTCGTGCCCGACGCCGATGCCGCACTCGCGCTCCTGCACGCCCAGCTGCGTCCGGGCGACGTCGTGCTGGTGAAGGCCTCGCGCGCCGCCGGCCTCGAGCGCGTTGCCGCGCGCCTGCTCGAGGGGCAGCCGCCGGCCGAGGGGCGGGTGTCGTGAGGCAGATCCTCGTCGCGTCGGCGGTCGCGCTGCTCGTGTCGCTGTTCGGCACACCGGTCGCCATCCGCCTGCTCGTCCGGCAGGGCTACGGCCAGCTGATCCGCGACGACGGGCCGACCTCCCACCACACCAAGCGCGGTACGCCGACCATGGGCGGCACCGTGATCATCCTCGCGACGCTGGCCGGCTACGCCGCGGCGCACGCCGCGACCGCATTCACCGTGTGGCAGCCGCCGACCGTGTCCGGGGCGCTCGTGCTGTTCCTCATGAGCGGGCTGGGCCTCGTCGGGTTCCTTGACGACTGGATCAAGATCGTGAAGCAGCGAAGCCTCGGGCTGCGCGCCCGGGCGAAGCTCGCCGGGCAGTCCTTCGTCGCCATTCTGTTCGCCGTGCTCGCCCTGCAGTTCGAGGACGGCGCCGGGTTCACCCCGGCCTCGGACCACATCTCCTTCATCCGCGACACGGGCATCGCGCTCACCGGCATCGGCTTCGTCGTCTGGGCCTACATCATGATCGCGGCGACCTCGAACGGCGTGAACCTCACCGACGGTCTCGACGGGCTCGCCACGGGAGCCTCGGTCATGACGTTCGGGGCGTACGTGCTCATCGGCATTTGGCAGTTCGGCAACTCCTGCGCGACGGCGACCTTCGTCACGAGCAAGTGCTACACCGTCCGTGACCCGCTCGACCTGGCCGTCGTCGCCGCCGCGCTCATGGGCGCGTGCTTCGGGTTCCTGTGGTGGAACGCCTCGCCGGCGAAGATCTTCATGGGGGACACCGGCAGCCTCGCGCTGGGGGGCGCGCTCGCCGGTCTAGCGATCCTCTCCCGCACCGAGCTGCTGCTCGTGCTGCTCGGCGGGCTGTTCGCGATCATCACCGCGTCGGTGATCATCCAGGTCGGCTACTTCAAGATGACCGGCAAGCGGGTCTTCCGCATGGCACCCCTGCAGCACCATTTCGAGCTCGTGGGGTGGGGCGAGGTCACGATCGTCATCCGGTTCTGGATCATCGCCGGGCTGCTGGTCGCACTCGGGCTCGGGGTGTTCTACGCGGAGTGGGTCACGGGCACCTGAGCCGCGCTGGTCACCTTTGCGCGACACGCGGTCGATGTCCCCGCTGCCGGAGGCTGTGTGTCCGAGACTGGCGCCATGGCGGGGCGAACGACGCGGCAAGCACGGCGAGCGGACAAGGCACGGCAGGCGGACAAGGAGCACACGCAGCGGTTCCCTCGCCCGGTGCGGGCCGGGACTGACGAGGTCGGCGCGTGACCGCAATTTCTGCGAACCACCCGGTTGAACGCGGGTGGCCGGCCCAGCGCACCACGGCGCTGGTCCGCCAGCTCGACCGGCCGCTCACGTCGTACTACCTGCTCCTGGGCGCCACCACGGCTCTGCTCGTCCTCGGCCTGGTCATGGTGTTCTCCGCCTCGAGCGTGAAGTCCTACGCCGAGCACAACGACTCCTTCTACTTCTTCAAGCGCCAGCTGGTCTGGGCCGGCCTGGGACTGCCCGTCCTGTGGACCGCCTCTCGCCTGCCCCCGCGTGCGTGGCGGGCCCTGGCTTACGTCGGGCTGATCGGTGTCACCGTGCTGCTGTGCCTGGTCGTCGTCTCGGGCAAGGCCGTCAACGGCAACCGGAACTGGGTCGCCGTCGGCGGGTTCCAGATCCAGCCGTCGGAGTTCGCCAAGATCGTCATCGTCCTGTGGGCCGCGGACATGCTCGCGCGCAAGCAGCGGCTGCTCGACCAGTGGAAGCACCTGCTCGTGCCGCTGCTGCCGGTCAGCTGCGTGCTCATCGGCCTCGTGCTGCTGGGCAACGACCTCGGTACGGCGTTGATCCTCATGGCGATCGTCGCGGGGCTGCTGTTCTTCGCCGGTGCGCCGCTGCGGCTGTTCGCGCTGCTCGGCGGGCTGTCGGCCGGCCTGGTCGTCGTACTGTCCAACACCGCGGCGGGTGCGCACCGGCTCGAGCGCTTCCGGGGCTGGTGGGACCCCGAGGCGGTCGACCCGCTGAGGACCGGGTGGCAGCTCCAGCACAGCAAGTACGCTCTCGCGTCGGGCAACTGGTGGGGCCTCGGCCTCGGGGCCAGCCGGGAGAAGTGGGGCGGGCTCCCGGAGCAGCACACTGACTTCATCTTTGCGATCATCGGTGAGGAGCTGGGACTGATCGGCACGCTCGCCGTCCTCGCGCTCTTCGGCGCCCTGGGCTACGCCGGCATCCGGGTCGCCACGCGCACCGGCGACCCGTTCGTGCGGCTCGCCGCCGCCGGGGTCACCTCGTGGCTGCTCGTGCAGGCGCTGGTCAACATCGGCGCCGTCACGGGCCTACTGCCGATCACCGGTGTGCCGTTGCCGCTGGTGTCCTACGGCGGCTCGGCGTTGGTCCCGACCATGGCTGCGCTTGGAATGCTGCTGTCCTTCGCCCGCCGCGAGCCCGGAGCAGCCGAGGCACTGCGGCATGGCCCGGGGCCGGTACGCCGGACGCTGCGCGCCCTGGTCCCGAGCGCGCAGGGGGCGCGCTGATGCGCGCGCTGCTCGCCGGGGGTGGCAGCGCGGGGCACGTCGCACCGATGCTGGCCCTCGCCGACTGCCTGCGCCGCCGGGACCCCGCCACGACGGTGCGCTGCCTCGGGACCTCCGACGGGCTCGAGGCCCGCCTCGTCCCGGCCCGCGGCTACGAGCTGGCGCTCGTGCCTCGTGTGCCCTTCCCGCGCCGCCCGGGTGCGGACCTGGCGCGCCTGCCGGCTCGGCTGGCGTCGGCCGTACGAGCGGCCGGCGAGGCCATCGGTGAGATCGACGCCGAGGTCGTCGTCGGCTTCGGCGGCTATGTCGCCACGCCGGCCTACCTCGCCGCTCGCCGCCGAGGGGTGCCCATCGTCGTCCACGAGGCCAACACCCGCCCCGGCCTCGCGAACCGCGTCGGCGCGCGCCTGACGCCCTACGTCGCGACCACCTTCCCGGGCACGCCGCTGCCGCACGCGCGGCGCACCGGGCTGCCGCTGCGCCGGGAGATCACCACGCTCGACCGAGCGGGGCTACGCCCCGAGGCGCTCGAGACCTTCGGGCTCGACCCGCACCTGACGACCTTGCTCGTCTTCGGCGGCTCGCTCGGCGCCCAGCACCTCAACGAGACGTTCCAGCAGGCGGCGCCCACGCTGGCGGCGGCCAGTGTGCAAGTGCTGCACGTGTCCGGGGTCGGCAAGGAGTTCCCCTCGCCGCGCTTCGCCGGGGGCCCGCCCTACGTCGTCGTGCCTTACCTCGACCGGATGGAGCTCGGCTTCGCGGTCGCCGACGCGGTCGCGTGCCGGTCCGGTGCGGGCACGGTCAGCGAGGTGACCGCGCTCGGCCTGCCCACGGCGTACGTGCCGCTGCCGGTAGGCAACGGAGAGCAGCGGCACAACGCCGCACCGGTCGTGGCCGCCGGTGGCGGCGTCCTCGTGGACGACGCCGCGGCGACGCCCGCATGGGTCCGCGACGTCCTCGTGCCGCTGCTCACCGACCGCGCCCGGCTGGCGGCCATGGGCCAGGCCGCAGCGCGCTTCGGGCGGCGCGACGCCGACGAGCGCCTCGCCGACCTCGTCACCGAGGCGGCGTCCGTCGCGACGCGGCGTCGCCGTACGCACATTCGTCAGGCAGGGCAGGCATCGTGACCGTGATCCCGGCACCGGCACAGACTGTCCCGGCGGAGCACCTGGGGCGAGTGCACTTCATCGGCATGGGGGGGGCCGGCATGTCCGGCATCGCCCGGATCCTGCTCGCCCGTGGCATCCGGGTCAGCGGCAGCGACGCCAAGGACTCCCGCATCCTCACCGCCCTGCGCGCACTCGGCGCCCGGGTCCACGTCGGCCACGCGCCGGACAACGTCGCCGGGGCCGACACCGTCGTCGTGTCGACCGCCATCCGCGACACCAACCCGGAGCTGGTCGAGGCCCGCGCCCGAAGCCTGCGGATTCTTCCCCGGGCGGCCGCGCTGGCCTCCGTCATGGCCGGGCGGACCGCGGTCGCCGTCGCCGGCACGCACGGCAAGACGACGACGACGTCCCTGCTCACGGTGGCGCTGCAGCACTGTGGCGCCGACCCGTCGTTCGCGATCGGCGGGCACCTCAACGAATCCGGCGCCAACGCGCACAACGGCTCGGGCGAGGTCTTCGTCGCCGAGGCCGACGAGAGCGACGGCTCCTTCCTGCTCTATGACCCCGCGGTTGCGATCGTCACCAACGTCGAGCCCGACCACCTCGACCACTACGCCGACGCCGCGGCCGTCGACGCGGCTTTCGACGCCTTCGCCGCACGCATCCGCCCCGGTGGCTTCCTCGTCGCGTGCGCGGACGACCAGGGCTCGGCCCGCCTGGCCGCGGCGGTGCGCGCCCGTGGCGTTGACGTGCGGACCTACGGCGAGACCCCGGACAGCGACGTGGTCATCGTCGACCTCGTGTTGCACGGCGGACGGGCGTCGTTCGAGGTCGTGGCGACCGGCCGCCGCCTGGGACGGTTGGACCTGCAGGTTCCCGGGCGGCACAACGCGCTCAACGCAACCGCCGCGCTCACCGCGGGGCTCGGGCTCGGTTTCGGCGCCGCGGCGCTGCGGGAGGGCCTGTCCGGCTTCACCGGCACCCGGCGGCGCTTCGAGCTCAAGGGCAGCGTGGGTGGGGTGCGCGTGTACGACGACTACGCCCACCATCCCACCGAGGTGACCGCCGTACTGAGCGCGGCGCGAGGAGTCGCGGGGGCCGGCCGGATCGTCGCGGCGTTCCAGCCGCACCGCTACTCCCGCACGGCGGCGTTCCGACAGCAGTTCGGCACGGCGCTCGCTCTGGCCGACGAGGTCGTCGTGATGGAGGTGTACGGCGCCGGCGAGGACCCCATGCCCGGCGCGACGGGGGCGTCCGTGGCTGCCGCCGTCCCCCTGCCTCCGCAGCGTGTCGTCTTCGAGCCCTCGTGGTCGGCGGTGGCCGGCGAGCTGGCCCGTCGGGCGCGTCCGGGCGACGTCGTCCTCACCCTGGGGGCGGGCGACGTCACGATGGTGGGCCCCGAGGTGCTGGAGGCGCTTGCCGAGAGGTCCGGCGCGGCTTCGGGTGAGGCGGCGGGTCCCGAGGCTCGGTCAGGGTCGGCGGCCGGGGCAGCGCCGCAGGCCGGGGCGGCGGCAGCCGGCGGGTACGGCTCGTGAGCGCGCC
>JALYMU010000218.1 GCA_030773595.1 Actinomycetota bacterium | reverse complement strand
GCCCCGACGTCCCGGTCGCCCGGACGACCGAGCCCACGCCGGGCGCGGTGCCGGTCGCGACGCCGGCGGCAGCCACCTCGCCGGCCTCCGCGCCGGCTGCCGCAGCACCGGCCACCTCCGGCGGTCCGCCCACCCCCGTCTCGTCCCAGCTCGTCGCCCGGATCGCGCCGCTGCGCGAGAGCGCGGACGGCATCCACCGGCTGACCATGCACCTGCACCCGGCCGACCTCGGCCCCGTGCAGGTCGTCGCGGAGATGCGCTCCGGCGTCCTCTCCCTGCAGCTGGCGGGCAGCAACGACCTCGCGCGCGAGGCGCTGCGGGCCGCCCTGCCGGACCTGCGCCGCGAGCTCGCGGAGGCCGGCGTGCTGTCGGGGTCGCTCGACGTGCGCTCGGACGACTCCTCCGCCCCGCCGTGGCAGCAGCAGGGCAGCGGTACGGCGGAGGGCCGCGACGGCGGCGGGCGCTCGTCCCGCGGCGGCGCCGGCGCACCGCGCGGATCGGGCGGCGGCGACGCTCAAGTGGGGCCGAATGACGGCCGACGTTCTTCGGGAGGCTCCGTCCGCGACGGGCGCGCCCTCGACGTCAGGATCTGAGGAGACCACAGACGTGACTTCACCTCTCGGCGGTGCCCCTTCCATGACAATCGCCGCGGCGATGGCGCAGAGCCAGACCGCCGCCGTCCCGGGCCGTGGCGACCAGTTCGGCCAGGACACCTTCCTCAAGCTCCTCGTGGCGCAGCTGCGCTACCAGGACCCCACCAACCCGCAGGACGGCTCGGAGTTCCTCGCCCAGACCGCGCAGTTCACCTCGGTGGAGAAGCTCAGTGAGCTGGCCGACCTGCAGACCCAGCTGCTGTCCGCCCAGCGTGTGCTCGGCGCCAGCGGCATGGTCGGCCGGACCGTCACTTACCCGGGCCAGGACGGCCTGGACGCCACCGGCGTGGTGACGGCGGCCCGCCTCGGCGCCGACGGACCGGTGCTGCGTGTCGACGACAAGGACGTCCCCCTGGCTTCCGTCAAGGAGGTCCGGGACACCGCGACCGGCTAGGACGCCGGTAGTCCCGCAGCTTCGTCACGCCCGCTACCCATCCGAGGAAACCCACTCCATGCTCCGTTCCATGTACTCCGGCATCAGCGGTCTGCGCTCGCACCAGACGATGATGGACGTCACCGGCAACAACATCGCCAACGTCAACACCGCCGGCTACAAGTCGAGCCAGACGGTGTTCGAGGACACGCTCAGCCAGATGATGCGCTCCGCCAGCGCTCCGCAGGGGGACGCCGGCGGCACCAACCCGGCGCAGGTCGGGCTCGGCGTCCGTCTCGGCGCCATCAGCACCAACTACTCCCAGGGTGCGGCGCAGACCACCGGCCGATCGACCGACCTGATGATCCAGGGCGACGGCTTCTTCGCCGTCCAGAGCGGCGGCGAGACGCTGTTCACCCGCGCCGGCGCCTTCTCCTTCGACGCATCCGGCAGCCTCGTGACCTCCAGCGGCGCCAAGGTGCTCGGCTGGAGCTCCGAGGACGGGGCCATCAACCCGAACGGGGTCCCGGGCGCGGTCACGCTCCCGACCGGCACGCTGATGCCGCCGACCGCGACACGATCGGGCAGCTTCGGGGGCAACCTGCCGTCGAGCGCGGAGACCGGCACGGTCATCAACAGCGGCGTCACGATGTACGACGCGCAGGGCAACGAGCACAAGCTGACCTACCGCTTCACGAAGACGGGGCCGGACGCCTGGAACGCCGAGGTCTTGGAGGGCGGCGCCACCCTGACGAGCGCTGCCGTCACCTTCGACGCCAGCGGCAAGCAGACCTCCGGCAACCCGATCACGTTCACGCCTGCATGGGGCGGCCGGATCCAGGTCACCACCGACACGCTGACGCAGTACGGCAAGACCAACAGCGTCGCGTCGCTCGGCCAGGACGGCGCGACGGTCGGTCAGCTGCAGGCCTTCACGATCGGCCCGGACGGCGTCATGGTCGGTGTCTTCTCCAACGGCCTGAAGCAGCCGCTGGCCCAGCTCGCAACCGCCAACTTCAACAACCCTCCCGGCCTGGAGAAGGTCGGCGGCTCGATGTTCCGCTCGACCGTCAACTCCGGTGACGCGCAGGTCGGCCCCGCCGGCTTGGGGGGCCGTGGTGTGATGTCCAGCGGCACGCTGGAGATGTCCAACGTCGACCTCGCTCAGGAGTTCACCAGCCTGATCGTCGCCCAGCGCGGCTTCCAGGCCAACTCCCGCATCATCACGGCGTCGGACGAGATTCTGCAGGACCTCGTCAACCTCAAGCGCTGACGCCCGACGCGGTAGCAGCCGAACCGGCCCGTCCCTCGCCACGAGGGGCGGGCCGGTCACGTGTCATGGGCATGGCTGTCCGACGTACATATGTGTCCGTCTGGGCGCCGGACAGCGGTGTACGGGCAGGAGGCTGCGCCCGACTCGACCCGGGTTGCGCCTCCCGGGTGACGTCTCGCTTGTCACTCAGATGGCGCGCTGACGGACCGATGAAGAAGGTGTGCGGCGGCCGACGGATCGGCCCTGCTCCCACGACCAAGGATGGACGACGTGATTCTCGTAACGCGCCTCAACGGGCCGGTGTTCGCGCTGAACCCGGACCTCATCGAGCGTGCCGACGCTACGCCGGACACCGTGGTGACGTTGGTTGACGGCTCGAAGTACGTCATCAAGGAGTCCCTGCACGAGCTGATGGCTCGCGTCCGCGACTTCCGCTCCTCGGTGATCGTCACCGCGCATGACATGGAGTCCGTCGTCCCCCCGCCGCGCGCCGCCTCCGGGCCGGCCACGCTGGTAGCTCTCCCCGGTGGGGAGGGCTGAGACATGGATCCGGCAATTCTCGCTGGGTGGGTATTCGCCTTCGCCTGCATCTTCGTCTCGGTCATCCTCGAGGGCGGCAACCCGATGGCGATGTTCGCCATCCCCGCGCTGATCCTGGTCTTCGGCGCCACCCTGGGTGTCGCGGTGGCCGGCGGCACCCTCAAGGACACGATCAACTCGCTGATGGCGGCCGTCAAGGCCCTGACCGGTGGGGTCAAGCCCGCCGACACCGTCGTCGACGACATCGTCAAGCTGGCCGAGAAGGCCCGCCGCGAGGGCCTCCTCGCCCTCGAGGACGCCGCGAAGTCCATCGAGAACCCCTTCCTGAAGAAGGGGGTCCAGATGGCCATCGACGGCACGGACCCGGACGAGGTGCGCGAGATCCTCGAGGCCGAGATTCAGGCGAAGAAGAAGAACGACAAGGTCCCGTCGAAGTTCTACGCCGACATGGGCGCTTACGCGCCGACCATCGGCATCATCGGAACGGTCAACGGTCTCATCCACGTGCTCGAGAACCTCGACAAGCCCGAGACCCTCGGCCACAGCATCGCGGCCGCCTTCATCGCGACCCTGTGGGGCGTCATGTCGGCGAACGTGCTCTTCCTCCCGCTCGGCAAGCGCATCCAACGCCTGAGCGATCTTGAGGTCGCGTCGATGGAGCTCGTCGTCGAGGGCATCGCCTCGATCCAGGCCGGTGCCAACCCCCGTGTCGTCGGTCAGAAGCTGCGCGCCTACCTGCCCGACGCGGCTGGGGCCGAGAAGAAGGCGGCATGAGCGGCGGGCACGGTGGCGGTCACGGGAAGAAGCGCAAGGGCGGCCACCACGAGGAGGAGGAGCACGAGAACCACGAGCGGTGGCTGGTCAGCTATGCCGACATGATCACCCTGCTCTTCGTGCTCTTCGTCGTGCTCTTCGCCATCAGCCAGGTGGACCAGAAGAAGTTCGCCGCCCTGAAGGAGGGCATGGCCGCCGGGTTCGGCGCGCCGCTGTCCTCCTTCGACGGGGGGCAGGGCCCGCTCAACGACACCGGCACGCAGCCCCAGCCGCTCGACGTCTTCTACTCCATCACCACCCCGGACAAGCCGGGCTCGGTGAGCCAAAAGGCGCTCGAGGCGGCGGAGAAGGCTCGCCTGGCGAAGGTCCGCGCCGAGGCCAGCCGCGAGGTGAAGCGCATGGAGGAGGTCGAGCGGAAGCTCAAGGCGGAGCTGGAGAAGCGTGGCCTGCTCGACGACGTGCGGTTCCGCATCGACGAGCGCGGTCTGGTCGTCAGCATCGTCACGGACAAGGTCATCTTCCCGGCCGATCGCGCGGAGCTCACGCCCACCGGCGCCAAGGTGCTGGGGGCGATCGCGCCCGCGCTGCACGCCGTACCCAACGACATCATCGTCGAGGGACACACCAACACGGTGCCGGTCAAGCCGAAGTACTTCCCGAGCGAGTGGGAGCTGTCCTCGGCGCGGGCGTCCGCGGTCGTGCGCTTCTTCGTCGGGCAGCACCGCTTCGACGCCAAGAAGATGCAGGCGACCGGTCGGGCGGACCAGCACCCGCTCTACCCGGCGTCCGACCCGAACGCGAACCGGCTCAATCGTCGGGTCGAGGTGATCCTCGTCTCCGGCCTGACGGCCGAGCAGAAGGCGATGCTGCCGGAGGAGGCGGCGTCGTCCAAGGGCACGCCCGCGAAGCCTTCGGAGCCGGTGAAGTCGGCGGGCAAGCCCGCCGAGACAAGCACTGACGACCCCGCCGCCGAGCCGGCCGCGGCCGACGACCCCGCCGCCGAGCCGGCGCACTGAGACCGACACACGAGAGGAGCGGACCATGGCAGACAAGGACGCCGCCGCCGCCGACGAGGGCGCGAGCGAGGCAGCAGCGAAGAAGAAGAAGCTCATCATGGGCGTGGCCGCGCTCGGCCTCGCGGGCGGCGGCTACTACCAGTTCATGATGCCGAAGGAAGATGCCCACGCCGCGGAGCCGGCGCCGGTCCCGGGACCCGTGCTCAAGCTCGACCCCATCAACGTCAACCTCGCCGACGGCCACTTCCTGAAGGTTGGCGTCGCCCTGCAGACGGTTGTTGACGAGAGCGGCCACGGCGAGCCCGACGGCAGCAAGGCGCTGGACATCATGATCTCGAACCTGAGCAACCGCTCGATCACGGAGCTGCAGTCCAACACCAGCCGCGAGAAGGTCAAGGCCGAGCTCAAGAAGAAGATCGTCAAGGCCTACGTGGACCACGAGACCAAGCACTCCACGATGATGGACATCTACTTCACCGAGTTCGTGATGCAGTAGCGGTACTCCTTCCGGCGCCGGCACCGGGCACTCCACGGGGGAGCGCCCGGCGCCGCGCCGCGGGCCTACGTTCGCGCCGGACCGCCGTACGCCAGGCATCGCGACGGGCCGCGCCTCGCCCGATCGGCCGTCACTCAAGTGGCGGAACGGTTGTGCCGATGGATGGTGTGTGACCGTCGCCAAGCCCGCAGCAGCACCGACCCGGCCCGGACGTGGCCGCGTCAACCGGCGCACGCGTGGTGAGGGGCCGAAGCTCTACGACTTCCGCCGCCCCACCAAGCTCTCCCGCGAGCACACCCGGGCCCTGCAGATCGTCTTCGAGACCTACGCCAAGCAGGCGACGACGGTGCTCACCACGAGCCTGCGCGCCGTGGCACAGGTCAACCTCGCCTCGATCGAGCAGCTGACCTACGACGAGTACGTCGGCATGCTCTCGAACCCCACGCTGATGTGCCTGCTCAGCGCCGAGCCGCTGGCCGGCGCGGGCGTGTTCGAGATGTCCGGGCCGATCGCGATGACGGTCGTCGACCACCTGCTCGGCGGCCCGGGAAGCGAGTCCCAGCCGCAGCGCGTCCTCACCGAGATCGAGTACAGCCTCGTGCGCGGCGTCATCGAGCGCCTTCTGGGCGAGCTTCGCTACGCATTCGAGCCCATCGTGCGGATCGACCCGCAGATCGTGGGGATCGAGTACAACCCGCAGTTCGCGCAGGTGGCCTCCGCCGCCGACATGGTGCTGGTCGCGTCGTTCGACCTGCGGGTCGGCTCCCAGGAGTGCCTCGCGACGATCATGCTGTCGTTCAACGCGGTCCACGCCCGGCTGGAGGCGATGAGCGGCCAGATCGTCGCATCGGCGCGCGAGCGACGGGCCCGCGAGGCCGCGGCCGAGGCGATGGCCGACCGCATCCAGGACGTGCACGTCGGCGTCGCGGTCGAGTTCGCCCCCGTGATGGTCCGCCCGAGCGAGCTGCTCTGCCTCGAGGTCGGCGACGTCCTGCCGCTCGGCCACAAGACGTCGCGGCCGCTCGCCGTACGCGCCGCTGACGTCACCTTCGCCCACGGCGTCGCCGGCAGCCAGGGCAAGCGCCTTGCCTGCCTGGTCGTCGAGTCCCCCGCTGACGACTCCCCCTCACACCGCCAGGAGCACGCATGACCACGTCCGCCTCCCTCGCTCCCGAGCTCGTCGAAGGGCTCCTCGCCGCCGCGACGGCGGCCGCGGAGCTGCTCCCCAGCTCCTCGCCGCTCAACGTCGGCAACCCGGTCACCGACCTCGCCGCCATCCCGCTCCCGACGGGCGCCGCGGCGGTTACCGCCCGGCTGACCGGCAGCGTCCGCGGTGCCCTGACCGTCGTGGTCGGCGGTGACCTGGTCGAGGCCCTCGCCTCCAGCCCGCTCGGGTCGCTGGAGCTGGCGCCCGCCGTACAGCCGGCCATGCAGGCCGCCGCCGCGACGTTCGGCTCGACCGACGTCGAGACCGGCCGGGAGGTGCCCGCCGACGTCGCGTTCGACTCCCTCGCCGGCTTCGGTACGGCGGTCGCCATCCCGCTGATGGCCGACGGCGAGGTCCACGCGGTCTTCGCCGCCGCCGTGGCCGCGCCCTCGGTGCCCGCGCAGCGCGGCAGCGCGGCCAGCCGCCGCGCCGGTCTCGACCTCCTGCGCGACGTCGAGATGGAGGTCACCGCCGAGCTGGGCCGGACCCGCATGACGGTCCGTGAGCTGCTCTCGCTGGCACCGGGCAACGTCGTCGAGCTCGACCGCATGGCGGGCAGCCCGGCGGACCTGCTCGTCAACGGCACGCTGGTCGCGCGTGGCGAGGTCGTCGTCGTGGACGAGGACTTCGGCATCCGCATCACCGAGATCGTCACTCCCGGCACGGAGGGCGACGCCGCCTGATGGACAGCCTCATGCTCGCCCTGCGGCTGGTCCTCTCCCTCGGGTTCGTGATCGGCCTGATGTGGGTCGCGGCGCGGATCGTGCGGGGACAGGTGGCCGGCCGCGGCGGAGGCGCCCTCGAGGTGCTGGCCCGCCAGCAGCTGGGCCGGGGCAGCTCGGTCGCGGTCCTGCGCGTCGCGGACCAGGCGCTCGTCGTCGGGATCACCGAGTCCCGCGTCACGTTGCTGGGCGAGGCGGACCTGCAGGCGGTCGAGGCACTCGTGCCCGTCGCGGACAAGCCCGCCGCCGCGGCGGCCGGCGCCGCCGAGCGTCCGGGTGGCCGCCGCCGCCGCGGAGCCGGTAAGGCCGGCAC
>JALYMU010000217.1 GCA_030773595.1 Actinomycetota bacterium | reverse complement strand
GGCGAGATGTAGCCCTTGTCGAAGCGCATGCCCTCGGTGAGCTCGAGCTCGAGCCCGAAGGTGTTGCTCTCCTCGACGGTGATGACGCCTTCCTTGCCGACCTTGTCCATCGCCTCGGCGATCATCTCACCGATCTGGGTGTCGGCAGCGGAGATCGAGGCCGTGGAGGCGATCTGCTCCTTGGTCTCGACGTCCTTCGCCATGCCGAGCAGCTGCTCGCTCACGCGCTCGACGGCGCGCTCGATGCCGCGCTTGAGGGCCATCGGGTTGGCACCCGCGGCCACGTTGCGCAGGCCCTCGCGGACCAGCGCCTGAGCCAGGACGGTCGCCGTCGTCGTGCCGTCACCGGCGACGTCGTCGGTCTTCTTGGCGACCTCCTTGACGAGCTCGGCCCCGATCTTCTCGTAGGGGTCCTCGAGCTCGATCTCCTTGGCGATGCTCACACCATCGTTGGTGATGGTGGGCGCGCCCCACTTCTTCTCCAGGACGACGTTGCGGCCGCGCGGGCCGAGCGTCACCTTGACGGCGTCGGCGAGCTGGTTCATGCCGCGCTCGAGGCCGCGCCGTGCCTCCTCGTTGAACGCGATGGTCTTGGCCATGTAGTTCTGGTCCTCCCGAACGGGGTGGATGTCGCGATGCCGAGACAACGCCCGCGACGGACGGTCCGCGCCTTCCGGCGTCCCTTACGCCGGAGGCCCGCACCTCGTCGTCTCGCTCGCTCAACTTGTCACTCTCGACAGCTGAGTGCCAACCCCATGATTAGCACTCAGGAGAGGAGAGTGCAAGCTCCGGCCGGTCGAGCTCGAACCACACACGCTTGCCCTCGCCCATCGGGACGCTTCCCCAGCGGTGGGCGAGCGCGTCGAGGACGAGCACGCCCCGGCCGGCTTCGGGAAGCGGGAGCTCACCGTGGCGCAGCGGCCGCGGCCTCGCCGGCAGCCGCGGATCGGCGTCGTCGACCTCCACGCGCAACATCGCCTGGTCCAGCCGCACCAGCAGGCCGACTTCGCCGCGACCGTGCATCACCGCGTTGCTCACGAGCTCGCTCACGAGCAGCGTGGCGACCTCGACGAGCTCCTCGCCGGCACCCACGAGCGCCGAACGCACCAGCTGGCGGGCCCGGCGTGAGGACGACGGCTGGGACGCCAGCACGAGGCGACGCCCCGCCAGGCGCTCCTCGCGCGCGGGACCGCCCGTAGCGAGGTCCTGCACGAGGCGTAGGACGAGCACGGCGGTGTCGTCCTCGCGCTCCTCCGCGCGCAGCTCCGCGACGAGCGCGTCACAGATGGCCTTGGCACTCGCGCCGTCGCGGCACGCCCGATGGAGTGCCTCCTCCAGACCGCTCAGGCCGGTCTCCACGTCCACCGCGCGCGACTCGACGAGCCCGTCGGTGCACAGGACGAGCGTGGCGCCGGCCGGCAGCTCCTCCCGCGCATGCTGGCGGGCCTCCGCGTCGGGCGCTCCGATGAGACAGGACCACCCGCCTTCAAGCCGGCGTACGCGCCCGTCCGGGTAGGCCACGAGCGGCGGCAGGTGGCCCGCGTTGGCGTAGTGCAGCACCCCGCCGTGCCCGTGCTCGTCGAGCTCCAGCCGCGCGAAGACCGCGGTCGCCAACTGAGCCATGTCCAGGCCCTGGACGAGCCGGTCGAGGCTGTCGAGGACCTGCCCCGGTGTCTGGCGCGCCCAGGCGTAACTGCGCAGCACACTGCGCAGCTGTCCCATCGCCGCGGCGGCCGCCATGTCATGGCCCATCACGTCACCGATGGCGATGCCGACCGCGCCGTCGGGCAGGTGCAGCACGTCGTACCAGTCGCCGCCGACGGCCGCGCCCACGGCGCCGGGGAGGTAGCGCGCCGCCACGTCGAGCCCACGGACCTCAGGCAGGTCGGGCAGGAGGCTGCGCTGGAGAGCCTCGGCGGCGAGGTGCTCGCGGGCGTACAGCCGCGCATTGTCGACGATCAGGGAGGCGCGACGGGCGAGGTCGGTGGCGAGCGCGAGCTCCTCCTCGCCGTAGGGCTCGGCCGCGTCCGTGCGCACCAGCGTCAGGGTCCCGAACAGCTGCCGACGCGCCTGCAGCGGCACGACCATGGCGGAGGCGTAGCCCAGCTCGGCATAGCAGGCGGCGAGCTCCGGACCGCCGTACGTCGCGAACCGCCCCGGGTCGGCGCGGGCCTCGAGGACCGGCCGGCCCGTGGCGACCACGCGCTGCACCGGAGCCAGCTCCGTCAGCCGCCGGGGCTGGAGATGCTTGAGCCGGGCGAGCGCCTCCCGACGTCGTCGGTCGACGTGGGCGGCCGCGAGCCGGTGCGCACCGGAGGAGCCGTGTTCGTCGACGAGGAGGTCGACCACGCACCAGTCGGCCAGCCGCGGGACGACGACGTCGACCAGCCGCTCGATCGCGTCGTCCACGTCGAGCGTGGAGACGAGCGCCTCGGTCGCGTCGGCCAGGAGGGCGAGGCGCCGCTGTATCCGCTCCGCGTGGGCGCGGGCGTTCTGCTCGGCCACGAGCAGCGCCTCGCGCTCGCGCTGCGCCTCCACGCGGGCGGTGACGTCGGCCTGGACCCCGACGTAGTGGGTCAGCCGTCCCGCCACGTCACGAACTGGCGCGATCGAGACCTCGTTCCAGAACGGCGTGCCGTCGCGGCGGAAGTTCAGCAGCTGCACCTGTGCCGGCTGCCCCGCTGCGATGGCGCGGCGCAGCTCGTCGACCGCCGCGGGGTCGGTGCCCTCGCCCTGCAGGAAGCGGCAGTTGCGGCCGACCGCCTCTGCTGCGGAATATCCCGTCATCTCCGTGAACGCGGGATTCACCCACATCAGCGGATGGTCGGGCGCGTGCGGGTCGCTGATCGTGACCGACAGTCCCGCCGCGACGAGCGCGCGGATCCGGATCTCGTCCGGCAGCGCCTCGAGCGGCACCGGTCCGCGAGGGCCGACGACGCGCGCCACCACCTCGCCCCCCTCGTCCGGCGGCTCGAGGGATCGGCGCCCGTCCGGCCGCACGCCACCCCCGTCCCCCACGCACTGTCCCGTCCACCGGCGAGCACGGTGCAACGCCTGCGAGACCCATAGTGCTGCACGTGCGCCGGGCGATCCAGACCGGATCCGTACGTCGGGCGGGGGAGCCGGCGTAGGAGTCCTCAGCCCGGTGCCACCTGGCGCCGCACCGGGCTGCGCGTCCGATCGCCGTGGACGACGCAGCCCGCCCGGGGTCGGACGGGCCGCCCGCCCGGGAGTCCGGCGGGCCGCGGCTACCCGCCCGCGACCGCCGGGATCACCGAAACCGAGGTGCCGTCGGGCGTGGCGGTCCCCAGGCCGTCCGTGAAGCGCACGTCCTCGTCCCCGACGTACACGTTGACGAAGCGGCGCAGCTTCCCCTCGTCGTCGACGACCCGCGCGCGGATGCCGGGGTAGCTGCGCTCGAGGTCCTCGATGACGTCGGCGAGGGTGGACCCCTGCGCGGTCACCTCGGACTCGCCGCCCGTGTAGGTGCGCAGGATCGTCGGGACGCGGACGGACACGCTCATGCCAGAGACTCCCTGAAGGCCGTGCGGAACTCGGAGATCGCCGGGCGGATGGTCGCGGACGGCCCGACGACGGGCGCCACGGCGTCGAGCGTCTTCAGCCCGTCGCCGCTGTTGATGACGACCGTCTCCGCGTCGGGGTCCAGCCGCCCGGCGGCCAGCAGCTTGCGCAGCGTGGCGACCGTCACGCCGCCGGCCGTCTCGGCGAAGACGCCCTCGGTACGGGCAAGCAGGCGGATGCCCTCGACGACCTCGGCGTCGGTGACGTCCTCGACCGATCCGCCCGTACGCCGGCACACGTCGAGGACGTAGGGGCCGTCGGCCGGGTTTCCGATGGCGAGCGACTTGGCGATGGTGTCCGGACGGACCGGCGCGACGACGTCGTGCCCGGCCTTGAACGCCGCGGAGACCGGCGAGCAACCCGTCGCCTGCGCCCCGAAGATGCGGTACGGCGTGCCCTCCACGAGCTCGAGGGACGTCAGCTCCTTGAACCCCTTGTCGATCTTCGTGAGCTGGGACCCCGAGGCGACCGGGACGACGACCTGCTCCGGCAGGCGCCAGCCGAGCTGCTCCGCGATCTCGAACGCGAGCGTCTTCGAGCCCTCGGCGTAGTACGGGCGGACGTTGACGTTGACGAACGCCCACGGGTGGTCGGCGGAGACCTCCATGCACAGGCGATTGACGTCGTCGTAGTTGCCACGCACGCCGACCACGTTGACGCCGTAGGCGCCGGTGGCGAGGATCTTCTCTTCCTCGAGGTTGGCCGGGATGAAGACGTAGGCAGGCAGGCCGGCGGCGGCGGCATGGGCGGCGACCGAGTTGGCCAGGTTGCCGGTGGAGGCGCACGCGACCGTGTCGAAGCCGAGCTCGAGCGCGCGGGCCAGGGCCACGGAGACGACGCGGTCCTTGAACGAGTGCGTCGGGTTGGCTGTCTCGTTCTTGACCCATACGTTGCGCAAACCGAGCCGCTCGGCGAGCCGATCAGCCTTGACCAGCGGCGTCCAGCCCGCCGGGAGGGCGGAGCGCGACGCTCCCGCGAGCGGGAGGAAGTCCGCGTAGCGCCACAGCGTGTGCGGTCCTGCCTGGATACGGCGCTTGAGCTCGTCGGCGTCCTGCTCC
>JALYMU010000216.1 GCA_030773595.1 Actinomycetota bacterium | reverse complement strand
TACCCCGACGGCCGATGGGTGCCGGGCACGCTGCTCGCGTGGACCCGCCGCGACCGCTCGGGCCAATGGTGGGGCGTCGTGCGCTACACGGTGGACACATGGAAGCGGTACCAACATGCCCGGCCGGCGAGTGAAATTCGGCCCGCCTGAGCCCTGTGGACAACCCGCACGCGCCGCCTCCGGTCCTGGCAGACTCGTCGCCCACGCCGTCGCCACCCTCGTCGGCCCCCTGGCCCGGTCCACGGACACGGGAGGGCGTGACGTCGGAAGGCAGCACGGGATGCGCCCTCGGTCATCGCGACCGGGGGCGCTCTGCAAGTTCCTCGAAACCGCCCACGGCGCAGCGCCAACCGTGGCAGTGTCGACCACGCAAGCAAGTCCCGTGGTAACGGCCGAGAGGAAGAGCTGATATCGAAGCGTGTGACAGCGATAACGGCGGCGTTGGCGGCGGGTGCGTTGGTCGGAGGCACGGCGGCGCCGGCGCATGCTGCGAAGCCGTCGTGGGCGGGCAAGCCAATGGTCGAGCGGCTGCCGGTCCTCGCGTCCAACCCCCCGACGTTCCAATGCGGCGACAGAACGATCCGGTTCACGAGCGGTGAGGTGATCTTCCAGAGTCGAGAGCTTCCGGGTCGGCGTTTCCTCGGTCTGATCAAGCTCCGCGGCGCCCGCGCTACGGATGGGACGACAACGTACGCAGCCCGAGGCGGCGGATCGATCCGCGGGACGCAGGAACACGCAAAGTTCCGGGTCGCCATCACGTTCATCGCGCGTGGCGGCAATGTCGAGCGCGTCAACTCGGTGTTTACGTTCACCCCGAACGGGCCGCCGTCCGTGGTCAACCGGGGCTCCTGCACTGTCAACGAGTTCTGACGAACGCAGAACGCCCCCGGTCCCTCACGGCCCGGGGGCGTTCTGCATAATCCGCTCGCGCATCGCGGAGGCAGGGGTTCACGCGAGGCCGAGGTGCCTCGCCCGTCCCCCCGTTGCAACGTGGAAAACACGGCGTCGGTCAAGGCTCGGTCCAGTTTGCTCTCGCCTCGATCGAGCCGACAGCGTGGCGATGACACACGAACCGACCTGGTGCGAGACCAAGGTGACACAGCCACCTTGGTCCAGCCGAAGGACGCGGCGCGCGTCGGGAGGTCAGCGGACCTCGTGGATGTCTACGCAGTGTCGCGCGTCGACGCGGGGGGGACACAGATGATGGTCGCGTCGCGACCAACATCATTGACCGCGCTCTCGCCTCGCCCTCGCGAGGCGCAGGTCATGGTGCAGCCCGTCCGCCTGGTCCGCTGCGGCGACCAGCTGCGCGGCGAACCTGCGCGCCTCACCCGGAGTGAAAAACACGCCGTCCCCGTCGTCCTTTGAGACACTCACGTACGTCTCCCGCTGTCCGCGACGGGACACGTCCTCGGCTCGGTACAGGCCGTGCTGGTAGCTCCGAGCGAGGCATGCGAAGAAGCCGGCGCGCGCACCGGCCACTGTTAGCGCGTCCGCGACGCCGATGTACGTCGAGAAGCACCAGGGACCGTGGTCCTCGACCGTCGCTCCCTGCGTGGGGACCTCGTTGTCGGCGCAAAACTCGGCGCAGTAGCCGTACAGGTAGATCGGTGCGTCGTCCGGCCGACGCTCGCCGTCCGCCTCCCGCATCGCGTGCCCGATCGCGGCCTCGTGGTCGTACGGGCCGATCGGGTAGATCGCGAGGGGCGTGTTGCTGCATCCGCACGCGGACGTGCTGGCACGATGGACCACGGGTCCTACTCCTGTCTGTATCAGGGGTTGGATCAAGGCCCTCGTCCGACGCTGCAACGTTCGGGCGGGGGCCGCCTGCTGTGCTGTCCGCGCCATCTTGTAACGGTCGCTCCCGGTGTGTCCACCACTTCCACTCGGGGCACAGCCGGGGCACGGGACGCCGCGAAGCGGTGGCGAACGATGACAAGCAACGGGGAGCGTTTCCGCAGGTCAGAGGGGTGGTACGGCGAATCGTCGCAGGTCAGCGGACCGCTAGAAACAGAATCCGGCTTACAGGCCGGCTCGTCCCCCGGCGGCAGCGCCGCCGTGCCCTACGCCTGGGACGACCCGACCCCGCCCAGGCGTGGCGAGCAGGGAGCCAGGGAGCCTCGTCACGAGCCGCCACGGAGGCGCTGCATGTCCTCAGGGAGCGGGACCCGTCCGCGCCTGCCGCCCCTGAGCGATCCCCAGGCCGGCGACCTTCCGGATGACCACGATCTCCGGTGCCGTCGCGATCGCATGCCAGGAACCCGAGGCGCTCAGCCGGAGCAGCCCCGCGGCAAGGAGGAAGTCGAGGAGCATCGGCATCGCCGCCCAAGGGCTGCGAGTGGCGGCCAACGCGAGGGCGGCGAGGACGAGCCCGGCCAGGACCACGAGTGGCACGACGGCCCCGATGGCGCTTCCCACCGCGGCCGCTCCTTCGAGGCGCTCGCGCCCGCGGACGCTGCGCGCGCAGGGACCCCTTCTCCCGCCAGGATCCGGCTCTCGTCCTTGATCTCCGGGGCGAGGAAGAAGTTCAGGGCCGTCCTGATCGCCGCGACGGCTGCGAGCTTGCCGAGCTCCTCGAAGCTGGGCGTGATGGCAGCGCGCAGCACGTCGCTGACGAGCTGGAACCCGAGTCCGAGGCCGAGGAACCGGCCCAGCGTCAGGCGCACGGGGACGAACGCATCCGGGTCGCGCCGCGGCAGCGCGAGGAGGAACCGGACGATGGCCACGACTGCGCCGACGAAGATCACCACCGCGCCGGCCCTCCACGAGGCGGACAAAGGTGTCCACGGCGGCGCGTAGGGCGTGCTCCGGTAGGACCTCCAGCGCCACATCTTTCATGGCTGGTCGCCTACCGGTCGCCGTGCGCGTACTCCGGGATGTCGATCGCCGGCTCCGCGCCGAAAAGTGCGTGACGGAACGGTCACGCTCTGTATTTGCAACGACGGACGTGTGCAATGTCACGCCCGTCTTCGCCTGAAACGGCATACGGGCCCGGGCCACGGGAAGGGACCCGGCACCGGTTCCACGTCTCCGAACGTGCAGACTGTGCGTCGCGTCGCGCAGATGGCGTGGCGGCACAACGGGGAGAGGTTGCGTCGATGGAGCATTCGGAAGCGTCGGAGTCACACCGGCAGTCCCGGCGAGGGTTTCTTGGCGCTTTCGAGAGCACCTACCTCCCGCTGCACGGTGTCGACGTCTCGGAGACGACCGGCCATGTCGCGCGGTGGCGCGAGGACGTCGACGCGATGCTCGACGACGGTGTCGCACGCCTGCGCTACCCGCTGCGCTGGCACCGGATCGAGGCCGAGCCCGGCGTCTACGACTGGTCCGAGACCGACCGCATCCTCGGTCACCTGCGCGAGCGGGGCGCCGACCCCATCGTGGACCTGGTTCACCACACCAGCTACCCGGACTGGATCGTCGACGGGTTCCGTGACCGCCGCTTCGGGCCCGCCTTCGTCCGCTTCGCGGAGGCCGTCGCCACCCGCTACCCCTGGCTCTCGTCGTACACGCTGTTCAATGAGCCGTTCGCGACGCTGTTCCTCGCCGGGCACGAGGCGTTGTGGCCGCCGTACGACCGCGGTGCCGCCGGTCTCGTGCGCCTCCTGCGTAGCGTCCTTCCCGCGCTCAGCGAGGCGTCCCGGTGCTGGTCGGACCTGCTGCCGGACGCCCGGCACGTGTGGGTCGACACGTGCGAGCAGCACCGCGGCGCCGGTGCGGCGCAGGCCGACTACGTCGCGCTGGCCAACGACCGGCGCCATGTGGTCTTCGACCTCGCCCTCGGTCACGACCTCGACGCCGAACGCCCGTTCCTGCGTCACCTGCTGGAGGCAGGTGGCGAGCCGCTGCTGTCGCTGCCGCCGGTCCGGGTCGACGAGCTCGGCCTCGACTACTACTGCCACTCCGAGTGGTGGTACGACGACCAGGGCAGCCACGCGCCGTCGCCGCACCCGCTCGGCTTCGCCGCGGTGGCGGAGCAGTACGCGCAGCGCTACCAGCTTCCGCTGCTCCTGAGCGAGACGAACATCCGCGGGCTGCCGACCGACCGTGCGTCGTGGTTGAAGTACATGCTGGAGCAGTACGAGCTCGCGGTCTCCCGCGGCGTGCCCCTGCACGGGTTCTGCTGGTTCCCGTACGTCGACTCGTGCGACTGGGACTCCCTCCTGGCGCGTCCGGCGGGGCGGGTCGACCCGGTGGGTGTCGTCGGCATCGGCCCGGACGGCGAGCGCGTGCCGTCGCCGTTCACGGCTGTATGGCAAGCGGCGGCCCGCGGCGCGTCGTCCGCGGAGCTGCCGGCCTACCGCTTCCAGTCCCCATGTGCGCAGCAGCTCACCGGCTTGCTGCCGCAGATGAGCCACTGGACATGGCAGGATCCGCCGGCCGACGCCCTCGTGCCGCCGGTCCACATCCGATCCCAGGAGGCCGACCGCACCGAGCGCGGCCCCGACCCGAAGGAGCTCCCGTGAACGGCACTCCGCCGCAGCCCGACCTCGTCGTCCTGTCCCACCTGCGCTGGCGGTGGGTGTGGCAGCGACCACACCACCTGGTGTCACGCTTCGCCGCGATGCGGGCGGAGTCCGGAGCCCACACGTGGTTCGTCGAGGAACCCGTGCGGGGTGACGTCGCCGCGCCACAGCTGGAGTGGGAGACGATCGACGGCCTTACGCGGCTGTGGCTGGTGCTCCCTCCCGGCCCGGTTGACCCGGGCTTCGACGAGGACGATGCACAGCCGTACGGCGCCATGCTGGCAGAGCTGCTCGAGCAGGAGGGCCGGCCGTCCGCACCCGACGTGCTGCTCTACACCCCCATGGCACTCGACATCGCCCAGGAGCTGCGTCCCGGCCGGTTGTTCTACGACGTCATGGACGACCTCGCGAGCTTCCTCAAGGCACCGCAGGGACTGCGCCTCCGGCAGCGGCGCCTGCTGGCCGATGCCGACCAGGTCTTCGCCGGCGGCCGCTCCCTGCACGCCGGGGTCTCCCAGGTGCGCAAGGAGCGGTGCCACCTCTTCCCGAGCGGGGTCGAGACGGCGCACTACGCCTCCTCGCGCGCCCTGCGCACCGCGCGCGAGGACCAGGTCGCGGGCTACGTCGGCGTCATCGACGAGCGCCTGGACCTCGACCTGCTCGGTGGCCTCGCCGCGTCGCTTCCGGACTGGACGATCCGCGTGGTCGGGCCGGTGACCAAGATCGATCCCGCAGCGCTGCCGCAGAGTCCCAACCTCGAGTACCCCGGGCTGGTGCGCTACGACGAGCTCCCGGCGGTCATGGCCGGCTTCGACGTCGCGCTGATGCCTTTCGCGCTCAACGAGGCCACGCGCTCGATCAGTCCGACCAAGACGCTCGAGTACCTCGCTGCGGGGCTGCCCGTGGTCTCGACGCGCGTTGCCGACGTGGTGGCCGACTACAGCGGCGTGGTGCACTTCGCCGACGACGCCGCGGAGTTCGCCGACGCCTGCCGCAAGGTCGTGCAGGACTCCCGCGCGGACCGCGACCGCCGGCTGCGCCCGATTCAGGCGCGCCAGGAGTGGGACAACATCGCAGCGTCGATGGCCGACCTGATGGAGGCGGACCGCTCGAGGGCCGAAGCCACCGCCGGTGGGGCGACGGCATGAGCGGTCCGGACACCGCCGCGTCCGTGCTGTCCGGCGACCTGGAGCGTGCCCACGGGTACGGCGTGGGCGCGGCGACGGCCGGTCTGCGCGACGCCGGCCTCGGCGCGCTGAGACTGAGCGGCGAGTCCGTGCCGCTCCTGGCCGAGGCCGCCGTGTCGTCGGCCACCCCGTATCTCCGGGCACCGCTGCTCGGTCGTATCTCCGCTGCCCTGCTAGTGCATCCCCCGGCTGGAAGTGAGGACGGTACGTGTCCAACGTGCAAGGTGACGGCCCCGTGCGAGACAGCGACGGTGCTGCGGTGGTGAGCGTTGGGAACCTCGCGGGCTACGACCTGGTTGTCGTCGGGTCAGGGTTGTTCGGGCTGACCGTCGCGGAGCGGGTCGCGGCCGGGCTCGGCAAGCGGGTCCTGGTGCTCGAGCGGCGCGACCACATCGGCGGCAACGCCTGGTCCGAGCGCGAGCCCGAGACCGGCATCGAGGTCCATCGCTACGGCGCGCACCTGTTCCACACCTCCAACCAGCGGGTCTGGGACTACGTCAACCGCTTCACGTCCTTCACCGGCTACCAGCACCGCGTGTTCTCGGTGTTCAAGGGCCGTGTCTACCCCATGCCGATCAACCTCGGCACGATCTGCGAGTACTTCGGCCGTCACCTGTCGCCGGACGAGGCCCGCGAGCTCGTCCGGGACCAGGCCAGCGAGGTGTCCGCCGAGGACGCGGCGAACCTCGAGGAGAAGGCCATCTCGCTGATCGGGCGCCCGCTGTACGAAGCCTTCGTGCGCGGTTACACCGCCAAGCAGTGGCAGACCGACCCGCGCGACCTGTCCGCGGACATCATCACGCGGCTGCCGGTCCGCTACACCTTCGACAACCGCTACTTCGCCGACACCTACGAGGGTCTGCCGGTCGACGGGTACGACGCGTGGCTGCGGGCGATGGCCGACCACCCGCTCATCGAGGTCCGCACCGGCGTCGATTTCTTCGACGTACGTGCGGATCTGCCGCCCGACGTGCCGATCGTCTACACCGGCGCCCTCGACCGCTACTTCGACTACGCCGAGGGGCCGCTGTCGTGGCGAACGCTCGACTTCGAGCAGGAGGTCCTCGACGTCGGTGACTTCCAGGGCACGCCAGTCATGAACTACGCCGACGAGGACGTGCCGTGGACCCGCATCCACGAGTTCCGGCACTTCCACCCCGAGCGGGGCTACCCCGAGGACAAGACCGTCGTGGTGCGGGAGTACAGCCGCGCCGCTCGGCTCGAGGATGAGCCGTACTACCCGGTCAACACGGCGGGTGATCGTGAGCGGCTCGAGCGCTACCGCGAGCGTGCCCGCGGCGAGACCAACGTGGTCTTCGGCGGCCGGCTGGGGACCTACAAGTACCTCGACATGCACATGGCCATCGCGTCGGCGCTCACCATGGTCGACAACGTGCTCACCCCGCACCTCGTCGACGGGGCGCCGTTGAGCCAGTCCAGCTGACGGCCTGCACAGACGTACGGCGGACGCCTCGGGTGTCCGCCGTACATGTGTACGGCGGACATCCGCACACCGCCCGCGCCGACGCGCCTCATGGGAGCGTCAGGATGTCCGCCCCGGTGTCGGTGACCAGCACCGTGTGCTCGAACTGCGCCGAGCGCCGGCGGTCCTTCGTCACGACGGTCCAGCCGTCCTGCCACATGTCCCACTCGTGGGTGCCCAGGCACAGCATGGGCTCGACGGTGAACGTCATGCCCGGCTCCATGACGGTGTCCGCACGCGGATCGTCGTAGTGCGGGACGACGAGCCCCGAGTGGAACGACGTACCGATCCCGTGGCCGGTGAAGTCGCGGACGACGCCGTAGCCGAACCGGCGGGCGTAGCTCTCGATCACGCGGCCGATGACGTTGATCGCGCGCCCGGGGCGGATCGCCCGAATCCCGCGCATCATCGCCTCGTGCGTGCGCTCCACGAGCAGCCGTGACTGCTCGTCCACGTCGCCGACGAGGTAGGTCGCGTCCGTGTCCCCGTGCACGCCGCCGATGTAGGCGGTGATGTCAACGTTGACGATGTCGCCGTCGTTCAGGACCGTGGAGTCCGGGATGCCGTGACAGATGACTTCGTTCAGCGAGGTGCACAGCGACTTCGGGTAGCCCCGGTATCCCAGCGTGGACGGGTAGGCGCCGTGGTCGCAGAGGAACTCGTGCCCGATGCGGTCCAGCTCGTCGGTGGTGACACCGGGCGTGACGTGTCGCGCGACCTCCTCGAGCGCCTGCGCGGCGAGACGCCCGGCGACGCGCATGCGCTCGATCGTGTCGACGTCCTTCACCTCCGGACCGGTGTAGGGCCGGGGCCGCGGGCGCCCGACGTACTCCGGGCGGTCGATCTGCGGGGGCACGCTGCGCATGGGGGAGACGCGGCCGGGGACGAGGACTGCCATGGTTGTCGAGTCTAGGTCAGGGGGACGATCAGCTCATGGCTAGCGGCTCGTGGTGGTACTGCATGAAGCACTCGACGGTCGAGGGCGACGACGGCTGCTCCAACTCCCAGCGCATGGGCCCTTACGCCACCCAGGTGGAGGCCAGCCACGCGCTCGACATCGCGGCGGAGCGCACCGAGGCGTGGGACAACGATCCCGCGTGGAACGACGACGCCGACAAGCGCCGCGAGCGGTGACGCCAGCGGCGTCAGCGCCCCGCGTCACGGGCGCTGATCACGAGCGTCCGGGCTGGCGGTCGAGCGCCGCGCGCAGCCACTCCTCGTCCGGAAGCCCACGCAGCCCGGCGGGCGTGCGGTACACCCGGCACTGGACGCCGAAGTCCGACCGCGTTGGGGCCGACGGCTCCACGTCATGCCCGTCGACGCGGACCGTGGGCGACCCGAGGAACCGTTCCGCGACCGCCTCGGCGTCGCCTGCGATGCGTCGTTCGACGACCGTCGCGGACGGCGCCAGCTCCTCCACAAGCGTCCGCAGCCGTGGCGCAAGCGCCCGGTGGTTCGGGCAGTCGTCGACGTAGAGCAGCTCGACGAGCAACGGATCCCTCCAGACTCGGTCTCGGCGGATGTCGGGTCAACGCACGCGGACCGACACCACTTCCCGCACGGGCACCCTCAGCGCGACGACGAGCCGCGGCATTCCCACGACGAGCTGTGTCCGGCGCAGGACGAGCCAGCTCGACTCGCGGCGAAGCTCGTCGGCCTCCACGGCCTCGCGCGCCCGGCTCGAGCCCGCACGGTAGATGAGCAGGTACGTCGGCATGGTCGGCCCCTGTCGCAGAGGTTGGCTCGACCCACCTCCTGCCTACCACGACCGGCGTAGCGCGGGGCTACTGGGCGCCGCCGTACCGACGTCGTCGCCCCTCGGTCAGGACGTCGCGGAGCCGCGGGGCGTACGACGGGTCCGTGTCGCCGGTGTCGCCGGTGTCGCCGGTGTCGCGTCGCCGGCCGCCATGCCGGGCGCGTCCCCCAGGGCCGCGGCCACGCGCTTGCGCGCGCGTGCGGGGGCCGGTTCGGGGGTCTCATCCCCCTGCGATCCCCGCCGGCGGCGTGCCGGTGCGGTCGTCACCTCCGCTGCGTCGCCGAGGGTCGCGGCACGGCCGCGCGCACCGGCCAGCTCGGCCGTCGCGTCCGTCGTAGAGTCGGGCGTCGCCGCTCGGCGGCGCCCACGGGCAGGCGCTGGAGCATCCGTCGCGGCGGGCGCCGGGAC
>JALYMU010000215.1 GCA_030773595.1 Actinomycetota bacterium | reverse complement strand
CGAGCTCGACACCGGTCTCGTTGGCCCGCCGCGCCAGCTCGCCCATCCACCACTTCCGAGCAGCGGCCGGATCGGCGCCGGCGTCCACCGTCTGCTCGACCAGCCCCAGCGCGCCGGCGTTCACGATCGACTGCATGTCGTGCTCCGAGACGCCCCACTGCTCGCGCAGCCGCCCCCGCCGCGCCCGCGGCGCCTCCGGCAGCACGGCCCGCAGCTTCTCGACCCACTCCCGCTCGGGCGCGATCGGCACCAGATCGGGCTCGGGGAAGTAGCGGTAGTCCTCCGCCTGCTCCTTCGACCGGCCGGCAGTCGTCGTACCGGTGTCCTCGTGGAAGTGCCTCGTCTCCTGCACCACGCGCCGGCCCGCGGTCAGGACCGCGGCGTGCCGCTCGATCTCGTGCCGCACCGCCCGCTCGACGGAGCGCAGCGAGTTGACGTTCTTCGTCTCGCTCCGCGTGCCGTACGGCGCCTGGGGCGACTCGCGCAGCGAGAGGTTCACGTCGCAGCGCAGCTGCCCCTGCTCCATGCGCGCCTCGGACACCCCGAGCCCGACCAGGATGTCGCGCAACTCCGCGACATAGGCGCGCGCGACGTGCGGAGCGAGCGCACCCGCGCCCTCGATCGGCTTGGTGACGATCTCGATCAGCGGGATGCCGGCGCGGTTGTAGTCGACCAGCGAGTGGTCGGCGCCGTGGATCCGGCCAGTCGCGCCGCCCACGTGCATCGACTTGCCGGTGTCCTCCTCCATGTGCGCGCGCTCGATGCCGACCCGGAACGTCCGCGGGCCGTCGTCGGTCGTCACCTCGACGTCGAGCCAGCCGTCGACGCAGATCGGCTCGTCGTACTGCGAGGTCTGGAAGTTCTTCGGCATGTCCGGGTAGAAGTAGTTCTTCCGCGCGAAGCGGCACCACTCCGCGACCTGGCAGTTGAGCGCCAGCCCGATGCGCACGGCGGACTCGACCGCCGTCTCGTTCAGCACCGGAAGCGATCCCGGCAGGCCCAGGCACACCGGACACACCTGTGTGTTCGGCTCGGCGCCGAAGGCTGTGGAGCAGCCGCAGAACATCTTCGAGGCGGTCCCGAGCTCGACGTGGACCTCCAGCCCCATGACGGGGTCGAAGCTCGCAACCGCCTCCTCGTAGGGGACGAGGTCGAGGGTGGGGGTCGTCATCACGCCTCCTGCCCGCGGCGCAGGTGCCGCAGGGAAATTGCCGTACCGGTGAGGATCGCAGCGAGGTTCAGGCCCGCGTCGAGCGCCTCGAGGCGCCCGCCGCCCTCGCGGACCTCGTGGAGCCGCTGCCAGGCCGTGCGCGCCACGAGCAGCTGCGTGGCGAGCGAGACCAGTGAGCCCGGGCGGGTCGCCGTACGCCAGACCGACCGCGTCACAGTGCCGGTGCCTCCTCGATCAGCAGGTGTCCCCAGCGGTCGGCCAGCGCGCCTTCCAGGGCGGCGCCGACGCGGTAGAGCCGGTCGTCGGCCATCGCCGGGGCCATGACCTGGAAGCCGACCGGGAGCCCGTCGTCGGGCGAGAGCCCGCACGGCAGGGACATCGCCGCGTTGCCGGCGAGGTTCGTCGGGATCGTGGCGATGTCGTTGAGGTACATCGCCAGCGGGTCGTCGAGCTTCTCGCCCAGCCGGAACGCCGTGGTCGGCGCGGTCGGCGAAACGAGAACGTCGGCCTGCTCGAACGCCGCCGCGAAGTCGCGGGAGATAAGCGTGCGGACCTTCTGCGCCTGGCCGTAGTAGGCGTCGTAGTAGCCGCTGGACAGGGCGTAGGTGCCAAGCATGATGCGCCGCTTGACCTCGTCGCCGAAGCCGGCGTCGCGGGTCGTGGCCATGACCTCCTCCGCGCTGGCCGACCCGTCGTCCCCGACGCGGAGCCCGTAGCGCATGGCGTCGAAGCGCGCGAGGTTGCTCGAGCACTCCGACGGGAGGATGAGGTAGTAGGCGGCGAGCGCGTAGTCGAAGTGGGGGCAGGAGACCTCGACGACCTCGGCGCCGAGGTCGGTCAGCACGCCGACCGCCTCCTCGAACCGCTGCCGGACACCGGCCTGGTAGCCCTCGCCGCCGAGCTCGCGCACCAGCCCGATCCGCATGCCGCGGACGTCCGCCCGGCGAGCCGCCTCGACGACCGCCGGCACGGGCGCGTCGACCGACGTGGAGTCCTGCGGGTCGTGGCCGCCGACGACCTCGTGCAGCAGGGCCGCGTCGAGGACCGTCCGCGCGCAGGGCCCCGCCTGGTCGAGCGAGGAGGCGAGCGCGACGAGGCCGTAGCGGGACACCCCGCCGTAGGTCGGCTTGACCCCGACCGTGCCGGTCACCGCGGCGGGTTGGCGGATCGACCCGCCGGTGTCGGTGCCGATCGCGAGCGGCGCCTCGAACGCCGCGACGGCGGCCGCCGAGCCCCCACCCGACCCGCCGGGGATCCGGTCGAGGTCCCACGGGTTGCGCGTCGGGCCGTACGCGGAGTGCTCGGTCGAGCTGCCCATGGCGAACTCGTCCATGTTGGTCTTGCCGAGGATGACGACGCCGGCTTCCTTCAGGCGCTTCGTCACCGTGGCGTCGTACGGCGGGCGCCAGCCCTCGAGCATCCGCGACCCGCAGGTCGTCGGGATCCCGCGCTGGGTGAGGATGTCCTTGAGCGCGAGCGGGACGC
This sequence comes from Actinomycetota bacterium, assembly GCA_030773595.1. GTDB lineage: Bacteria > Actinomycetota > Actinomycetes > JALYMU01 > JALYMU01 > JALYMU01. The sequence goes on along the minus strand of JALYMU010000215.1, from coordinate 14,922 downwards.
CCGCGAGCGGCCCGAGCGGCTCCCCCGCCGTACGCCGGTCGTCGACGGCACGTGCCGCGGCGAGCGCACCGTCGGTGTCGACGTGGAGGAACGCGTGCACGCGTTCGTCCACCTTGGCGATCCGGTCCAGGTGGGCCTGAGTCGCCTCGACGGCCGACACCTTCCCGGCCGCGACCGCCGCCGCGAGGTCGCTCGCGCGCATCCGCGTGAGGTCCTCGACCGCCGTGCCGGTGTGCTGGGCCATCACGCCTCCTGGTCCAGGATGCGCGGGACCCGGAACCGGCCGTCCTCCGCGGCGGGCGCACCGGAGAGCGCCTCCTCCTGCGTCAGCCCGGGACGGGCGACGTCGGGGCGCGTGACGTTGCTGACCGGAACGGGGTGGCTCGTCGGCGGAATGTCCTCGGCCGCGACCTCGGCGACCCGGGCAACCGCGCTGAGGATGACGTCGAGCTGGCCGGCCAGGTGGTCGAGCTCGGCGTCGGAGAGGTCGAGCCGGGACAGCCGCGCGAGGTGGGCCACCTCGTCGCGTGTGATGGACGGCATGCGTTCGGCTCCCCGGGGAGTTGGCGACGCGGACATCCTAGGCTCGCCGCGCTGCCCGCGACGGGCCAGAGGGCAGCGCCGGCCTTCCGCGGGCGGTGCGGCCTCGGCTGCGCCGCTCGGCGGCCGCGCGCTGCGCTGACGGCGAACGACCCTTGCGCCCGCACCGGACGAGGCCTTGTGTGGCCGTCATGAATCTCCTCGTCCTGGGTGGCACGGCATGGCTCGGCAGCCACATCGCGTCCGCGGCGCTCGCGCGCGGACACTCCGTGACGTGCCTGGCCCGCGGGCAGTCGGGCGGCGTGCCGGACGGCGTGCCGCTGGTGCGGGCCGACCGCGACGGGCCGGACGCGTACGACGGGGTGGCGAGCGCCGAGTGGGACGCCGTCGTGGACGTCTCGCGACAGCCGGGGCAGGTACGCCGCGCCGTGGCGGCTCTGGCCGACCGCAGCGGGGTCTTCGTCTTCGTCTCGACCGGCAACGTGTACGCCGACCACCGCGCCGTGGGTCAGGACGAGTCGGCACCGTTGCTGCCCCCGTTGTCCGGCGACGTCATGGAGGCGATGGAGAGCTACGGCGAGGCGAAGGTCGCGTGCGAGGGACATGTCCTGCGCGGGTACGGCCCCGAGCGCTCGCTGGTGGCGCGGGTCGGGCTCATTGCCGGCCCCGGTGACGTCTCGGACCGCACGGGGTACTGGCCGCTGCGGTTCTCCCGGCCGGCCGCACCGGACGGCCGCGTGCTCGTGCCGGACGCGCCGGGCGAGGCGACCGCGGTCATCGACGTCAGGGACCTCGCCGAGTGGCTGGTGGACGCTGGGACCGGGGGCGTGACCGGCGTCTTCAACGCGACGGGCGAGCCCACGCCGCTCGCGGAGCACCTCCGCGTGGCGCGGGAGGTCGCCGGTCACACCGGAGCCGTCGTCCCGGCCACCGCCACGTGGCTGGCAGAGCGGGACGTGACGCCGTGGTCCGGTCCGAGGTCGCTCCCACTCTGGATCGGCGACCCCGACTGGGCCGGGTTCAACGCCAGGGACAGCGCGCGAGCGCGCGCGGCGGGCCTGCGAACCCGGCCGGTGCACGAGACTCTCGCGGACACGCTCGCGTGGGAGCGAGGTCGGGACACCGGTGCACGGCGCAAGGCCGGCCTGTCCGAGGCCGACGAGCGCGCGCTGCTCGAGGAGCTGGCGACGTCCGTGCCGGCATGACCAGGGACGTGGCGCGGTGCGGGGTGCTGGCCGAGGCGGTGTGCTGGCGGCAGCACCGAACACGTCTGTACGGCGGTGCTGTGCCGGACGTACACCCGTGTATGCCCTGGCCGTTCGCAGGCGCAGGGCTCAGGCCCGCGCAGCTCCCGCTGGGGCACCGACCGGCACGCTGCCGTGCGCGACGACACCGGAGCCGTTGCCGTACAGATGCTGCTGGAGCCAGGGCGTCGCGGCGACGACGGGCATCGGGCGGGCGATGTACCACCCCTGGGCGCCGTCGCAGCCCAGGCTCGCGAGGACGTCCCACTCCTCGGCCGTCTCGACGCCCTCCGCGATCGCCGGCATGCCCATGGCGTGGGCGAGGTCGACCACGGCCCGGACCATGCCGACCGCTGCCGTGCCGTCGGAGAGCCGCGACACGAAAGCGCGGTCGATCTTGAGCTCGCCGACGGGAAGGGACTGCAGCCGCAGCAGCGAGGAGTACCCGGTCCCGAAGTCGTCAAGGCTGAGCATGACGCCCAACCGCTTCAGCTCGGCGAGGACGGGCTCGAGCTCGTCGGTTTCCTGGTCGACCACCCGCTCGGTGATCTCGAGCTCGAGCGCTCCCGCGGGCAGGGAGTGGTGCTCCAGGCGCGTCGCGACGAGCGACGCGAGGCGGGAGCCGGTCAGGTCCGCGAGCGACACGTTGACCGCGACGGGCACGTTGATGCCGGCGTCGCGCCAGCTCGCCGCCTGGCGCAGCGCCATCGTCACGACGGCCTCGGTGAGCAGGTGCATGATGCCCGAGCGCTCGGCGAGCGGGACGAACTGGTCCGGCGGCACGAGCCCGCGCTCGGGGTGGCGCCAGCGCACGAGCGCCTCCAGCCCCAGGACGCCACCGTGGGCGAGGGACACCTTCGGCTGGTAGTGCAGCTCCAGCTGCTCGTCGTCGAGCGCCAGCCGCAGCTCACCGAGCAGGCCGAGCCGGTCCGTGCTGTTGCGGTCGCGGTCGGGCCGGTAGGTCGCGACGCCGGTGCGGTTCTCCTTCGCGTCGTACATCGCAACGTCGGCGAGTCGGAGAAGCTCGTCCGGGTCGCTGCCGTGGTCCGGGACGAGAGCGATGCCGACCGAGGCTTCCACGTCGAGCACGACACCTTCGAGCTCGACCGGTGTGCTGAGGAGCACGTGCAGCCGCTCGGCCACCGCGCGGACATGGGGCTCGCGGGCGTCGAGCACGATGACTGCGAACTCGTCACCGCCGAGTCTCGCGACGACGTCGCCCGGACGGACGGACTCGGACAGCCGCTCGGCGAAGTGCAACAGCAGCTGGTCGCCGACGTGGTGGCCCAGGGTGTCGTTGACCTCCTTGAAGTGGTCGAGGTCGATCAGCATGAGGCCGAAGGGGTCGCCTGTCCGCGCCGCGCGCGCCGCGACGTCGGTCAGCCGCGATTGCAGCAGCTTGCGGTTGGGCAGGCCGGTCAGCGCGTCGTGCGCGGCTTGGTGCTCCTTCTCCAGCGACATCTGCGCGGTCTTGAGGACGAGCAGCAGCGGCAGCAGGAGCAGCGGGAGCAGGGCCCACTGGGCCTGGGCGACGACGACGACGAGCGGCGAGAGCGCCAGCACCGCGAAGGTCGTGATGGCGTAGTAGGCGATGTCGTCGAGAAAAAGCGCCCGAAAGTCGTCGGTGTAGGACAGCACACCGGACACCAGCGCGTTGTTGACGACGAAGTACACGAGCCAGGACAGCGCGACCCACGGCATGTGGGAGAGCTCGAACTCCCGCAGCGGCTCGGTGAGGGACGGCGTCACGCCGGTGAGCGGCAGGACGAGCGCGGCGGCGGCCAGCGAGACGTTGTACTGGCCGACGTTGAAGATGTGCTTCCACGCCGGCTTGCGCTTGCGGACCTCGGAGCAGACGGTGGCGATGGTCTGCACGATGATCGCGGGCCAGAGCCCCCACATGAGCAGCATCGCGAAGATGAAGGCGGTGGAGAGCGCCACGCCCTGCGGGTCGTGGCTGCCGCTCGCGATGATCGGGCGCAGCTCGAGCACGACGAGGAGTACGGCGGTCATCGCGAGGGCGGCGCCCGCGGCCCTGATCTCGCCGGTGGAGACGGCGGCGCAGGCGGCGGCGAGCACGCCAAGTCCCACCCACACCGACAGGTGCCAGGTCACGCTGGACAACGACAGCCGGCGCAGCGACGGTCGCATGGGGGCGGACATGCGCCTCCTCGCGTTGGAATGCTGACGCCGTGTCTATCGGCACGGCGGAGCAAAGGTTGAGCAGTGCGGGCCGGACCCGTCCGCCTCAGGCCGCAGTCTGCGCCACCGCGCGGGCCGCCTCGGGGCCCTGCTCGAGCAGGACCGTGAAGCCCGCCTCGTCGAGCACCGGCACGCCCACCTGCAGGGCTTTCTCGTGCTTGGACCCCGGACTCTCGCCCACGACCACGAAGCTGGTCCGCTTCGACACCGAGCCGGACACCTTGCCGCCACGCTCCTGGATCGCCTCCGTCGCCTGGTCGCGGCTGTAGTGCTGCAGGGTCCCCGTCACCACGACCGAGACCCCCGCCAGCGGACCGGGACCTTCCGCCGTGCGCTCGTCGGCCATCGTCGCGCCGGCGCGGCGCCACTTCTCGACGATCGCGACGTGCCAGTCGACGTCAAACCATTCGCGAACGGCACGGGCGACGACAGGCCCCACGCCTTCCACGGCGGCGAGCTCCTCGACCGTCGCGCCGGCGATCCGGTCCATCGAACCGAACTCGCGTGCGAGGTCACGCGCGGTCGGCTCGCCGACGTGGCGGATCGAGAGCGCCACGAGGTAACGCCACAGCGGCCGCGTCCGGGCCTGCTCGAGGCTCGATAGCAGCTGCCCTGCGGCGGCGGAGAGCGTGCCGTCCTTGTTGGTGTAGAAGCTGGACCGCCCGAGCGCCTCGGCGTCGAGGAGCAGGACATCACCCTCGTCGGCGACGATCCCCTCCTGGACGAGCGAGGCGGCCGCCTTGTAGCCGAGCCCTTCGATGTCGAGCGCTCCGCGGGAGGCCATGGCGAACACCCGCTCGCGCAGCTGCGCCGGGCAGCTGCGGGTGTTCGGGCAGCGCAGGTCGACGTCGCCCTCGCGTTGGCGCACCAGCTCCGAGCCGCACTCCGGGCAGCTCGCCGGCATGACGAACTCGCGCTCATCGCCGGTGCGCAGGTCCACGACCGGACCGACGACCTCGGGGATCACGTCACCGGCCCGGCGTACGACGACCACGTCGCCGATCAGGACGCCCTTGCGTCGCACCTCGTTGCCGTTGTGCAGCGTGGCCGTGCCTACCGTGACGCCACCCACATGGACGGGCTCCAGGCTCGCGAACGGCGTCACCCGCCCGGTGCGGCCCACGCTGACGAAGATGTCGCGCAGCCGGGTCTGCGCCTCCTCCGGCGGGTACTTCCACGCGATCGCCCAGCGCGGCGCCTTGGACGTGGAGCCCAGCCGGCGCTGCAGGTCGATGCGGTCGACCTTCACCACGACGCCGTCGATCTCGTGCTCCACGTCGTGGCGGTGCTCACCGTAGTGCGCGACGTAGCGGCGCGCTTCCTCGAGGTCGGGGACGACCTCGTAGCGGCTGGACACCGGCAGCCCGAGCTCCTGCAGCGCCTCGTAGGCCGAGGACTGGGTCGGCGGGTCGAAGCCGCGCCGGGCGCCGATGCCGTGCAGCGTGAGGCGCAGCGGGCGGCTCGCCGTGACGCGCGGGTCCTTCTGGCGCAGGGACCCGGCGGCCGCGTTGCGCGGGTTGGCGAAGGGCTTGCCGCCCGACTCGACGAGGCGGGCGTTGAGGTCGGCGAACTCCGCGACCGGCAGGTAGATCTCGCCGCGCACCTCGAGCAGGGCCGGAGCGCCGGCCGGCAGCCGGGTCGGGACCTGGCCGAGCGTGCGGACGTTGTTCGTGACGTCCTCGCCGGTCGTGCCGTCGCCCCGGGTCGCGGCGCGGACCAGCCGTCCGTCCTCGTAGACGAGGTCCACCGCGAGCCCGTCGATCTTCAGCTCGCACAGCCACGCATCGACCGGCGTCTCGCGCGTCGCGCGCTGGGCCCAGGTCGCGAACTCGTCGGCGTGGAAGACGTTGTCGAGGCTCATCATGCGCTCGAGGTGCCGCACGGGCGTGAACCGCGTGTCGAAGGTGCCGGCGACCTTCTGCGTCGGCGAGTCCGGGACCACGAGCGATGGGTAGCGCTCCTCCAGGGCCGTCAGCTCGCGCATCAGCCGGTCGTACTCGGCGTCCGTGACGGTCGGCCGGTCCAGGACGTAGTAGCGGTAGGCGTGCTCCTCGAGCTCGCGGCGCAGGTCGTCCACGCGGCGACGGACGTCCTCCGGCACCGGCGCGGCGGCGCCGGGCACCGCAGCGGCCTGGGGCTGGGGATGCCCGGCGGCCTGCGGGGCACGGGCCCCCGCCGCCTCGCTCACCGAAGCGGTCGTCTGCGGCACGCTCACTCGGGATCCTCCGCGAGCACTCGAGCGGCCGCGCGGGCGGCCTGGAGAGCCGCGCGGGCATGGCGCGGCGAAGCCCCCGCGAGACCGCAGGTGGGTGTCACGACGACGAGGCGCGACAACGAAGCCGGGTCCAGGCCCAGCCGCCGCCACATCCGCCGTACGGGATCGACCGTAGCGGCGGGGTCCGACAACGTCGTGTCCAGCGAGGGCACGACTCCCGCCAACAGGACCACGCCCGCCTCCAAGGCCTCCCCCAGCGCCTCGTCGTCGCGCTGGCCCAGCACCGACGCGTCGAGCGACACGCCGCCCGCACCGGCTCGCCGCAGCAGGGACACCGGCACCCCGGCAGCGCAGCAGTGCACCACGACGGGCACCTGCGCGGCGTCGATCACGCCGGCGAGGGCGGACTCGGCCCGGGAATCCTCGACCGCGGCGATCACGTCGTACCCGCTCGCCGTCCGCACCCGCCCGGCGAGGACCGCGGGCAGCAGCGGCTCGTCCAGCTGTACGACGACGCGCGCGCCAGGCACGCGCCGGCGCACGTCACGGACGTGTGCGGCCACGGTCTCCGCGAGCGAGGACGCGATGTCACGCGACGCGCCGGGGTCGGACAGGGCCTTGTCACCCCGCGGCAGCTCCACCGAGGCGGCGAGCGTCCACGGGCCGACCAGCTGCACCTTCAGCGGACCGTCGTAGCCCTGCGCGGCCTCCTCCAGCGCGTCGAGGTCCTGCGCCAGCATCCACGTCGCGCGGCGCTCGTCCCGCCCGGGACGGGGGACGAAACGCCATCCGGCGGGCTGGAGGTCCACGTGCAGGTCGACCAGCGCGGATGCCGTCCGCCCGACCATGTCCGCGCCCGCGCCGCGGGCGGGCAGCTCCGGCAGGTGCGCCAGGTCGGGCAGCTCGCCGAGCACGAGCCGCGCCGCCTCGAGCGGGTCCGTGCCCGGCAACGAGCCGACCCCCGTCGCGGTTCCGGCGATGCCGTCGACCCAAGCCCCTGCGCGATCCACCCGGTGACTCTAGCCCCGCGCCCCCGTCGCGCCGTCCTCACCGGCGACCCGGCGACCGGACCGGGTCGTCACGCCACCACGGCGCGCCGCGACCACGGTGGCCGACCCGACGACGCGCGTGCCGTCGTACAGCACGACCGCCTGGCCGGGCGCGACCCCGTGCAGCGGCACCTCGAGCCGCACGAGCACGCCCTCCGCGTCCACCGACGCCGTCGCCGGCACGGCCTCGCCGTGCGCGCGGACCTGCGCGGCACACGCCAGCTCCCCGCCGTACGCCGGCGCCGGCCCGCACCAGCGCGGCGCGTCGCCCACCACGACGTCGACCGCGAGCGCCTCCTGCGGTCCCACGGTCACCGTCCGCGTCACCGGTGAGACCTCGAGCACGTAGCGAGGCCGCCCGTCCGGCGCGGGGCGGCCCAGGCGCAGCCCGCGCCGCTGCCCCACCGTGAACGCGTAGGCACCGTCGTGCTCCCCCAGCGGCGTGCCGTCGGCGTCCACGACCGCGCCAGGCTGGCTGCCCAGGCGCTCGCGCAGGAACCCTCGGGTGTCCCCGTCGGCGATGAAGCAGATGTCGTGGCTGTCCGGCTTCGCCGCGACTGCGAGGCCGCGCCGCGCCGCCTCCTCGCGGACGTCGCCCTTGGTCGAGTCGCCGAGCGGGAAGACCGCGTGGCGCAGCTGCTCGGGGGTCAGGACGGCCAGGACGTAGGACTGGTCCTTGTCCGGGTCCACCGCCCGGTGCAGATCCCCGTCGACGAGCCGGGCGTAGTGCCCGGTGCAGACCGCGTCGAAGCCGAGCGCCCGGGCCTTGTCGAGCACCGCGGCGAACTTGATCCGCTCGTTGCAGCGCAGGCAGGGGTTGGGGGTCCGCCCGGAGGCGTACTCGGCGACGAAGTCCTCGACCACGTCGGCGCGGAACCGCTCGGCCATGTCCCAGACGTAGAACGGGATGCGGAGCACGTCGGCGGCCCGCCGCGCGTCGCGGGCGTCCTCGAGCGTGCAGCAGCCGCGGGCGCCGTTGCGCATCGCCTGTGGGCTCGGCGAGAGGGCGAGGTGCACCCCCGTCACGTCGTGGCCCGCCTCGACCGCTCGCGCCGCCGCGACCGCCGAGTCGACTCCGCCGCTCATCGCGGCGAGCACACGCACGGTGTCAGCCCCCCAGCGTGGCGGGCTGGGACGCGAGCCCGGCCCGGCGAGCGCGCTCCACGACGGAGGCGATCACGTCCCCGACCGCGTCGACGTCGGCGTCCGTCGACGTGTGCCCGAGCGAGAACCGCAGGGACCCGCGCGCCGCGTCCTCGTCGATGCCCATCGCCAGCAGGACGTGACTCGGACGCGGCACTCCCGCCGAGCACGCGGAACCGGTCGAGCACTCGACGCCCCGCGCGTCGAGCAGGAGCAGCAGCGAGTCGCCCTCGCAGCCGGGGAAGGTGAGGTGGAGGTTGCCGGGCAGCCGCTCGGCGCGGTCGTGCAGCGGCGGGCCGTTGAGGACGGCGTCGGGCACGAGCTCGGCGACGGTGGCCGCCAGCCGGTCGCGCAGCGCCGCGACCTCGCCGCTGCGCCGCGGCCGCTGGGTGACCGCGACCTGCGCGGCGACGGCGAACGCCGCGATGGCTGGGGTGTCGAGCGTGCCGGAGCGGACGTCGCGCTCCTGCCCACCGCCGTGCAGGAGGGGTACGGCGTCGAGCGTGCGCCCGAGGACCAGCGCGCCCACGCCGAGGGACCCGCCGATCTTGTGCGCGCTGACCGTCATCGCGTCGAGGCCACTCGCGGCGAAGTCGACCGGCACCTGCCCGAGCGCTTGCACCGCGTCGGAGTGCACCGGGACGCCGTGGCGGTGGGCGAGCTCGGCGAGCTCGGCGACCGGCTGGATGGTGCCGACCTCGTTGTTGGCCCACATGACCGTGACGAGCGCCACGGACTCGGGGTCGGCGCCGAGCGTGGCCTCGAGCGCGTCGAGCCGCACCCGCCCGACCCGGTCGACGGGCAGCCACTCGACCTCCGCACCCTCGTGCTCGCACAGCCACAGCACGGAGTCGAGGACCGCGTGGTGCTCGACCGAGCTGGCCAGGATCCGGCGACGCCGGTCATCCGCTGCTCGACGCGACCAGTAGATGCCCTTGACGGCGAGGTTGTCGGCCTCCGTGCCGCCGCTGGTGAACACGACCTCGCTGGGGCGCGCCCCCAGGCAGGCGGCGATCGACTCGCGGGCCTCCTCGACGACCTGGCGGGCCCGGCGGCCGGACCCGTGCAGCGACGACGGGTTGCCGACGCCACCCAGCCGCGCGGTCATTGCCTCGACCGCCTCCGGGAGCATCGGCGTGGTCGCCGCGTGGTCGAGGTAGGCCATGTCGGCGTCAGTCTAGGCCCGGGACGCCGCCCGCCAGCGTGCGCGCTCAGCCCTTGCGGCGGCGGACCTCCTCGGTCACCGCCGGCAGGACCGACAACACGTCGCCTACCACGCCCAGGTCGGCGAGCTCGAAGATCGGCGCCTCGGCGTCCTTGTTCACCGCCACGATCGTCTTGGACGTCTGCATGCCGGCGCGGTGCTGGATCGCACCGGAGATGCCGGCGGCGACGTAGAGCTGCGGGGAGACCGTCTTGCCTGTCTGGCCGACCTGCGAGCTGTGCGGGTACCACCCCGCGTCGACGGCGGCCCGCGACGCGCCGACCGCGCCGCCGAGGGCGTCGGCGAGCTCCTCCACGAGGCGGAAGTTCTCGGCCGCGCCGAGACCGCGTCCGCCGGACACGACGATGGCCGCCTCGGTGAGCTCCGGGCGCCCGGTGGCCGCGCGGGTCTCGCGGGCGACGACCTTGGCGGCCCGCGAACCCTCGGAAAAGGCCACCTCGACGCTCTCGACCGCCGGGGAGACCTCGGCCGGCTCGGGAGCGACCGAGTTGGTCTTCACGGTGATGATCGACACGCCGCGGGTCACGTGGGACCGCACGGAGTAGGACGCGGCGAACACCGACTGTGTCGCCACGGGGCCCTCGGGCCCCGCCTCGACGTCGACCGCGTCGGTGATGACACCCGACCCGGTGCGTACGGCGAGCCGCCCGGCGATCTCCTTGCCTTCCGGCGTGGAGGTCACAAGGACCGCGGCGGGCCCGACCCGCCCGACGAGCGCGGCGAGCACGTCGACCTTCGGCGCGACGAGGTAGTCGTCGACCTCGGGCGCCTCGACGAGGTAGACCTTGCCGGCGCCGAAGCGGCCCGCCGTCTCCACGGCGTTCACGGCGCCCTGGCCGCAGACGACCGCGGAGGGCTCGCCGAGGCGGCGAGCGAGGGTGAGCACCTCGGTGGAGGGCTTACGGACGGAGCCGTCGACGTGGTCGACGAGGACGAGGACCTCGGCCATGGGTATGTCTCCTGCGGGGTGCGCGACGACGGTCAGACGAACTTCTGCGCGGCCAGGAACTCGGCGAGGCGCACGGCGCCGTCGCCCTCGTCCTTTACCACGGTGCCCGCTTGGCGCGGCGGGCGGCGGGTGATGTCGTCGACGGCCGTGCGCGACGCCGGGAAACCGACCTCCTCCGACGGCACGCTGAGGTCGGCCAGGGACAGGGTCTCGAGCGGCTTCTTCTTCGCCGCCATGATCCCCTTGAACGACGGGTAGCGCGCCTCGCCGGTCTGGTCGGTCACCGACACGACGGCGGGCAGCGCCGCCTCGACCGTCTCGCTGGCGTTGTCGTTGTCCCGGCGGATGCGCACGGTCGAGCCGGCGACCTCGAGCTTCCCGGCGTAGGTCACCTGCGCGAGGCCGAGCCGCTCGGCCAGCATCGCGGGGACCACCGACATCACGCCGTCGGTCGAGGCCATGCCGCACACGACGAGGTCGGCGCCGATGCGCGAAATCGCGGCCGCGAGGACGAGGGAGGTGGCGACGGCGTCAGATCCGGCGATCGCGTCGTCGACGACGTGCACTGCCCTGTCACCCCCCATGGACAGCGCCTTGCGCAGCGCCTGGGAGGCCTGGTCCGGGCCCATCGTGAGGTAGGTGATCTCGCCCGCAACGCCGCTCTCGACGACGCGCAGCGCCTGCTCGACGGCGTACTCGTCCAGCTCGGACAGGACGCTGTCGACGCCGGCCCGGTCGGTGCGGCCGTCCGCGCTGAACCGCCGGTCGGCTGCTGCGTCGGGGACGTGCTTGACGCACACCACGATTCGAACTGGCTCGGACATGCCGGTGACCGACCTCCCGTTCCGGGTGCGCCGGCGCGCGGCCGGCTGCGCGGAGCCCCGTTGCCCCGCGTCCGTGGTGACAGCCAGCGTGCCACGGTGGTGACGGCTGGCCGCGTGCGGGGGTCCCCGCGGCCCCGATGTTACCGACGGGTAGCATCGGGCAACCGTAGGGTGCCCGGCATGGACACCCTCGACGCCCGCCTGCGCGCCGTCTGCGACATCAGCGTCCCCTCCGCCCGGGAGAACGCCGGGCGCCACGAGTACGACGGGACGGTGCAGGACCTTTCGCCCACGGGCGTGCGCGACGCACTCGCCCGCCTCGGCTCGGGAGACCCGCTCGAGGACCCGCACGAGGAGGCGCACCTGGCCGCCGCGGAGGAGGCACTACGCGTGGAGCTCGGCGAGCTCGAGCTGCACCGCCGCCACCCGCTCGTCCACCTGTCCAACCTCGACCTCGCCAGCTACGACCGGGAGTACGCCCCGGCCGAGGAGCGGGAGGCGGCCCGGCGCAGCCACGTCGAAGCCTGGCCCGACGCCGTGGCGATGGCACTCGAGTCCCTGGACGAGGTGAGCGCACCCGTCGCCGGTGCCCTGCTCGGAGCGGCGCGCGGTCTGGCCGAAGGCCTGCCCGAGGGCGACGACGACACGCTCGGGCGCGCCCGGGAGGCCCATGGCCGACTGGTCGCGCACCTGGAGGAGGCCGCCCGCACCGGCGACCCCGACCCGTCGTTGGGGGGCAACGCCCTGGCCCGGCTCATGGGCACGGCCGAGGCCACCACCGTCGACCTCGACGTGCTCGCCGCCACGGCCACCCAGGAGCGCGACCGGCTGACCGCGATGCTGCACGACGCGTGCGCGCGGCTGGACCCGGCGCGGGAGCCGGCGCAGCTGGTCGCCGACCTCCTGCGTGACCACCCCGACATCGACGGCGTGCTCGACGAGGCCCGCCAACAGACGGAAGAGGTCCTCGCCTTCTCCCGCGAGCGGAGCCTCGCGCCGCACCTGGACGGCGAGTGCCTCGTCGGTCCCGCGCCGAAGTCGCGGTCGTGGGCGATGGCGATGATGTCGTGGGCGGCGCCGGCCGAGGCGGATGCCCCGTCGTGGTACCACGTCACCCCTCCGGACCCGTCCTGGCCGGCGGAGGAGATCGAGGAGTGGCTCTCGGTCTTCAGCCGCACGACGCTTCCCGGGATCACCGCGCACGAGGTCGCCCCCGGGCACTACGCCCACGGGCGCTCGCTGCGCCGGGGGGCGACGCCGATCCGCCGTACCGTCATGTCGATGACCTTCGCCGAAGGGTGGGCCCACTACGTCGAGGAGGTGATGGTGGAGGAGGGCTTCCGCGGTGAGGACCCGCGCTTCGCCATCGGCGTGGCGCTCGAGGCGCTGATCCGGGTGACGAGGCTGTCCAGCGCCATCGGCCTGCACACCGGCGCCATCACCGTCGACGACGCGACGGAGATGTTCGTCCGTGACGCGCTGATGAACCGCGCGGGTGCGGCGAGCGAGGCGCGGCGCGGCACGTTCGACCCGACCTACGGCCGCTACACCTGGGGCAAGCTCGCCATACTCGACACCCGCGAGCGCGCGCGGCTCGCTTGGGGCGAAGGTTTCTCCCTGAAGCGGCTGCACGCCGCGCTGCTCGATCTCGGCAGCCCACCCATCGGCCTTCTGGACACCGCTGTCCACCGCGGGTGAGGCGACCCGGCCGCCGGGCCCTTATCCGGCTCTTCGGACCTGAGCTGGGCTCTACGCAGCCAAGCGTGGTAGCCGGCCCCTGATCCGTGTTGGTACAGGAGTGTGCCAGTCGACGCCGCAGTGCAGGAGCAGGGGGAGCCGGTAGTTGGCGAAGTTGCGGAAACCGTGCCCGACGCGCGTGATCTTCTTGATCAGCAGGTTCATCGCTTCGGTCGGGCCGTTGCTGACTCCGCCGGTGTCGAAGTAGGCCAGGAACTCCTCCCGCCACGAGTCGATGGTGGTGGCAAGCCGGGCCAGCTCGGGGACATCGGCGTTTAGCGCAGTGGACCATCCACCGGTCCAGCGCTTGGGTCGCCTGCTCCCGGTCCCGGCAGCGGTAGATCTTGCGCAGGTCCTGCGCGGCGATCCAGGTCCGCGCGATCTGTTGGTCGACGTCGCCGGCTTCAAGCCCGGCGAGCAGGCGTTCCCACGCCCGCTCGCTGAGGTTCTCCGCGCCGCGGCGCACCACCCGGCGGGTCCGGTAGAGCGGGTCGTGGCGGCGGCCGCGGTGCCCGCTGATCTCGTGCTGCACCCGCCGGCGCACCTCATCGACGGCGGCGAACCCGAGCCGGGTGACGTGAAAGGGTCGAGGACGCGGACGACGTCGGGCATCTCGGTGCGCAGCGCGGTGGCGTATCCGCGGTACGGGGGTCCAGCGCGGCGGTGCGGATCGGCTGCCGCCACGGCACCGGTTGGGCAGACACCCACGTGGACAAGGCCTTTGAGCTGCGCCCGGGCACCACGTCGAGCCGCCGCGCAGCGCGCACGTCGACCGCCCCGGTGACGTACTCGCTCGGATGGGCGGCGGTCCCCGCGAGGAAGGCGGTCTCGTCCACCCCAAGATCGCTCACCCCGTCGAGGCGATCCGGGTCCTCCACCAGCGCGGTCCCGTAGGCGCGGACGGCGGCCATCGCGGTGGCCCACCCAACGCCGAACTCGGCGGCCACCTGCGCCACCGAGTGCCCGTCCTGCCCGACCCGGCGGCACACCTCCCGGCGGGCCCACTCGCTCAGCGAACCCGCGGCCGGATGTGCTGCGAGGACTCCGATCAGGTGCGCACCGGGCACGCGGGCTCACGCAGCGCCACACCCGCTTCACCCACACCAGTGTCACCGGAGACGCCCACCGGAGGGTAATTTCCGCACCCACGTCGAGCGCCGGTCATGCAGCCGGGCAGGCGGCGAAGCGCCACGAAGGCGTCGACGAGCTCGCGGGCGCTGGACGGAGGTGCGGGAGGGGCGCGGTACCAGCCCCTACGGCAGCAGCTGCGCCTGCACCACCACGTTCTCCGTGGTGCGCCGCTCCCACCCGCTCTCCCTGTAGCACCCGATGAGCAACAGCCGCCCCGCCACCGCCTTGGTCACCCGCGGGTCGTCGGGCAGCTCGGACTTGGGCACCACGTAGGTGCGCTCCACCTCGTACCACAGCACCCCCTCGCTGGTGGTGAGCCACACGCGGTCCCCGCGCTGCAGCTCCTTGATGCGGTTGAACACCGCCGGCCGGTACCAGGTGTGGCCGTAGAGATAGGCGGTGGAGGTGGCGCGCGCGGAGGGGGGGCTGCCGCCGCTCCACCACGCCACCGTGTAGGGGTCCCGAGGGTTCACACCCCCGTCGCTGTGCCGCACCATCTCGTCCGTGTAGGGCTCCACTGAGGCGTTGAGCCCGATGGAGTCCGCCCCCAGACTGTACGGCACGGTGCGAGGGGTACGCTGCGGGGCCGCGTCTGCTGCGCGGGGGGTGCGCCGTGCGGGGGCGGCTGCTGCGCGGCGCGGCGCCTCCCGCACGGGGCTACGC
>JALYMU010000214.1 GCA_030773595.1 Actinomycetota bacterium | reverse complement strand
CAGTGGTTGTCAGTGCAAAGGCGTGAAAAAGTGGATGAACGCTGAGGTATATAAGTGACCTCTAAAAAGACGAGACACCGGCTCTGGTGGGTCGTTCGCATGCCTGTTCTCGCGGTCGCGTGGGCAGCGTGGGAAAAGTGGGACGAATCGATAGTACTTATGGCTCTGTATATGGCTCTTCGTCGCCACGGTCAACGAGGCGTGGCGTGCGCTGACCAGATGGGCCGGAGCGTCACTCGCGGGACGAGGGCGAGTCAGCCACGGAGCCGGGCGGGGGTGCCGCGGGCGGCGAGAGCCAGCGCCCCGTAGCCACTGACGAGCACCCGCGCGGAAGCACATGATCGGCCACTCCACGGGAGGAGGGCCCCAGCACCACGGCGCACCGACAGAACCGGATGAAGCGCTGCGGCCGCCGCAACGGCCGCGCGCCGTACCACCGCGATTCGTGTCCGTCGGCGAGAATGGCGGGCGTGAGCCTCTACCGTGACGAGGGCGTCGTCCTGCGCACCCAGAAGCTCGGTGAGGCCGACCGCATCGTCACCCTGCTCACCCGCCGCCACGGCCGGGTGCGTGCGGTCGCCAAGGGTGTGCGCCGTACCCGCTCGAAGTTCGGGGCCCGGCTGGAGCCGTTCATGCACGTGGACGCGCAGCTCTACTCCGGCCGGTCCCTCGACATCGTCACCCAGGCGGAGACGCTCGGGGCCTATGGCGAGCAGGTCGTGGCCGACTACGGCCGCTACACCGCCGGCACCGCGATGCTCGAGACCGCCGAGCGATTCACCGACCAGGAGGGCGAGCCGGCGGTCCAGCAGTTCCTGCTGCTCGTCGGCGGGCTGCGTGCCCTCGCCCAGGGCCGGCTCGACCCGGGGCTCGTGCTCGACTCCTTCCTGCTGCGCTCCCTCGCGGTCGCCGGCTACGCCGCGTCGTTCGACACCTGCGCGCGGTGCGGGCTGCCGGGTCCGCACGGAGCGTTCGCCGTCTCGGCCGGCGGGGCCGTCTGCCCGGCCTGCCGCCCGCCCGGTGCGGTGTCCCCGGCACGCGAGTCGTTCGTCCTGCTCGCCGCACTGCTCGCGGGGGAGTGGGACACCGCGATGGCGAGCGAGCCGCGCCACCGACGGGAGAGCAGCGGTCTCGTCGCCGCCTACCTGCAGTGGCACCTCGAGCGAGGGCTCCGTTCCCTCAAGCACGTGGAGCGCGTGTGAGCGCGTCCGGCCGGGGTGGGCTGATCCGCCGTACACGTGTGTCGGGTGAGGTGCGGCCCAAGGGTGCGCCCGCCGCGGCACCGCCACCCCACCCCTCGGGCGCCCGGCCACCGCAGCTGCCGCGCGAGCTCGTGCCACGCCACGTGGCGATCGTCATGGACGGCAACGGGCGCTGGGCCAAGCAGCGCGGCCTGCCTCGTACGCGCGGACACGAGGCGGGCGAGGCGTCGCTGTTCGACGTCGTCTGCGGCGCGATCGAGATGGGCGTCCCGTACCTCTCGGCCTACGCGTTCTCGACCGAGAACTGGAAGCGTTCCCCCGACGAGGTCCGATTCCTCATGGGCTTCAACCGGGACGTCATCCGTCGCCGCCGTGACCAGTTGGCGGACATGGGTGTACGGGTTCGGTGGGCCGGGCGTCGGCGGCGGCTGTGGAAGAGCGTCATCGACGAGCTCGAGGATGCCGAGCGCCGCACCGTGCACAACACCACACTGACGCTGCAGTTCTGCGTCAACTACGGCGGACGCGCGGAGGTCGCCGATGCGGCCCGTGCCGTCGCCCGCGAGGTCGCGGCCGGTCGCCTGGACCCGGAGAAGGTCGATGAGCGCGTGCTGGCTCGTCATCTGTACGAGCCGGAAATCCCGGACGTCGACCTGTTCCTGCGTTCGTCGGGGGAGCAGCGCACGTCGAACTTCCTGCTGTGGCAGGCGGCCTATGCCGAGATGGTGTTCCTGGACACGCTCTGGCCGGACTTCGACCGGCGCCACCTGTGGCACGGCATCGAGGTCTTCGCCAGCCGCGACCGCAGGTACGGCGGGGCGGTGCCGAACCCCGTGCCCGTCGAGGACCTGTTCGCTTGCGACCTGTCGGCGGAGGAGGTGCCTTTCCGGGACCTGTCCGCCCGGAACCTGTCCACCGAGGGCCTGTCGGCCCGAGAGGCGGACGAGAACGCTACGGCCGCCGAGGGCTGAGCCGCTGCCGGACCTCGTGAGGCCATCCGCCGCGCACGGCTCGCCGGCCGCCGGGCCTGTGTGGCTGCCGAGGACTGCGCGGGCTTCCGGCGACTGCGGCGGGCTTCCGGCGACCGCGGCGACCTCGTGATCCGGAAGCGTTTCGGCCCGTATCGGTCCGAAGTCCTTCACCGTCGAGGCGTCGAGGCGTTCGCCCGGCCCGGGACTGCTGCGCGTTCGGGCCGGTCCGGGGTGTCACCCGCCTCCCGCGCACTCCGCACACGTGCCGAAGACCTCGAGGGTGTGGCTGACGTCGCTGAACCCGTGGTCGGCCGCGACCTTGGCGGCCCATCGCTCCACCGTCGGCCCCTCGACCTCGACGGTTCGCCCGCAGCTGCGGCACACGAGGTGGTGGTGATGGCCGCTGCTGCACCGTCGGTAGACCGCCTCGCCGTCGGCGGTCCGCAGGACGTCGACCTCGCCGGCGTCCGCGAGCGCCTGCAGAGTCCGGTAGACGGTCGCGAGCCCCACGTCGTCGCCGCGCCGGCGGAGCAGCTCGTGGAGCTCCTGGGCGCTGCGGAAGTCCGCCACGGAGTCCAAGGCCGCGCTGACCGCGGCGCGCTGGCGGGTCGGACGGGTGCCGATACGCACGGCCGACGAGCTCCCGCCCGACGAGCTCCCGGCCGACGAGGTCCCGGCCCGCCTGGAACCGGCCGCGGTGCCGCCGTCGGAGCGCACCGAGCGCAGTGAGCGCTCCGCCGCGGTGCCGTCCCGGACGAGGCGTCCCTGCGAGCCCTCGCCGGTCGCGTCATCCCTCGCCATCACGCGGCTCCTTCGCCGTGCGGCAGCGCGAGGTCGTCGGCGTGGATGGGCGCGGGGCCGGACGCGCTCGCAGCGGCCGGACGGACGCTTCGGCGTACGGCGGACAGCAACGCGCCGACCCCGAACGCCACGATGGCGAGCAGCACGATCGTCGCTCCCGGCGCGGTGTCGGCGTAGTACGACGTCGCCACCCCGCCGCACGCACACGCGACGCCGAGCGCGACGCTTCCGGCGAACGTGGCGCGGAAGCCGCGGGTGAGCTGCTGGACCGCCGCTACGGGGACCACCATCAACGCGGAGATGAGCAGCACTCCGACGACGCGCAGCGCCACCGTCACCGTCACGGCGGCCACCACCGCGAGCAGCAGGTTCAGCCGGCGCACCGGCAGCCCGCTCACCCGCGCGTACTCCTCGTCGTGGCACACCGCGAACAGCCGTCGCTGCAGGCCGACGGTGACCAGCAGCACGAGGATGGCCAGGACTG
Source organism: Actinomycetota bacterium (assembly GCA_030773595.1). Classification (GTDB taxonomy): domain Bacteria; phylum Actinomycetota; class Actinomycetes; order JALYMU01; family JALYMU01; genus JALYMU01. Next base: position 9,734 of record JALYMU010000214.1, on the reverse strand, counting down.
CGATGACGGCGAGCTCGCCAGGCTGCACCGTCGTCAGCTGCCCGAACAGGAACCCCGTCAGCGACGTCGTGGTGGCGCTGTCGGACTTGCCGACGAGGACGACGCCGGCGGCGATGCCGCCGTAGAACAGCATGGCCAGCGCGACGTCACCGCTGGTCCTGCCGCGCTCCCGGAGAACCTCGATCGCCACCGCGCCGACGACGGCCACCGCGACGGCGGTGTAGACCGGCGAGGTCCCGGTCAGCAAGCCGACCGCGACACCGGTCAGCGCGACGTGCCCGATGCCGTCGCCCATCAGGGCGAGGCGGCGCTGCACGAGGTAGATGCCGACGCTCGGTGCGCAGAGGCCGACGAGTACGGCAGCGAGGACGGCGCGCTGCATGTACGCGGGCTCGAGGAACTCCGGCAGCATCAGTGCACCCACCCCGGTCGCGTCGGCTCGTCCGCGTGCTGGTGGACGTGGTCGTGTCCGAGGCCGGAGTGGTGGCCCGCCGGTGCGGGCGGCGCGCCGTCGTGCACGACCCGGCCGTCCCGCAGCACGACCGCACGGTCGACGAGCGTCTCGACCGGGCCCAGCTCGTGCGCGACGAGCAGGACCGTCGTGCCGGCGCGCACCAGGGTGGCGAGCGACGCCGACAGCGACTCCTGGCTGTCGAGATCGACCCCGGCCATCGGCTCGTCGAGGATGAGCAGGTCGGGGTCACCGGCGAGCGCCCGGGCGAGGAGCACGCGCTGCTGCTGGCCGCCGGAGAGCTCGGCGACTCCGTCACGTGCCCGGTCGGCGAGACCGACCGTCTGCAGCGCGCGGTCGACCGCCTCAACGTCTGCCCGGCTGACCGGACGCCACCACGGGCGCCCCGCCAGGCGCCCCGCGTGCACCACCTCGGCCACGGTGGCGGGTACGGCGGACGCCGCGGTCAGCCGCTGCGGGACGTAGCCGATCCGGCGCCGGTCGCTCAGCTGTGACACCGGGCTGCCGAACACGCGGACCGTTCCGCGGTGGGGCGTCAGCAGCCCCACGATGGTGCGCACCAGCGTGGACTTTCCCGAGCCGTTCGCCCCGAGCAGGGCGACGACCTCACCGGCCGCGACGTGCGTGGACACCTCGCGCAGGACCATCCGCCCGCCGATCGCGACGGCCACGTCGTCGACGATGACGGGAGCGGCGGTCGCGCCGGCCGTCGTACGGCCGACGTCGCGCGTCACGCGCATCCGTTGGCCTTGCGCAGCGCGTCGAGGTTCGCCCGCATCACGGCGAGGTAGTCCCGGCCGGGGGAGGCGTCCGTGATGCCTTCGACGGGGTCGAGGACGTCGGTGCGTACGCCGAGGTCGCGGGCCATCGACTCGGCCACGTCGGGTGCGGTGAGGGTCTCGTAGAAGATCGTGGTCACGTCCTCGGAGCGGACGACGTCCTGGACCTCCTCCAGCCGCCCGGGGGAGGGCTCGACCTCCGGGGACAGCCCGGCGATCGGGACCTGCTGGAGGTAGTAGCGCTCGGCGAGGTAGCCGAACGCCGAGTGGCTGGTGACGAACGTCCGGCGCTCGCACTGGCGGAGCCCGTCGCGGTAGTCCCGGTCGAGGGCGGCGAGCTCTCCGCCGAGGCGCTCGGCGTTGGCGGTGTAGTCGGCCGCGTGGTCGGCGTCCACGGCCGCGAGCCGCTTCGCCACCGCCGTGGCGAAGGTCCCGACGCGGGTCGGGTCGAGCCAGAAGTGCGGGTCGCCGGCGCCCTCGTGCGCGTGCTCGCCGGCGCCCTCGCCGGCATCGCCCCCGTGCTCGTCCTCGGCGTGCTCCTCGTGGCCGCCGTCGGCGTGCTCGGCGGCCATCTGCACGACGGTCGAGGCATCCAACGCCTTGGCCGCCTCGCCCTGTCCGACGGCGTCGTCGACGGCGGGCTGGAAGCCCTTCAGGTACACGACGAGGTCGGCATCCACCACCGCCCCGACCTGCCGCGGGGTGAGCTCCAGATCGTGCGGCTCAAGGCCCGGCTTCGTCAGCCCTGTGACGTCGACGTGGTCGCCGCCCACGCGGCCCACGACGTACTCCAGGGCATAGAACGCCGCCGCGACCGACGTCCGGCTCGAGGACCCGGCCGACGTCGCCTCGGGCCCGCCGCACCCGGTCGTGGCGAGGGCCGTCACGGTCACGGCGAGGGCGAGACCGGAGGGCAGGAGTCGGCGAGGCATGCCCCGATGTTTTCGCGAATGAGAACCGTTGTCAAAAGAGTTCGGCGCCACGGGCCGCGGTCGCGCCGGCGAGCAGGAACAGCACGAGCACCCGTCCTGCCCGAGCGCCCGCGGCAAGGGCCGGCCAGGACAGGTAGGTCAGCCAGCCCACGACCGCGGTCACCGCGAGGAGCGCGACCACGCCGACCGGCGCGGGGGCGGCCAGACCGGCGAGCAGCAGCGTGGCGAGCACGAGCGCGATCAACCAGCGGCGTCCGCGGACCAGGCGCAGCAGCAGCGGGTAGCTCAGCCGCTCCACCCGTCGACGCAGCGGCGAGCTGGCCGGCGGGGGCGCCGGCGCCTGACGGGCAGCCGGACGGCGGCGCGCCGTTCGAGCACCGGGCCGCGACGGGCCCGAACCGGCCGCGCGGCGGGCGGGGCGCTTCTTGGCCACGGTTACGTTCCTTCCCGGTCACCGTCTGCACCGGAACACGGCGGTTGCCTGCCCCTCGGTGCACGGGTCCTGTGCCGACGTGCCATCTTGGCGGAGCGGCGTGGCGTGACGTACGGCGACCATCCGTGCAGCGATGTACGCCGGGCAGCCGGCCGCAGAACCGTGCCGTGTCCGTGCCGTGTCGGTGCCGGAGTGGGGAAGGGAGAGGCGCGTGCTCGTCGTGACCCGTCACGCCGTCGCCGAGTCCGACGGTGAGGCGTTCCTCGCGTCGGCTCGGACGGCGCTCGAGTCGCTGTCCCGGTGCCGAGGCTACGTGCGTGGGCACGCGGCCCGGTCGACCGACGACCCGAGACTGTGGCTGCTGAGCACGGAGTGGCGCTCGGTCGGGGACTACCGGCGTGCGCTGTCCTCCTACGACGTCAAGGTCCACGCCGTACCGGTCATGTACACCGCCCAGGACGAGCCCAGCGCGTTCGAGGTCCTGCTCGCGCTCGACGAGGCGGAGCCCGGGCGCGACGCCGCAGCGCCGCCGCCCGGCGTACGCCGGTCCTACCGCGCCGCGGACGCCGCGACCGTCGCGGTCGGCGAGGCGAGCGCGCCGTACGTCGGGACCACACCGGAGACCGCGACCGGAGGCGACGAAGGAAGGGGTCAGCCTCGCGCCGACGGCTGAGCGAGGAGCGACGGGCGGAACGTCCTCGCGGAGCCGATAGCCTGGGCCGCGACCACTCGCCGACCGCCAGCCGGATGGAGCTCCCATGGCCGCCGACCGCATCGACACCCTCGTCAGCCTCAGCAAGCGGCGCGGGTTCGTCTATCCCTGCAGCGAGATCTACGGCGGCACGCGGTCGGCCTGGGACTACGGGCCGCTCGGCGTCGAGCTCAAGGACAACATCAAGCGCCAGTGGTGGAAGGCCGTGGTGCAGGGCCGCGACGACGTGGTCGGCATCGACTCCTCGGTGATCCTCGCCCGCGACGTGTGGGTCGCCTCCGGGCACGTCGAGGCGTTCGTCGACCCGCTCACCGAGTGCCAGTCCTGCCACAAGCGATTCCGGTCCGACCAGCTGGAGGAGGCCTACGAGGCCAAGCACGGCCGCGCCCCGGCCGGCGGCCTCGCCGACGTGAACTGCCCCAACTGCGGGACCAAGGGCGCGTTCACGGAGCCCCGCATGTTCAACGGGCTGCTCAAGACCTACCTCGGCCCGGTGGAGTCCGACGAGGGCCTGCACTACCTGCGTCCGGAGACGGCGCAGGGCATCTTCGTAAACTACAAGAACGTCGAGCAGTCCGCGCGCCGCAAGCCGCCGTTCGGCATAGGCCAGGTCGGCAAGTCCTTCCGCAACGAGATCACCCCGGGCAACTTCATCTTCCGCACGCGCGAGTTCGAGCAGATGGAGATGGAGTTCTTCGTCGAGCCCGGCACCGACGAGGAGTGGCACGAGTACTGGCTCCAGACCCGCTGGGACTGGTACATCGACCTCGGGCTGAACCCCGACAACCTGCGCTTCTACGAGCACCCCAAGGAGAAGCTCTCCCACTACTCGAAGCGCACGGTCGACATCGAGTACCGCTTCCAGTTCGGCGGCACGGAGTTCGCCGAGCTCGAGGGCATCGCCAACCGCACCGACTTCGACCTCTCGACGCACTCGAAGCACTCCGGTGTCGACCTGAGCTATTTCGACCAGGACAAGGGCGAACGCTGGGTGCCCTACGTCATCGAGCCGGCCGCAGGGCTCACCCGGGCGATGCTGGCCTTCCTCCTCGACGCCTATGCCGAGGACGAGGCACCCAACGCGAAGGGCGTCATGGAGAAGCGCACGGTCATGCGCTTCGACCACCGGCTGGCCCCGGTGAAGGCCGCGGTCCTTCCGCTTTCCCGCAACGCCGACCTGTCCCCGAAGGCCCGTGACCTCGCCGCACGGCTCCGCAAGTCCTGGAACGTCGACTTCGACGACGCGGGCGCGATCGGGCGCCGCTACCGGCGCCAGGACGAGATCGGGACCCCGTACTGCATCACCGTCGACTTCGACACGATCGAGGACGACAGCGTGACCATCAGGGACCGCGACACGATGAAGCAGGAGCGGATCGGCCTCGACGCGGTGGAGGGGTGGCTCGCCCAGCGGCTGCTCGGCTGCTGAGTCTGGGCCGGTCGCCCGTACGCCGGTCAGGCTGACTCGCGCCGGACCAGCGACGTGGGGAGCGTCGTGCGATCAGCGACCGTGCCGCCGCCCAGTCCTTCGAGCAGGTTCCGGGCGGCGGTCCGGCCCATCTCGTAGAGCGGCTGGTGCACGGTCGTGAGCGCCGGCGAGACGTAGCGCGCGGAGTCGATGTCGTCGAAGCCGACGACGGCGACATCGTCGGGGACTGCCCGCCCGGACGCCCGCAGGACATCCATGGCCCCGATCGCCATGAGGTCGTTGTGCGCGAAGACGGCGTCGAGGTCCGGCACTCGGACGAGGAGCTCGCGCATCGCCGCAGCGCCACTGGGCTCGGTGAAGTCCGCGTGGACCGTCAGGGGCCCACCCTCACCGGCGGCCCGGCCCAGTCCGCTCGAGAAGCCGTCCGCCCGCGCCTGCACGCATCCGTAGCTCTGACGCCCGGCGATCTGGACGATCCGCCGCCGGCCCGTGCCCACCAGGTGCTCCCCGGCCTGCCGGCCGCCGTCGGTGTTGGTCGTCGCCACCGACGGGAACTCCGGGTGGAAGCCTCGGTCGTCGATGAGCACGACGGGCAGGCCGCGCGCGTGCAGCGAACCGACGTAGCCGAGCATCCCCGGCGGCTCCACCGCCAGCAGCCCGTCGAAGCTGCGGGCGGAGACGTGCTCGGTGAAGGCGGGCAGGGCCTGCTGGCCCTGACTCATCGTGAACAGCATCCCGCTGTACTGGGAATCCTCGAGCTCCTCCGCGATGCCGCGCATGACCTCGACCAGCCAGGGCCAGGCCAGCGACGGCAGCAGGATGCCGACGCAGCCGGTCCGTCCGCGGGCCAGTCGCACCGCGCTCGCGCTGCGGACGTAGCCGGTCTGCTCGACCAGCGCGCGGACCCGCTCGGCGGTCTGCGCGTCGACGTCCGGCTTGCCGTTGAGCACGCGGGAGACGGTGGTCTTGGAGACGCCGGCCCGGGCCGCGATCTCCGCCATCGTGACTGCCACCGGAAGCCCCCTCGCGTCGGCGTTCACCGTAGCAACGCCGTCGCGAACTGACCGGGGCGCGACGGCGGGGGTGGCGCGGACCGGCGCCTGACCAAGCCACGGACCGAGACGCCGAGCGCGGTGCTCCGTGCGGCTGTCCGGGGGTCAGCGGGGGACGGCCCACTTCTGGTTGCTCGCGCCCGTGCAGGTCCAGATCTGGGTCCGGGCACCGTTGGCCGTGCTGTGGTTCTGGACGTCGAGGCACTTGTTCGCCTGTGGGTTCACCAGGTCCTGGCCGGCGGTGTACTGCCATCGTTGGGCGCCGCTGCCGTTGCAGTCCCAGAGCTGGACGAGGGCACCGTCGACCGTGGAGCCGGCGGAGACGTCCAGGCACTTGCCCAGCGCGCGCACGCTGCCGTCGCTGGCCATCGTCCAGCGCTGCGCGGAGGTGCCGTTGCAGTCGTACATCTGCACCGCCGTGCCGTTCGCCGAGTTGGCGGCAGCCACGTCGAGGCACTTACCGCCGAGACCGGTGATCTGGCCGGTCGGAGCGGAGCCCGGCGTCCCGCTCCAGGTGAACGTCGCGGAGGTGCGGGCCGGCAGCGTGTAGGTGAACGACTGGTTGCCCCAGTTCACCTTGACGCTCTGCTGGGTGCCGCTCGCGTTGTGGGCGATGAGGGCCTTGGACCCGTCGGCGTTGCGCCAGGCGACATTGGGCACCGCGGTGTTGGCGGTGGAGTCGATGCGGACCGCTCCCGGCCGGACGAACTTCGTCAGGTGGCCGGTGGTGTAGTACTCGATCGTGTAGTCCACCTGACCGTGGCGGCTGTCGCCGTTGTGGACGGTGATGAGGCCGGTGCAGGTGCCGCAGCCGCCGTTGTGCGGGCCCATGTTCTGGTCCAGCGCGAGGCTCCACTTGACGATGCTGCTGCTCCAGTTTCGCGCGTACTGCACGATGTCGCGCATGTCCTCGGCGTGCTGGTCGGGGATCCACGTCCCGCCGGAGTGCTCGGTGCTGAACTGCCGTACACCGGGGTACTGGTCGTGGACCTGCGTGCCGGTCGCGACGTCGCCGAAGTAGCCCTGCCACCCGATGCCGCCGAAGAGCGGGTCGTTCCGGACACTGGTGTCTGCCAGCAGCCCGGCGCCGATCTGGTTGTAGTCACCGTAGTTCCAGTCGTGCACGATCACCTTGGTGGTGATCCCGGCGGCGCGGAACGCGGGGTAGAGGTGGTTCTTGGTGAACTCCACGAGGCCGGAGCTGTTCCAGCTCATGCCCGGGTAGTTCATCGCGGTGGGGTTGGAGGCCTGGCAGCAGTTCGGCTCGTTCTGCACCGACACGTAGTCAACCTTGATGCCGCGGGCCTGGTAGGCCTGGATGTACTTCACGAAGTACTGCGCATAGGTGGGGTAGTGCTCCCACTTGAGCCAGCCCATCTGGTCCATGCGCCCGTTGTCCTTCATCCAGCCCGGGGCGCTCCACGGCACGGCCTTCAGCCGCAGCTGCGGGTTGAGCTGCCTGGCCTGCGCGGTCAGCAGGCCGACGTCGGAGTCGTAGGCCATCGAGAAGTCGCTGAGGTCGCAGCAGGTGTCGTCGAGGGACACGTTGCCCGGTCGCGACAGGTCCGACGCGCCGATCGGGTTGCGCACGAACGACAGCCCGATGCCCTCGGTGGGGGAGAACAGCCTGCGCATCACGTTGTCGCGCGTCGTCGCGCTGACCGCGCCGCTACCACGCAGGAGCCATGCAGTGCTGTCCGTGATCGAGGCGCCACCGCCCTCGAAGGTCTGGTAGGTCCTCGACTCGTCGACCGTGATGGTCTGCGACCCGGCGCCGCTCGTGGACGCGAACGCAGTCGGGGACTGCTGCTGGAGGCCTCGGGTGACGACCCGGCCGCCGCTGTCCGAGGTGGTCGTGAGCCAGACGTCCACCCGCTCGCCGGCGGCGGAGGCGCTCTGCTGCGGGACCACCGCGCCGAGGCCGGCGAGCGCCGTGGCGAGGAGGACGGCGGCGGGGCGGCGTCGGCGTACGGCGGGGGTCGTCGGGAGGGCACCGACGCGACGCCGGAGACGCAATGTCGGCATGGGGTGTCCTGTCGTCGACACGAGAGCTGTGACCGGTCCCGTAACCGGTTACGGAACCAAGCAGCGCAGGTTCCCGGTGTCAATAGCGGGACAAGTCGGACGCGCGGCGACGACGGCGGCCGCCGACCCCTGGGACACTGGCCGGGTGAGCGCGTCCCGCCGAGCCCCCGTCACGCAGCGTCCCCTTGCACTGGGCGCGCACGTGGTGTCGCCCCCGGTCGTCCTGGCGCCGATGGCCGGCATCACCAACGCGCCGTTCCGCCGCCTGTGCCGCGAGTACGGCGCGGGCCTCTACGTCAGCGAGATGGTGACCTCGCGGGCGCTCGTGGAACGCGACGACGAGACGATGCGGATGATCCGGTTCGGGCCGGAGGAGTTCCCGCGCAGCGTGCAGCTCTACGGCGTGGACCCCCATGTCGTGGCGGCCGCCGTCACCATGGTGGTGGAGCAGGGGCTGGCCGACCACGTCGACCTCAACTTCGGCTGCCCGGTGCCCAAGGTCACCCGCAAGGGCGGGGGCAGCGCACTGCCCTACAAGCGGGAGCTGCTCCGGGCGATCCTGCGCGCGGCCGTCGGCGCGGCGCGCGGCGTGGTCCCGGTGACGGTGAAGATGCGCAAGGGCATCGACGACACCGTGCTGACCTACCTCGACGCCGGGCGGATCGCCGAGGAGGAGGGCTGCGCCTGGGTGGCGCTGCACGGCCGGACCGCGGCCCAGATGTACGGCGGGCATGCCGACTGGGACGCCATCGCCCGGCTCAAGGACACCCTCGGCATCCCCGTGCTCGGCAACGGCGACGTGTGGCAGGCCGCCGACGCCCTGGCCATGGTGGAGCGGACCGGCTGCGACGGCGTCGTCGTCGGGCGGGGCTGCCTGGGCCGGCCGTGGCTCTTCGGCGAGCTGGCCGCCGCGTTCGCGGGCGAGCCGGCGCCGCCACGGCCCGGCCTGCGGGAGGTGGCGCGCGTCATGCGCCGGCACGCCGAGCTGCTGTGCGAGCACTTCGACGAGGACAAGGGCTCGCGGGAGTTCCGCAAGCACGTGGCGTGGTACACGAAGGGCTTCGCAGTGGGCCCGGAGCTGCGCCAACGGCTGGCCATGGTCTCCTCCCTCGCGGAGCTGGACGACCTGTTGGGCAAGCTCGACCTGGACCAGCCCTACCCGGACGCGGTGATCGGCATCCCGCGCGGGCGGACGACCGGCGTGCGACGGGTGGTCCTGCCCCAGGGCTGGCTCGACGACGCCGAGGACGCGGCTGTGCCGGCCGGCGCCGAGGTCGGCATCAGCGGCGGCTGACGGCGGCGCGGTGCAGACCCTCCGTCTCCCGGCGGTCGTCGTGCTCGTTGGCGCGGCGGCATCGGGCAAGACGACGCTGCGCGGGCGGCTCCTCGCCGCAGGTCTCGACCCGCGGCTCGTCGTGAGCCTCGACGACGAGCGGTCGCGGATGTACGACGCTGCGCTCGCCCACGGCAGGGTGCCGCACCCGCTGCAGGCCTACACGCTTCCTGCGCTGCGGCGCGCCGACGTGCGCCGCACGGCGCTGCTGCGGGTCGGCTGCGGCTACGTCGCAGACGCCACCCACCTGCGCCGCCGGGAGCGGCGGGTGCACGTCGCGCAGGCACGTGCGTACGCGCTGCCGGCACGCGCGCTGTTGCTGGCGCGCACGCCGCTCGACGTGCTCCTCGCCCGCAACGCCGAGCGCCCGCCGTACCGCAGGGTGCCGCAGGATGTCCTGGCGGCGCACGCGCACCGGCACAGCCTGGTGACCCTCGCGATGCTGCGCGATGAGGGCTTCGACGACGTGCGGCTCGTCGCGTCGCGGAGCACGTTTGCGCTGATGTCGGACGGTCCCGCGGTCGCGGCCTCGCACCAGGACGGCCGTCCCGGTTGATGCACCGGGAC
>JALYMU010000213.1 GCA_030773595.1 Actinomycetota bacterium | reverse complement strand
GGGCACGGCCAGGCGGCCGTGCCCCTTCGTCATGGGTGGACGGTTGTGTTCATGGCACCCGGGTACGGCGGTGCAATGGGTCTCTTCGGTTCCCTCGCGCGCGCCTACCTGCTGGACCGTCTGCTGGGTCGGGCGCACCGCCGATACGGTCGGCGGCCGTCACCCGGCCACTACGGCCATCCGGCTGCGTACGGATACGGGCGCGGGGCGCCGTACCGTCGTCGCGAGCGCAGCGGCATCCGCTTCTTCGGGCCCATCCCGTACTACTCCGCGCGCACCCGTCGCGGGACGCAGGTCTCGGTGGGCGGGTGCTGTCTCCCGCTGCCGTTGATGGTCGTCGGCTCGTTCGGCGCCGCGACGGCCGCCGCCTTCCGGCGGCAGCGTCGCGGTCGTCGTTAGCAGCCCTTACGGCAACGTGTGGCTCGTGCGTCAGTTGCGTCCGGGCGCGCGGTCGGACGGGCTGCCGGTCGTCTCTCGGCAGTTCGAGGCGCCGGAGGTGCCGGCGTGCGGGCCGGGGTTCCCGCCTTCGGCGTGGGTCGACTCCTGCACGTGGTCGGTGCCGAAGTAGGAGAAACCGGGGGAGGTCCTGTCGGCGTCGACGCAATGGGCGGCGGACGCCGTGCCGGCGACGCCGAACGCCATGGCGCCCGTCATGGCGGTGACGAGCAGGGCGCGGTTGAGCTTCTTCATGCGGCTCTCCTTGAGGGGTGACGAGGCTTGCTCTGCACCTTCGCCGCGACGGCGGGTGCGGATTGGTCCGCGAAGGCGCGCTCCGCCCAAAACCACGCCGGCCTCGTCCCGCAGGACGAGGGCCAGGTCACGCCGGGTGCGCCGCCAGGGACTCGAACCCCGAACCCGCGGATTAAGAGTCCGCTGCTCTGCCATTGAGCTAGCGGCGCCAGCTACGGGCGGCAGCCTACCAGCCGCCGCGTGGCCGTCCACAACGCGCACGCGCCCTGACCGTGCTCAGGCGCGCGGCTCCCACCAGTGCTCCAGCGGCTCCCCCTCCTCCACGAGAATCTCCTCCGAGCTCGGCCCGGCCGGCCGGGCGATGTCGAGCAGCAGGCTGAGCGGGACGTGTCCGTGGAGGAGCGCCATGCACGCCTCGTCGTCGGCGCCCTCCCGGGCCGGTGGGGTGTCGGTGTGCTTCATGCCGGATGGATCGGGTGCACCGTTCCCGCGGTGTTGAGCCGCTCGGGTGAGCGCCCGGCAACCTCAGCCGGACGGAGCAACGGAGCTCCTACGGCGGAGTACGGGTCAGGCCTTGTCCGGGTCGATGTGGCGGACCTCCTTGCCCTGTTGCACGACGTCGGTCTCGTCCTGGTGGTACTGACCGGTCCGCACCGAGTCGGGCAGCGAGTCGACCGCCATGGCCGAGGCCACGTCGACCTGTGGCTGCGGGCGGTTGGGGTCCCCGCGCCCTGCCGTCGTGTCGCCCTTGCCGATCTCGCCGCCGAGATCGCGCAGGTCCTGCTCGTTCGGGTCCGCCATCGGTCTCTCCTCAGTTCTCGAACTCGCGTCGTCGCCGCACCCCTCCCCGCTCGGCTTCGGGCTCATGCACCGTGGCCGCCGTAGGCGTGCGCGCGTGGTCGAGTGCCTCACCGCGCGGATCTGAGTACCCGTACTCATCAGCGCGCGACGGTCGCCGGCCGATCCTCGAATCCGTGCGGCAAGCGGCCGCGCCAATGTCAGGGGAGGAACCGTGACCACCACCGTGGACGCCGTACCGGTCGGCGCGGCCGGTCCACGCGCGGGCGGCAGTGCCGAGCAGGACCTAGGTCCGGTCCGGCGCGGCTGGCTGTTGTACGACGCTGCGAACTCCGCGTTCCTCACCACCGTCGTGACGGCGCTGGGCGGCCCTTTCGTCACCGGCATCGCCTCCGCCGCAGCGGTGGACGGCCGGCTGTCCCTGCTCGGTCTCTCACCTCGGGTCGGCAGCCTCTACGCCTACGTGACCGCGCTGTCGGTCGTCGTACAGGTGCTGCTGCTGCCCGTGCTCGGTGCGATGGCGGACGCTCCGCGCTCGAAGCACCGCCTCCTCGCCTGGGGTACGGCGGCCGGCGTGGCCTCGACCGCGGTGCTCGCCCTCGTCCCCGCCGGCGCGTGGGTCGTGGCGGCACTCGCGCTCGTGACGGCGAACGTCGCCTTCGGCGCCGCGATCGTCGCGTACAACGCCTACCTCGCCGACGTCGCGGCTCCCGAGGACCGGGACCGTGTGTCATCCCGCGGCTTCGCCTCCGGCTACGCCGGCGGCGCCGGGATGCTCGCGCTCGCCCTGGCCGCCATCACGATCGCCCCGCGCCTGGGGGTCGGGACGGGCACGGTCGTGCGCGGCGCGATCCTCGTCTCGGCGGTGTGGTGGGGCCTGCTGGGTGCCCTCGCCTGCCGGCGTCTCGCCGCGGTCCACGCAGGCTCGCCGACGACAGACGTGCCGATGCGCGCCCGTGTCACGGAGACGGCCCGAGGGCTGCGTGCGGCGGTGACCGACCTGCGCCGCCTTCCGCTGACCGCCCGCTTTCTCGCGGCGTTCCTGGTCTTCAACGACGCGATCCAGGCGGTCGTGTCGCTGTCGGCGGTGTTCCTCACCCAGGAGCTGTACGTCGCGAACGGGCGTGCCGCCGAGGAGGCCACCGGCTTCCTGCTCGCGCTCGTCCTGCTCATCCAGGTCGTCGCCGTCGTCGGCGCACTCGTCTTCGCCCGGCTCGCAGAGCGGATCGGCGCCCGCTCCGCCATCCTCGTCAGCCTCGCCGGGTGGGTCGGTGTCGTCGCCTTCAGCTACGCCGCACTCGACACGCACGCCGAGGCATGGGCCCTGGGAGTCGTGATCGCGCTGGTCCTCGGTGGGTCACAGGCGCTGGCGCGCTCGTTGTTCTCCCGGATGGTGCCGGACTCCCGCCAGTCCTCGTTCTTCGCCTTCTACGAGCTGGCAGAACGCGGGACGGCATGGATCGGGACGTTGACGTTCGCGGTCGTGCTGGACCTCACCGGGTCCTACCGGCTCGCCCTGCTGTCGCTGCTGGTCCTCTTCCTCGGAGGTGGTGCGCTGCTCGCCGCGACCGACACCGACGCGGCGGTGCAGGCGGCGACCGGCGACGAGGCCGCGCGGTCCGCTGCGGGCCTCGCCCGCCCGACCGCGGAGGAGGCTTCCGGTGTCTGAGCTGCACGCCGTACGGCGCTCAGGGAGCGGCACGTGCGGTGCCGGGTCACCCACCGGCGACTGGCGGCGGCCGAGTCGACGCGAGCTGGCCTACCGACTGGTGCTCCGGGCGATCCGCGTGCTGCTGCGGATCTGCACGCGTATCCACCGCGCGGGCCTGGACAACCTGCCCCCGGACGGCCCCGTTATCGTCGCGGGCAACCACTGCTCCGTGGCCGACGGGTTCGTCCTCGTGTCGAGCGTCGCGTGCGCCGGGCGGCGGGCGCGGATGATGGGGACCGCGGGGCTGTTTGCCGCGCCTGTCGTGGGGTCGTTGCTCCGTCATGCCGGGTTCATCCCCGTGCACCGCCGCTCGGTGAACCCGGCGGCTGCGCTCGCGCCGGCGCGCGCTGCGCTCGCGGCCGGGGAGTGCGTGGGGCTCTACCCGGGGGGCGCGATCACCCGCCACACCGACGGGTGGCCGGCGCGGGCGCGCACCGGCGTCGTGCGGCTTGCCCTGGACACCGGCGCGCCGGTCGTACCGCTCGCGCAGTGGGGGACGCGGGAGTTCGTCGGCGAGGAGGGCGCCCGCCATCGGGCCCTGTGGTCGCCGCTCACCCGGCCCCGCATCCGCGTGCTCGTCGGGCGGCCGATCGACCTGCGGGCGGAGTTGGGGGTGTCCAGCTCCACTCAGGCGAGCGCTGCGCAGCTGCGCGCCGGAGCCGACCTCGTCGTGGATGAGCTGTGCCGCGCGCTCGAGTCCCTGACGGAGCAGGAGCGCCCGTCGCACGCCGGCCGGGCCGAGAACCCGGCGGAGGACCTCGCGCCGCGGCGCACGCACGCGGCCTGACCGCCGTACGCGTGGGGGCTCACCGCCGTACGGCGTGCCCGAAGCTCCACCCGACCGTTGGGAGCGCTCTACGGCCGCTGACCGTAGGGTGGCCGCCACGAACCTGCGAAAGGTGGACGCCATGGAGAAGCGGCGGCTCGGCCGGCTCGGCCACGAGAGCTCGGTGCTCGTGTACGGCGCGGCGGCGCTCGGCGAGGTCGACCAGGACGAGGCGGACCGGTCGATCCAGGAAGCGTTGGACGCGGGGATCAACCACTTCGACACCGCCGCGGGCTACGGCGAGGCCGAGCTGCGGATGGGCCCGTGGATGCCGCGCATCCGCGAACGGATTTTTCTTGCCACGAAGACCGGCGAGCGGGCCCGTGACGACGCGTGGGCGCAGATCAACCACTCGCTCGAGCGACTGCAGACCGACGGGGTCGACCTCATCCAGCTCCACGCCGTCGGGGACCTCGATGACCTCGACCGCGCCACCGGACCGGGCGGTGCCCTGGAGGCGGCGTTGCGCGCACGGGACGAGGGTCTCGTGCGGTTCATCGGCATCACGGGGCACGGGCACGGCGCACCGGCGACCCACCTCGAGGCGCTGCGGCGCTTTCCCTTCGACACCGTGCTGACGCCGTGGAACTACACGCTCTCGCAGCGCGCGGACTACGCCGCGGACTACGCCGCACTCGTGACGGAGGTACGCCGCCAGGATGCGGGCCTGCTCACGATCAAGGCCGTCTCCAAGCGCAACTGGGTCGAGGACGCCGAGCAGCGCTACGCGACGTGGTACGAGCCGTTCGACGACCAGGAGCGCATCTCCGCCGCGGTCGCGTGGTCCCTGTCCCACGCAGAGATGGCGGGCATCGCCACGGCCGGAGACACCCGCTTGCTGGGCAAGATGGTGCGCGCGGAGCGCGAGCGCGCGGCGCTCAGCCGTGACGAGGCGGCGGAGGTGCTGCAGCGGGCCGAGGACTACTCCTCCCCGTTCGTGTCCATGCCGTGGTGAGCGTTCATGCCTCGGTGAGATCCCCCCGCTCCGGAAGTCCTCATGCCGTGGCGAAGGGGCGTCCGGCCGGCGCCGTGGGACCGGTCCCGAGGCGATAGCGTCGACTCGGTGTACGCCATCCGGCTCGCCGCGACAGCTGGCGCGCTCTTCGTCGCCATGGCCGTGTCGGCCTACATCGGCTACCGCGTCACCCGTCTCGGCGCCGTGGTGCTCGTCCTGCTGTCCGCGGTGTGGCTGACCGTCGACGAGCTGTGGGAGGGGCCGGTCCTCCTCGCCGTACGGCCGGGCAGCGGCCTCACCGCGGCGGACCCCGTGGGGATCGTCGGACTGCTCGCCGGAGCGCTGCTGCTCCTCCGCCGGCAGCCCCGGCCGTCGGCGCGCCGGGGTGCCTCCCCGCTGTAGTCGGGGCGCCGCAGGGGGCCGCTACACTTGGTCCGCCGCAGCCGGGGTCCCGGTCGCCGGTGATGGTGGGTGTAGCTCAGCTGGTAGAGCACCGGGTTGTGGTCCCGGGTGTCGCGGGTTCAAGTCCCGTCACTCACCCCATTGGGAAGACCGTCTGACCTGCGAAAACGCAGGTCAGCGACGAGTGTGTCGACGCGGCGACCCGTAGCGGTCAACGCTGATGCGTGGCGAGCCTTCGCGAACGGCACGAAAGGACGGCTCGCGCTACTGGTCAGTGCTGTGGCGTCAGGCCGGCAAGCACACCTCGGCGAGCTTCAACGACCCCGACGTCGCACGCCGCTTCGAGCTCTACCTCGAGGCGGACGGGCCCGAAGCTGCCTACGCCGCGATCGCGCAGGCGGAAGAGGCGCCCGCGACCGTGTTGCAGCTGCGGTCAACACGCTCTCGGAGCGGCTCTCGGCGAAGTCCCTGGCGAACGCCCGCGGGTTGCTCTCGCCTGCGCTCGCGCAGGCCGTCGTCGCGGGCCATCTGCGCGACAACCCGGCGCGCGGGCTGCGGCTGCCACGAGACGACCACGAGCGCGCCGAGATGGTCTTCCTCACCCACGGCGAGTTCGCGGCACTGCTCGGCGCAGTCCCGGAGCGCTGGCAACCTCTCGTCCTCACGCTCGCCGGCACCGGGATGCGGTGGAGCGAGGCGACGGCCCTGCCCGTCAGCGCCTTCGACCTCGCCAGCCAGACGGTCCGTGTCACCCGGGCGTGGAAGCGCACCGCCGGGCGGGTGGGAGCTCGGCCCGCCGAAGACGCGCCGGTCACGGCGGAGCATCGCGCTCCCTGACGAGGTCGCGACCGCCCTAGCGCCCCTCGCCGGCGGGCGGGGCAGTGACGAGCTCGTGTTCACGACCCGCGACGGCCGTGTCGTCCACCACGCCAACTTCCGGCAGCGCGTCTGGCTCCCGGCGCTCGAGCGCGCGCCGGGAGTTCCTCGGCTGCGGATCCACGACCTGCGCCACACGCACGTCGCCTGGCTGATCGCCGCGGGTATCCCGCTCCCCGTGATCCAGCGGCGACTCGGGCACGAGTCCATCAAGACCACCGTCGACACCTACGGCCACCTCGCACCCGACCTGCAGCGGCAAGCCGCCGCCACGGCGAACGCCGCGCTCGCCCCGCTCGAGCTGACCCACCGCTGACCAGACCGAAACGGGGACGGTGGGGGCGGCCCTGGCGTGCTGCCTTCCGGCGCGCTGCGCTCCCGTCTGGTGTAGCGCCGCGTCTCCGAGGACCTCGAACCGGTCGTCCATGTCGATCAACATGCACAGCCCGCACGCAGGTTCGGGTGGTCGTCAATCACCAGCACCGACATGGGCACCGGCACACCCCCTCGTCCCCGGTGCGCGCATCTTGCCACCGGCGCCGCGGCGAGCCTCGCGATGCCTCGGTGCAACGAGGGCGTAGGTATCACTCAGGCCGCCGCTGTCTATGCCGATTCTAGAGCATCACCAGCGGCTCCACCCGAGCCTCGTCCCCACGATGTCGCCTGGTGCCAGCGCCCGACGACAACTGGCGATGGGAGTCGAACCTCGGCGGCGAGGCCGTCCAGCGTGACGAGCGAGAACCGCATCATGCGCATCCGCGGAACCTGCCAAGCCCGAAGCTGCCGCTACTGGCTTGTCGAACAGCGGTCGCTGGTGCGGTGGCCGCCTCGGACCGGTCATCGACTGCTGTAGACGGAGCTGGCCGGGCGATCCCCACGGGTGTGAGTCGCGCCGGGCCGGGCGGCACGGAGCGGTTGGACCATGCTGCATCTGGCCATAGGCGATGTGGCTCGCCCCGCCATCATCGTGGTCAACGGCGGGGCGCCGCCATAGGTCCTGCGCCGGGGTCGGTGGCTCACGTCCACTTGGTGCCGCGCATGGTTCCTCCTTCGTCGTGATCGAGGCCGAACTGGCTCGCACCGCCACGCGATGGTCAGGTCCACTTGGTGCCGCGCATGTCTCCTCCTTCGGGTCGCGCCGCTCCGCGGCTGTCTTGACGGTCCTCCGGCGGGCCTAGCCGCCGCTGCCCCTATCGACCGGGTCACAGGCGGTATGGGCGGAACGGGCCGATTGCGCCCGGATCAGTGGACAAACCACTCCGGCCGTGTTCGACTGGTGACGGTCGGTGCATTATCTCGGGACGGGGAGCGGCTGTGCGCCTGTGCGGTGGCTCGGCGCCGCGGCGATCGTCGGCGTGGCGGGATCGGTGCGCTATCAGCCAGCTGCCTCGCGGCGTCCAGGCGTATGTCATCGGCCTGGTGGCGGTCTACGGTGCGGTGGCTGTCTGGCTCGTCAGCTCGGTGTCGCCTCGCCCGGATGACATCGTCCTTGCCACCGCGCTGCTGGCCGCCGGAGCGTTGTCCGTCGAGGCCACCCGACGGCTGGGTGAGCCGTCGGGCACGGTCGTGAAGGACCTGCTGTCGGCCTGGTGGCTGCCGATGGCCGTGCTGCTGCCGCCGGCGTATGTCCTGCTCGCACCAGCCCCGCTCATGGCCCTGACCCAGTGGCGCGTACGCCCCACGCTGGTCTACCGCCGGGTCTTCTCCGCCGCGGCGATCGGGCTCTCGTATGCGGCCGCGTCGGCGGGGTTCCACGCAGTCATGCCGGACGGTGCCGGCGTGTCCGAGGGCCGTGGCGTCCTCGTGTGGGCAGCCGTGGCCACGGCGGCAGGGGCTTGCGCTGCCACCCTCAACGCGCTGCTCGTCGCCGTGGCGGTCAAGTCCGCGGACCCGCAGACGACGTGGCGCGAGGTGCTCTGGGACACCGAGAACATCCGGCTGGACGGTGTCGAGGTCTGCCTCGGGGTGACCGTTGGAGTGCTCGTAGCGGTCGAGCCGGCACTGCTGGTGTTCACCCTTCCTCCCATCGTGCTGCTGCAGCGGGGCTTGGTCTTCGCCCAGTTGCGCTCGGCGGCAATGCTCGACGGCAAGACCGGGCTGTTGAACGCCGCGAGCTGGGAGCGTGAAGCAGAGGGCAAGCTCATGGCGCTGCGTCGTCGCGGGCAACCGGCTGCGGTACTGCTCATCGACATCGACCACTTCAAGGGCGTCAACGACACCTACGGGCACCTGGTCGGTGACCAGATCCTGCGCGAGGTCGCCGCAACGTTGGCCAGTGGAGTACGCGACGGAGACGTGCTTGGCCGATTCGGCGGTGAGGAGTTCGTCGCCCTGCTGCCGGCCACGGACGCTGACGAGACGGCTCGTGTCGCTGAGCGGCTACGCCGCCAGGTGGCCGGGCTCGTCGTGTCGCTACCCGACGGGGCCGCGGTCACCGTCACGGTATCGGTCGGCGCGGCTGCGACCCGCTCCAGTGACCTCTCCGTTGTCGACCTGCTTTCAGGGGCGGACGAGTGCCTGTACCGGGCGAAGTTGGCCGGTCGCAACCGCGTCGTTCCGAGGCAAGTAGTTCCCACCTCGTAACCGTCGGACTGCTCGGACGATGCCCCGCCGACGGCAGCGCCCCCACCCAGGAGGCCGGTGGGGGCGCTGGCGCACGTGCTCCCTTCCGGCCTCCGCCGGCCGGTGACTACCGCGGTGACGACTCTGCCACGGTTGGGTGATCGCACTCAAGGAGACCAGTCATTTCGAGCGATGGTGTGGATCGCCGGCGAGGCGGGACGCTGGCCGCAGGTCAGGGGGTACGGGAGGTTGACGACGATGGAGCTCGACGACGACCTGCTGGACGAGATCGCCCTACTGGCGCGCGTCATCGTCGCCGCGGATGGGCATCCCGGGCGCGGCGAGCTGAGCGACGAGGAGCTCGACTTCGTCCTGGGCATCAGCGGGCCCGTCATCGACCTGCGCGAGGCGGCACCCAGTGAGCCCGTACCGGAGGGGTGACCCACGATTCGTCCCGCTTCCTCACCCTCGACCAGGCCGCGGCCGTGGCCGGCGTGACGCGACACGCGGTCTACGTCGCGATCCGCCGCGGGGAGCTGCCCGCGATCAAGCTAGGTGCGCGGGGGCAGTGGTGGGTGGAGCGGGCGGTGTTGGAGGCCTGGGTGGCGAAGTAGCCCCTCCGCCGCGTGATCAGAAGCCTTCTCGACAGGAGAGCTCGAGGGTGGTGTGCCCGCTGGTTGTAGGACAATCGTAGGGCAGGGGCGAGGATGGAGGCCCTACGGCGCGTCGCCTCCCGGTGAGCGACCGACCGTGACCGAGAAGGAGAACCGTTCATGGCTGACTTCGGCATGACCGTGCGCGTCGACGCCCCACTCGACCAGGCCCTGGAACGCACCCGCGCAGCCTTGGCCGAGCAAGGCTTCGGCATCCTCACGGAGATCGACGTCGCCGCCACCCTCAAAGCCAAGCTCGACGTCGACGTGCCCCCGCAGGTCATCCTCGGTGCCTGCAACGCCCCGCTCGCCCGGCAAGGCTTGCAGATCGAGCCCGACCTCGGGCTGCTGCTGCCCTGCAACGTCGTTGTCCGCACCGACGAGTCCGGGCAGACCCTGGTCTCCAGCCTCAACCCCGAGATCATGGTCAGCGTCCCCGGCCGGCCCGAGCTGGAACCCATCGCCGTCGACGCCAAGCAGCGGCTGCAGAACGCGCTAGCCGCCGTCACCAGGGAACCCGCCGGCTGAGCAGCGGCAGAGCGCGCTGCCTTCCTGGCGGGGCCCAGCCCTTCCAGAAGCTGAGCGACATGCCGCTGACCAGGCGCGGCGACAGCTACGCCCCGGCCAACGCTGCGAGCAAGGCGCTGCGCCTGCACCCCCGCCGGCAGTGGCGGGTGGAGCACGCGGTGCTGGAGGGGCTGCGCGAGCGTCCGTCGCGTGATCAGAAGCGTCTCGGCAGTCGAGCGTGTCCTCCGCGTCGTGCTGTTCTGGGTTGCCAGCGTCTCCTTGGGGATCATCCGCGTGGCCGACGAGGACAGGGACGGCGTTCCTCGCAGCCGTGGTCGGGGTTGCAGGGCTCTGCGGCTTGGTGAGCTGGCTCCGGGGCGTTGGTGAGCTGCTCGCGCGCGGCGCGACCGTCGTCACCCTCGCCGTGATGTCGATGGCGCTCGGCCTCGTCGTGTCGGACGGACCCGTTGACACGGCCGCCGATGCCTCAACCCTGTTCGGAGCTGTGGCTCTTACGTCCACACCGACCGGATGCTCATCCCGATCGAGGCGACGCGATGGTGTGGACCACGGACGAGTCCGAGCTTGCCGAGGACCTGTGGGTGAGTGATCACCTGCTCCGGGTACGTCTCGTGACCTTGAGCGAAGCCGAGCAGGACTACATCAACTGCCGCATCGCGGCGAAGGGAGGATCTGCGTGACCACGCAACCCGTCTACGACAAGAAGGACCAGCTCGAGAAGGTTCAATCGGGTCTGTTGCAGGGGGAACAGGTGGTGGCCGTGTACGACGGCGCTGGCGTCGGCACCGGGTTCATCGGACTGACCGACCGCTGGGTGATCCTGCAGAACAACTCGTATCTCGGGAAGAAGGTCGTCCTCACCTCGATCCCGTACAGCCGGGTTAACGCCGTGTCCGTCGTCTCGGACAAGAGCATGCTCGGTCGGTTCACCAGCAGCAGCGAGATCGCGGTGTCGGCCGGCGGTCAGACCTACGAGATCGAGTTCCGCGGTGCCGACAAGGCCAAGCACGCGCACGACACCATCCTGTGGAACATGCGCTGATTGACTTCCACCCACTGTTGACGGCGTCAACAGGAACTGCCACGCGAGCATGGCCGCCGATCCTGTTCGCCACCCACCACTCGTGCCGTGACGTGCAGTGATGCGCTTCTGTGCAGGTCAGGGACGTCATGCCGAAACGGGTTCAAGTCCCGTCACTCACCCCGTGCGGCGCCCCGCTCCTGACGTAGCCGTCCGGGCGGGGCGTTTGCTTAGGTCGCCGCACGGCGCCGCAGGAGCGAAGCGGGCGCCTACCCGCGCGCCGCGTCCTCGCCGGTCGCGCCGCCGGCACCCGGATCGACGCCTGCCACCGCTTGCGTCACCCCGTCGACCGGCGCCGGGAGCGTGTAGCGCGCCGCGATCTTCTTCGCCGTGTCAGAGTCGGGGCCGGGCAGTGGCACGAACAGCGCCTCGCGGTAGTACTTGAGCTCCTCGATGCTCTCGCGGATGTCCGCCAGCGCGCGGTGACCGCCGCTCTTCTTGGGGCTGTTGAAGTAGACGCGCGGGTACCACCGCCTGGCGAGCTCCTTGATGCTCGACACGTCGACGATCCGGTAGTGCAGGTAGACCTCGAGCTCGGTCATGTCGCGCGCGAGGAACCCGCGGTCCGTCCCGACGCTGTTGCCGGCGAGCGGGGCCTTGCGGGGCTCCGGCACGTGGTCCCGGACGTAGCCCAGCACCAGCTCCTCCGCCTCGCGCAGCGTCAAGCCCGTGGCCAGCGCGGCGAGCAGGCCCGACGTGGTGTGCATCTCGCGCACGACGTCGGGCATCGACTCCAGCGCCTCGTCGGGTGGGCGGATGACCACGTCGACGCCGTCGCCGAGGACGTTGAGCTCGGAGTCCGTGACCAGTGCTGCCACCTCGACGAGCGCGTCTCTCGTCAGGTCGAGCCCGGTCATCTCGCAGTCGATCCAGACCATCCGGTCGTTCATGACCTCACCCTAGGCGCGCAGGGCACAGTTGCGTCGTCGCCGCGCACGACGCGGTCCTGTCACGCCGCACCGCAACCGTCACATGCCGTGACACGTCCACTTTGTTGCGTTTGCACTTGACAGAACGCCGGGTATACGCTTGTGACGTCAGCCCGAGGTCGGACCCGCCCGCTCCGGGGCGTCGCCGCGTGACTCAGGCAGCTCCACGGCAACGCTCGATGGCTCGTCCGGCTCACCGAGACGCTCCCGGCTCGCTTCCTCCCCGCGCCGGGAGCGTTCTCATGTCCGCCGAGCGACGTGCCGACGTCCCCCCGCGCCGCGTCAGGCCGACGTGCCCGCGGCCCTGCCGAGGTCGGTCAGGTCCAGCGTGGGCGCGGGGCGACCGAGGAAGTACCCCTGTCCCTCGTCACAGCCGAGTTCCTGGAGCAGCTGGTAGGCCTCGCGCGTCTCGATCCCCTCGGCGATCACGGAGAGCCCGAGGTTGTGACCCAGGTCGATGACCGAGCGGACGATCGAGGCGTCCATGTCGTTGGCCGTGACGTCGCGCACGAACGACCGGTCGATCTTGAGGTGGTGCACCGGCAAGTTCCGGATCTGGGCGAGGGAGGAGTAGCCGGTCCCGAAGTCGTCGATCGAGAGCCGGACGCCGAGGTCGCGCAACCGACGGACCGACTCCAGCGCCGTGGTCGGGCTGCTCGCCACGGCGCTCTCGGTGAGCTCCAGCTCCAGCATGCGCGCCGGCAGGTTCGCCGACGCGAGCTCCCGCGGGATGACGACGAGCAGGTCGGGGTCGTGCAGCAGCTGCGCCGAGAGGTTGACCGCCACTCGCAACGGCACTCCCTGGGCCTGCCACTCGGCGGCCTGGCGCAGCGCCATGGACAGCACCCGCCAGGTCAACGGCTTGATCAGGCCGGTCCGCTCGGCCAGCGGGATGAACAGGTCGGGTGCCACGAGGCCGCGTCGCGGGTGCTCCCAGCGGACGAGCGCCTCCACCGAGGTGACCCGACCCGTGGTGAGGTCGACCTTCGGCTGGTAGTGCACGACCAGCTCATCGCCGGTGACGGCCTCGCGTAGGGCGGCGAAGTACGCGAGCCGCTCCGGGTAGTTCTCGTCGTTCTCCCGGGAGTAGATCGCGACGCCGGTCGAGAGGTGCTTGGCGCGGTACATCGCCACGTCGGCCCGCTTGAGCAGGTCGATCGGGTCCTCACCGTGCTCCGGTGCCATGGCGATCCCGACGCTGGCGTCGACGCGCAACGGGATGCTCTGGTGCTCGATCAGCTCGCTCATCCGGGCGCGCATCTTCTCGGCCACGTGGAGGGCGTCGAAGCGTGAGGTGACCGACGGGAGCACGACCGCGAACTCGTCACCGCCCAGTCGGGCGACCGTGTCTCCGGCGCGGGTGCACTCCAGCAGGCGTGAGGCGACGACCGACAAGACGGCGTCGCCGACGTCGTGCCCCAGCGTGTCGTTGATCTCCTTGAACCGGTCCAGGTCGGCCAGCAGCAGGGCGGCGCCCCCGCCGCGGCGGCGGCGGGCGCTGAGCGCCTGTTCGAGCCGGTCGTGGAGAAGGACGCGGTTGGCCAGCCCCGTCAGCGAGTCGTGCAGGGCCTGGTGCCGCGTCGCCTCCTCCGCGCGGGCGCGCTGGATGGCGGAGGCGAGGACGTTGGCCACGGCCTGCAGGAAGCCGACCTCGTCGGCGCTGAACTCCCGCGGCTCGCGCGCGTGTGCGGTGATCAAGCCGTACGGCGTGCCCTTGCCGCCGTGCACCGGGACGCCGACGGCGCTGACGACGCCGGCGCGCTGCAGCCACGTGTGCGCCGGGAAGTGCTCGTCCTCGTGGAGGTCCGCAGCCACGACCGGCGCTCCGGACGTGAGTGGCTCGACGAGCACGGACAGCGGCGGGTGGCCCGGGACGAAG
Organism: Actinomycetota bacterium; assembly: GCA_030773595.1. GTDB lineage: Bacteria > Actinomycetota > Actinomycetes > JALYMU01 > JALYMU01 > JALYMU01. The sequence continues at coordinate 5,736 of JALYMU010000213.1, read as the reverse complement.
CCGATACCTCGGGTGCCGTCGGGCCAGCCGACCACCGCCCGGGCAAGGAAGCCCTCACCGTCCGGAAGGGCTTCCAGGATCGTGCAGTGGGAGGCGTTGAGCGCCTCCGCGACGACGTGGACCGTCTCCTCGAGCAGGTCCTCCACCGGCGCGCCGGCAAGCCCCCGCTGCCCGAGGCGCGCCACCGCCGCCTGCTGCTGCTCCGCGCGGCGCAGATGAGTGACGTCGTGGAAGACCAGCGCCAGCCGCACGGGACCCGCGGATCTCCCCGGCCGCTCCGCGGTGGCGGAATCCGTCAGCGGAAGCACGGACACGTGGAAGGCCAGGCGCAGCCCGCGCGGGAAGTCGGTGACGTAGAGCGTCCCGTGCTGCGGCCGATGCGTACGGCGGGCTGTCGCGACGAGTCCCCACGGACCGTGCAGGTCGCTGCCGGTGGCCACCGGCTCCAGGCGCGTGCGCAGCGCGTCCACCGGCGTCCCGACCGCGACGGCATCCCCGAGGAGGCGCTCCACTAGCGGAGAGGCGCGCTCGACGGTGAGGTCCTGGGCGTACACGACCGTGCCGACCGGCAGGTCGTCGAGCTCGGCTCCCGAGCCGACGAGCTCGACGACCTGGCTGTGTTCCTCGACCGAGTCCTCCGCGCGGCGTCGCGCCGTGATATCGGTGAGCGTGCCGTGGTTCGCCCGGATGGTGCCGTCCGCGTCACGGATCACCCGCGCGCGCAGGTCCACCCAGCGCGACCCGCCGTCCTTGGTCAGGTAGCGCGTCTGGTGGTGGCAGAGCTCCGCGCCCCCGGCGACCACCGCCATGAACAGGGCGATGGTGTGCTCGCGCTCGTCGGGATGGACGTAGTCGAGGAAGTTCGTCCCCAGCGTCTCGTCGACGGAGAAACCAGTCAGCTTTCTCCAGGCGTCGTTGAGGTAGGTCCAGTTGCCCTCGGCGTCGGTGAGGAACACCACCTCTCCGAGGCTGTCCAGGACGGAGGACAGCAGCCCGTCGAGCGGTGCGTCGCTCCCGGGGGGCGTCGCGGCCGTGCGTCCCGGCTCGACGGTACGGCCGGCGGCCCCGCCGTCGTCGCCGATGGGTTTGGCCATGGCGCCCATAGTGCATCCTTGGGGTCGCGAAGGGTAGTCGCTCGTTCACAATGAGGTGATCATGAAGCGTTTGTCAGAGGTCGCCGCGGGCCTGACTGCCGTGGCAGTGAGCCTGTCGCCCATGCCGGCCCACGCCGACGACCCGGTGTTCCTGGGGTGGAGCGGCGCGCTCCCGCCGACCGTCTCGACGTACGACCCGAGCAGCGAGAACGACTGCACGGCCGGGCGGATCGAGTGCGTCGACAAGGTGATCCGCACGATGTACCGGGGTTTCGATGAGCTCGCGGAGACGTGCGACCACAACCTGATCTTCTCGCTGACCTACCTCCGGACGACGGAGGAGTACCGCCGGGCCGCCACGGAGCCCGGGTTCTTCCGCGACGCGCCGTTCGTCAACCACGAGGACGCCGTCTTCGCCGAGTACTACTTCCACGCCTACTCCAACTGGTCGTCCGGGCGCACCGACCGCGTCCCCGAGGCGTGGCGGATCGCCTTCGACGCCGCCGCCGCCAAGCAGGTCAGCGGCAGCGGCAACCTCCAGCTCGGCATCAGCGCGCACGTCCTGCGCGACCTGCCCTACGTGCTCGCCTCGATCGGCCTCGTGGCGCCGGACGGCAGCAGCCGGAAGGCCGATCACGACAAGGTCAACGTCTTCCTCAACCGCGTGACCGACCCGCTGCTGCGCGAGCTCGCCGCCCGGTTCGACCCGAAGATGGACGACGCCGCCACGCCGTACGGCCTCACCTACACCGCGCTGTTCCAGCAGATCGCGGCATGGCGGGAGACCGCATGGCGCAACGCGGAGCGCCTGGTGAGCGCACCGGATGCGGCCGCGCGAGCCCGCGTGGCGCAGGAGATCGAGGAGACGGCGGCGGAGAACGCGCGCCTGATCGTCCGCCAGACGTCGTACGTCGACCCGACCGCAGCAGCGACCCGCGACGCCTACTGCGCCCAGCACGGCGCGACCGGCTGACAACGCCCGTGCCGCGAAGTCCTGGCGACGCCTGCGGGTTCGGCCTACGGCGCGGAGACGCTTGCGCGGGAGCGCGGACCCCGGGTTGAGTGCCCGGAAGGCTGTCGAGGTCCGGGAGGTGCCATGGTCGAGGAGACCGGCGGTCGAGCGGTGCCCCAGCCGGGTGACGCGATGTCCGCGCAGTCGGGCGACCCGGCCGGGGCCGCACCGGGCCGGCGTAGCGCCCAGTGGTTCCAGGCGGAGGGCCGCAACGGCTTCATCCACCGGTCGTGGATGCGCAACCAGGGCTTGGGGCCGGAGGTCTTCGACGGCCGCCCGGTCATCGGCATCGCCAACAGCTGGTCGGAGCTGACACCGTGCAACGCGCACCTGCGTGACGTCGCCGACGCGGTCAAACGGGGCGTGTGGGAGGCCGGCGGGCTGCCGCTGGAGTTCCCCACCATGTCGTTGGGTGAGACGCTCATGCGCCCGACGACAATGCTCTTTCGCAACCTCATGGCCATGGAGGTCGAGGAGAGCATCCGCGCGAACCCGCTCGACGGCGTGGTCCTGCTCTCCGGCTGCGACAAGACGACGCCGGCACAGCTCATGGGCGCCGCCAGCGTCGACATCCCCGCGCTGATGGTCACCGGCGGGCCGATGCTGAACGGCAAGTTCCGGGGGCGCGACATCGGCTCCGGGACGGACGTGTGGCGGCTGTCCGAGGACGTCCGCGCCGGTCGCCTCACGCCGGCGGACCTGAGCGAGGCAGAGGGCTGCATGTCACGCAGCCGCGGCCACTGCATGTCGATGGGGACGGCGAGCACGATGGCCTGCGTGGCCGAGGCGCTCGGGATGGCGCTGCCCGGCTCGGCGGCCATCCCCGCGGTCGACGCGCGCCGGTACGCGCTGGCGCAGGCGGCTGGGCGGCGAGCCGTCGCCATGGCCGAGGAGGGGCAGCGCCCGTCCGATGTCCTCACCCGCGAGGCGTTCGAGAACGCCGTCCGGGTCAACGCGGCCATTGGCGGGTCGACCAACGCGGTCGTGCACCTGCTCGCGCTCGCCGGGCGGGTCGGCGTACCGCTCGTCCTCGAGGACTTCGACCGACTGGCCGCCGACGTCCCGGTCCTCGTCGACCTGATGCCGTCGGGCCGCTTCCTCATGGAGGACTTCTTCTACGCCGGCGGGCTGCCCGCGGTGCTCGAGGAGCTCGGGCACCTGCTGCACCGCGACGCGGTCACCGTCTCCGGGCGCTCGCTCGGGAAGAACGTCGCCGGGGCGCAGTGCTGGGACCGGCGCGTCATCCGCACCGTCGACGAGCCGTTCCAGCCGGCCGGGTCCGGCACGGTCGCCCTGCACGGGTCGCTGTGCCCGTCCGGGGCGGTGCTGAAGGTCTCCGCGGCGTCGCCGAACCTGCTGCGCCATCGTGGTCGCGCGCTGGTGTTCGACCGGATCGAGGACTACGTCGCCGTGGCGGACGACCCGTCGCTGGAGGTCGACGCATCGACGGTGCTCGTCGTGCGCGGAGCCGGCCCGAGGGGTTATCCCGGCTTCCCCGAGGTCGGCAACATGCCGTTGCCGCGCGTCCTGCTCGACGCCGGTGTCGAGGACATGGTGCGGGTCTCGGACGCGCGGATGAGCGGTACCGGCTACGGCACCTGCGTGCTGCACGTCGCTCCCGAGGCCGCCGTGGGCGGCCCGCTCGCGCTCGTCCACACGGGCGACTGGGTCGAGCTCGACGTCGCCGAGCGACGCCTCGACCTGCTGGTGGACGAGGACGAGCTCTCCCGGCGCAAGGCAGCGTGGCAGCCACCCGAGCCGGGGGAGGAGCGCGGCTGGACACGGCTGTACGTCGACCACGTCCTGCAAGCGGACGCCGGCGCGGACCTGGACTTCCTGGTCGGGACAAGTGGCTCCGCTGCGCCGCGGCACTCCCACTGAGGCCGTCGACGGACACTGCGGCACGGCAGGCTCGGGACCGTCGCCCACGGTCGGCGGTCGGTGGTTGCCCTCCGTGGCGGTTTGCGGTCACATTCGACGCGTGGGAAGAGGCACGGAAGCAACGACGGCGCCCGCGACGACCGCCCCCGCGGTGCGCGGCTGGCCGCTCATCGGACCGGTGCGGGAGGTCCACCAGGACCTGCTCGGCGTGTACGAGCGCGCCGAGCGCGAGTGCGGTGATGTCGCGCGGCTGGTCACGGGTCTTCCGCCCGTGCGCGGCGTCGTCCATCTGGTCATGCACCCGGATGGCATGCGGCACGTCCTCGCGGCGGGCGGTCGCGACTACGGCAAGGACTCCCCGGCGTACGAGGAGCTGCGTGCCTACATTGGCTCGGGCCTGCTGACGAGCCAGGACGAGGACTGGGAACGGCAGAAGCGTCTGATCCAGCCGCTGTTCACCCCGCGACGCGTGGCGGGATACGCCGCCGTCATGGCGGAGGAGTCCGAGCGTCTCGTCGACGAGCTGCGCCCGAGCGCCCTGGCCGGCAAGCCGGTCGGCCTGCAGGCGGCGGCCATGACCTACACGCTTCGCGTGGTCGGACGGCTGCTGTTCGGCGATGCGCTGGACAAGGTGCTCGACGTGCTGCGCGGCAGCTGGGAGCCGCTGCAGCGCCACATGGTGTTCCGCGGGGTCGCGCCGCGGCGCCTGCCACGGGACTGGCCCACGCCCGGTGGGCGCCGCGCCAAGCGGGCGCAACGCGCGCTCTACGACGCGGTGGACGGCGTGATCGCGCGCGCGGCACCTGACGGCGACGCGACCGAGGTCCGGGACCTGCTGACGCTCCTCCTGCGGGCCCGCGACCCCGCCGACGGGTCCGCCCTCTCGCCGGGGGAGGTGCGCGACCAGGTGCTCGTGTTCCTCCTGGCCGGGCACGAGACCACGGCGAGCGCGCTGACCTTCACCTTGCACCTGCTCGGCCGGCACACCGAGGTGCAGGACCACGTGCGCGAGGAGGCCCGCGAGGGGTTGGGCGACCCGGCGCGCGCGTTGCCCTACACCCGTCAGGTCGTGCAGGAGGGGATGCGGCTCTACCCGCCGGTGTGCCACATCCCCCGCAACGCGCGGCGCGACGACGTCGTGATGGGGCACCTCGTCCGTGCCGGGGAGGCCGTGGTCCTTCCCGTGTGGGTCGTCCACCGGGACCCGCGGTGGTGGCCCGACCCGCTGCGCTTCGACCCCGACCGGTTCGCCCACGCCGCGGCGGGCCGTCATCGCCGCTACGCCTACCTCCCCTTCGGCGGTGGCCCGCGCGCGTGCATCGGCGCGCAGTTCGCGCTGCTCGAGGCGAGCATCCTGACCGCCACGGTCGTCCGGGCGTTCGGGCTGACGTCGGACCCGACGTTGCCACCGCTGTTCGCCGGCATCACCTTGCGGCCGAAGGGTCCGGTGCGCGCCCGGCTGGAGCTCCTCGACCGGGGGTGAGTGGGCGCCGCGGGGCTGCCCCGCGGGTCTTCGGCCGCCGACCCGGCCTCCGGTCGCCTTCCGTTGCCGCCGGTGACCGGACAGTCGGAGCCGGTTCGTACGATGGGTCCCATGGTGAGTGCAACCGGCAACCGCTGGGTCGTTGCCGGAGCCCTCGCCCTCGCCATGGCGACGGCCTCCTGCACCAAGGCGGACGGCGGAGAGCCACGGCCGGGCGGAACCGCGCGCCCCTCGGCGTCGGCGTCGGCGTCGGCGCCGGACCGGGC
>JALYMU010000212.1 GCA_030773595.1 Actinomycetota bacterium | reverse complement strand
TCACCTCGGGCGCGACTTCACCGCCACCGAGCCCGGGACCAAGATGGTCGGGGACATCACCTACGTGCGCACCTGGGCCGGGTGGCTCTACCTCGCGACCGTGATCGACTGCGCCACCCGCGCCGTGGTCGGCTGGTCGATGGCCGAGCACATGCGCTCCTCGCTGGTCTGCGACGCGCTCACCATGGCCGCGACAAACGTGAATTTGCGCGCGGGTGCGCTTTTTCACTCCGCTTCGGTGCTTCCCTCGCGGTGGGTGACTTCGACAAGGACGGGTACGCCGACCTCGCCGTCGGTGCCCCGGTGAGGACGTGGGGGCAGTGCGGACGCCGGCACGGTCGTCGTCCTCCGCGGGTCCTCCGCCGGCCTCAGCTCCGCGGGGAGCTCGGCGTGGGGGCAGGACAGCCGCGGCGTGCTGGACCGCGCAGAGGTCGTCACCGTCGCCTGTGCCGGACCCGACGACTGCGTCGACCCGCTGAGCGAGTTCTTCGGCTCCGCGCTGGCGGCGGGTGACGTCGACGGGGACGGCTACGCCGACCTCGCGGTCGGCGTGCCGGGCGAGAGCTTCGGGCCCTGCTGCCCGGCGCCGGCGACCGGAGCGCACGGCGACCGGAGCGCACGACGCCGGGGCCATCCACCTGCTCCGCGGTGGGCCGAACGGGATATCTGCGGCGGGCAACGAGTTCTGGAGCCAGGACTCGCCGGAGTCCAGGACCAGGCTGAGAGCCACGCAGGCAGCACCGGCGGGGCCTGCTGCGGCGACGGTTTCGGCTCGGCGTTGGCGATCGGGGACTTCAACGACGACGGGCGCGGCGACCTGGCCATCGGCGTTCCCCGCGAGCATGTCCCGGGCGCCCCGTGCTGGGAGGACCCGTGCTGGCACGGCGCGGTCAACGTGCTCTACGGCACCGGCTCCGGCCTGACCGCAGCGGAGGACGACTACTGGCCCGCACAGGACTTCCTGCCCGGAGCGCGGTGGGCCTACGCGGACCTCGGCTCGGCGCTGTCCGCGGGGGACGTGAACGGTGATGGCGTTGACGACCTTGCCGTGGGCGCGCCCGGCCACGACGTCTCGGAGTCCGCTTCCGGCGCGGGGGGGTGGAGGTCCTCCCGGGAGTCCCGGGCAGCGGACTCACCCGCGCAAGGCGCCAGCTCTGGACCCAGAGCAGCGCGGGCGTGGGCGGTGCCTCGCAGCGCGGCGACCGATTCGGCAGCCACGTACACATCGCGCAGTTTTCCGGGAGCGCCATCCGCGACCTCGTCGTCTCGGTGCCCGGCGAGGACGTCGGTGACTCGCAGGGCGCCGGGCGGGTCGTGGTCCTGCGCGGCGCGACCGGAGGCCTGACGGCCACAGGGCACCAGTCGTTCGACCAGGACACCTCCGGAGTGAAGGGGGCAGCGGAAGCCCGCGACCACTTCGGTGCTCAGCGCTGAAAGCGATAGTGCTCCCACAGGTACGGAGCCACCGACCGCATCCGTACGACGTACAGCGGTGAAGGGAGTGCAGACACCCGTGCATGGGTGCCTGCGCTCCCGACCTCGGCGCGGACAAGGAACGGCTCGGGACCATGTCACTCTCCTGCCGCTCACGTGCGGCGACTGTCCGGCCTTCTCACGACGGCTGGGCGCGTGCCGGAGTTGGCGACCGCCTCCGCATCGGCCGCCATCGCCTCGCCCGCGTCCTCCGTGGCGGCGCTGCGGCCTCGGTCAGCCGGCCGGTCGCCGTGTCGACGCCCGTCTCACGCCCTGCGACGGGGCCGCTGCAACGTGGTGCCGGCGCGCTCCCGCACCCGAGCGACGGTCGCGGCCGGCCTCGTAACCACTCGACGCCACGCCACCGGCTCCCGGACCTGCCCGTGCTGCGGGCGAGCCCCGTCAGCGAGGACGTCCCCTTCGGCGTCGCCCCACGACGGCGCCGCGGCGATCGGCTCGTGCAGGCGCGCACGGACGTCGCCCGGCGTGTAGGCCCGCCGCTCGCCGCGCGCCACGGCAACCCCGGTCGCCGCCACACCCGCGACGCCGGCCAGTCCGAGCACCTTCCACAGACGCACGTCCGTACGCTAGCCGCCCATGGCGCGCACCAGGCTCTCGCTCGCCGAGGCGGCCGAGATCACCCGCACGGGCGACGTCTGGGTGTTCCGCGGCCGGTCCCTCGCCGACCGCGCGATCCGCGTCACGACGAACAGCCCCGTCAACCACGTCGGCATGGCCATCGTCGTCGAGGACCTGCCGCCGTTGCTCTGGCACGCCGAGTTCGGGCGCTCGCTGCGTGACATGTGGTCGGGGACGCACCACCGCGGCGTCCAGCTGCACGACCTGAGCGACGCCGTGAGGGTCTGGGCGACGCGCTACGGGCAGCGCGTCTGGATGCGCCAGCTCGAGCCGGAGGCCGACCCCGAGATGGAGGACGCCGCGCTCCGGGTCGTCGCCCGCATGGACGGGACACCGTTTCCCTCGACGACCCGCCTCGCGGCGCGTTGGCTGCGCGGCCGAGCGCGGAGCAAGGCGGACCTCGAGACGGTCTACTGCGCGGAAGTCGTCGCCACGACCTACCAGACCATGGGGCTGCTAGCGATCGACCGGCCGGTCAACTGGTACGACCCGGGCCGATTCTGGAGCGGGGACGACCTGCGCCTCGAGACGGGCCGGCTCCTCGGCGAGGAGATCGCGGTCGAGGTCAGCGCCTGAGGGCGGGTAGCAACCGGCGCGTTGGCGGACGGGCGGCCGGGCACGCCGCGCGGCCGCTCAGTACGACGACGCGACGCCCAGGCCGGCATGCTCGGCGACGAGGCGGGCGACCTCGCGGGGCCGCTCCATCTGAGCGACGTGCCCGCACCGGGGCAGGACGACGAGCCTGGAACCGGGAATCGTCCGCGCCACGCGGCGTCCCGTGGGCAGCGGGATGATGCCGTCCCGGTCGCCGTGGATGACGAGCGTCGGCGCGTGCACCCGTCGCGCCAGTCGCCACGGCGACGTCTCACCCGGGCGCAACTGCTCGGCGAGCAGCCCGCGCAACGACGCGAGAACCGCGAGGTCGGCGTGGCCGAGCCCCGACCGGCGCTCGAGCTCGGCGACCGCCTCCGCGACCCGCTGCGGGGGCACGACGGCGGGGTCGGCGTACATGGCCCGCAACGACGCCGCCACGCGGTGCTCGGCGGGGACGCGAGCGAACCGGCGCATCAGCACCTCGCCGACGCCGGGCACCGCGATGGCCGGCAGGTGGATGTTCGTCCGGCGAGGCCGGTACGTCGGGAAGGCCGGCGACACCAGCGTCAGGGTCCGCACGAGCTCCGGCCGCAGGGCGGCCACCCGAGTCACGACGGCGCCGCCGAGGCTGTTGCCGACCAGGTGGACCGGAGCACCGACCGCCTCGATCAGGGCCGCCACGGCATCGGCGTGGGCGGCTGGGCGGTAGTCCCCGCCGGGCGGCGGGTCCGAGCGCCCGAAGCCGGGCAGGTCCGGCGCCCACAGGTCGAGCCGGTCGCGCAGCTCGCCCATGAGGTCGGTCCAGTTCGTCGAGGCACCGCCGAGGCCGTGCACCAGCACCGCAACGTCCGCGTCCGTCGCTGCGGGGCCCGCCCGCCGCACGTGCAGCCGGAACGGTCCCGCGTCGAGCTGGTGCCCCCGCCACGGCGGCAGGACATCTCCAGCGCCCACGCGAGCCTCCTTCCCAGCCGCCGCCGGACCGCGACGCGCCGGGTTCCAGGCTACGTACACCGAGGCGGCGCGCCGTACCGTGCCAGGCAACGCCGATCCGAGGAGACGACGTGACCTCAGCCCTCCCGTCCGCAGCGCCCCGCGTGCGTGCAGAGGACGACGCCTGGTGGAAGTCCGCCGTCGTCTACCAGATCTACCCCCGCAGCTTCGCCGACTCCGACGGCGACGGCATCGGGGACCTGCGCGGAATCCTGTCCCGAGTGGACCACCTCACGGCGCTCGGTGTCGACGCCGTGTGGCTCTCGCCGGTCTACCCGTCGCCGCAGGACGACAACGGCTACGACATCAGCGACTACCAGGGCATCGACCCGGTGTTCGGGACGCTGGAGGACTTCGACGCGCTCGTCGCCGCCCTGCACGAGCGCAGCATCCGGCTTGTCATGGACCTCGTGGTGAACCACACCTCGGACGAGCACCCGTGGTTCGTCGAGTCGCGGTCGAGTCGGGACAACCCGAAGCGCGACTGGTACTGGTGGCGCCCGCCGCGCCCCGGTCACGCTCCCGGCCACGTCGGCGCGGAGCCGACCAACTGGGAGTCGTTCTTCTCCGGGTCGGCGTGGGAGTACGACGAGGGATCCGGCGAGTACTACCTGCACCTCTTCTCCCGCAAGCAGCCGGATTTGAACTGGGAGAACCCCGAGGTCCGGCACGCCGTCTACGCGATGATGCGCTGGTGGCTCGACCGCGGCGTCGACGGCTTCCGGATGGACGTCATCAACCTGATCTCCAAGGACGTCGCACTGCCGGACGGGCCGGTCCAGGGGGACGGACCGCTGGGTGACGGCTCGCCGTACTACGTCTGCGGTCCCCGCATCCACGAGTTCCTCCAGGAGATGCACCGCGAGGTGTTCACCGGGCGCTCGGCGGCACTCCTGACGGTCGGGGAGATGCCCGGAGTCACGGTCGAGGAGGCGCGGCTGTTCACGGACCCGTCGCGAGGGGAGGTCGACATGGTGTTCCAGTTCGAGCACGTCGGCCTCGACCAGGGCGACACGAAGTGGGACCTGCGGCCGTTCCACCTGCGCGACCTCAAGGCGTCCTTCGGGCGGTGGCAAGAAGGCCTCGCCGACGTCGGCTGGAACAGCCTCTACTGGGACAACCACGACCAGCCGCGGATCGTGTCCCGGTTCGGCGACGACGGCGCCTACCGCGTCGAGTCGGCGAAGATGCTCGCGACGGTCCTCCACCTGCACCGCGGCACGCCGTACGTCTACCAGGGCGAGGAGCTCGGCATGGCGAACGCGCCGTTCAGCGACATCGGCGACTTCCTCGACATCGAGTCGCTCAACCACTACGCGAAGGCCGTGGCGGCCGGCCAGTCCCCCGACGAGGTGCTCGTCGGTCTGCGCGCGATGGGGCGTGACAACGCCCGTACACCCATGCACTGGGACGACTCCGAGCACGCCGGCTTCACGACGGGTACGCCGTGGCTGGCGGTCAACCCGAACTTTCCCGAGCTCAACGCGGCGGCCGCCGTCGCGGACCCCGACTCGGTGTTCCACCACTACCGAAGGCTCATCGAGCTGCGGCACACGGAGCCGGTCGTCGCTCACGGCGACTTCACGATGTTGCTGCCCGAGGACCCCGCGGTGTACGCGTTCACCCGCCGGCTCAACGACGTCGAGCTCCTCGTCCTCGGAAACTTCTCCGGCGAGACTGTGGCTGCGGACGTTCCGGACAGCAATGCATGGGGGGCGTCGGAGCTCGTGCTCGGCAACTATCCCGTGGAAGTTGGGAACCCACTCGTCCTCCGCCCGTGGGAGACACGGGTGTACCGGCGCGTCCGTGCCGAGGTGCATGGGCCGTGAAGAGCCGTACGACACGGGTGACCGGCGCGTTCGAGCGAAGGGAGAACTCGTCGTACTCCTCCTCGTCCGCGAACGGAAAGGCCGCGGTGTGGACGTCTGCCCCCGAGACCGTGTACGCCACGCGGACGTCGGAGCGCGGTATGAGCATGCCTGTCGTCAGCCGCTGCGGCGAGGTCACCGCCTCAGGCTCGTGCGGCGATCTGGATGAGGTTGCGCGAACGGACGCACCGCGGGATGCGCGTCGGGCTCCAGCACTCGCGACGGCGCCCGGCCGGGGCCAGCACGGTTGATCCCTTGCCGACGCGGCCGTCAGACACGCACCTGCCGGTGACCGTCGTACACCAGTCAGCCCACCGGCGCAGCGGACCGCCGCCCGTGGACCCCGAGACTGCGACGACCGCGCCGGCCGTCTCGACCAGACGCGTGAGCCGCAGCGCCTCAATGCGATGGAAAGCCGGCCCCGGCGACCGGACGGCCACCAGCACGCACCCGAAGCCCTCGGCGGGCACGCTGGCTGCGTGCGCCCGCCCGGAAGCACGAAGGTGCGGGACGGACTCACCTCCGCCCTCAGCGACGGAACGGCCTCCGGGGTGCGCGAGCTCGTCGCGAGGACCGGTCGGTCCGCGGTCACACCGACGGCCATCGCCCAGGTGGAGCTCAGCAGCACCGGGACCGCGTCCACGAGGGTCTGGAGCGCGCGGGGAGGGTCCGCGGCAAGGTGGCGGAGCACGTCGAGCTCCGGGAAGGCACCCGGCACGTCGTGCGCCGGCCAGACGCCGTGGACCTCGACACCGCCGAGCATCTCAACGGCGCCCACCAGCTGTTGCCCGGGGCGCCGCGTCCGGATAGGCGAGCGTGAAGTCGTCGACGGCGCGGCCGCCCTCGCGCTCGAGGACGGTGACCGCGACGATGTCGGCGTTCGCCATGCCGAGTGCACGGGCGACCCGACGGAGCGACCCCGGCCGGTCCGGCAGCGACGTCCGGATGCGGAGCAGCATCGGCGTTCCTTCCGAATGGCGACCGGCCGGAGGTTCGGCCACGCTGCGGGGCCACGAGGACCGGTACGGCGGAGAACCTGTCCGGACAGCGTCACCCGGCGGCGTTTCGTCGGTGTTGCACGGTCGTTTCGAGTCGCGGGGATTGCGACGAGGAAGCACTGGTCGCCGCGGTTGACGTGGTCGACGAAGCGCGGCACCTGGCGCTCGACGGGAAACTCGCGTAGGACTACGCGCCGCATTGCCATCGCGAGGGCCGTCGGTGCCGGGGTGCCGGGCCAGCCAGTGCGGACTTCGTCGCGTCGGGAAATTCCGGAGACATGACGACGAGCACGGGGCAACGCAGGACCGCCACGCCCTCGGACTGCCAACGGCGTGGCGGCGTGGTCTCCAGGCGAGCCCGCATCTCTGGGGTGGCAGGCTCACCGGGCGAGCGTCATCGGGCCTGGGCGGAAGTCGTGACGGGCAGCACGTCGAGCCGGCGGCGGGCGCGCAGCCTCGGCAGTGCCCGCACCAGCGGCGCGGTCGCGGGCTCGCTGCCGTAGACCAGCAGCGCCAGCAGGATGCCGTAGACGGGCAGGTGGCCGACGAGCTCGGTGGCGCCGAAGATCAGCAGCGTGAGGTTGAACGGCACAGCCGTGACGAGGACCACGACCTGCGGTGCGGCGCCGGAGAGGACCAGCAGGCCGAAGAGGACCTCGACCGCACCGGCGATGACCACGAAGACGTCGACCGGGACGTCGAGGGCGACCATGGCGAACACGTCGAGCTGCGGGTGCGCGGTCAGCGTTGCCCGCGCCATGTCCGGGTTGGTGAACTTCTCGCTGAAGGCGAGCGAGACCAGGCTGATCGCCGCGCCGACGCGGAGCGGGAGCAACGCGCGCCCGATGGCCGCACGGTCGAGCTCCACGCGACCCAACGGAGCGTCCGAGGGCGGGAGGACGACGAGGAAGGCCGCGATGCCGACGAGCGCGGCGTTCTCCAGCAGCGCCACGGCACCGGCGCCGCCCCACAGGGCCGGGCCGAGGGCGATCACCACGAGCGCCGCCCAGCGCAGCTGCACACCGGTGATGAGCCACACGCCCACGGCACCTTCCAGCAGTGCCAGCACCGGCCCGCCGGGCACGTCGGCGATCGGGAGGGCGGGCGAGAGGAACTCCGCACGCGCGGCGAGTGCGAGAAGGCTGACCCCGAGGTGGATGCCGAGCAGGCGCGGAATGTAGGGCACGAGCCGGCCGAACGGCCGCAGCGGCGGGAGCTCCGGCGTCCGGAATCGAACGGCAACGGCGCGCCACGAGATCGTGACGAGCACGACGGCCACCAGCGCGCCCAGTGCGAGCGGCTGCGCCACGAAGGACCAGTCGGCCGCGGGCGTCTCGTCCACGAACCACCGCTCGTGCGCCGAGGCCGGCGCGGCGCCGATCAGGCCGAAAGCGGTCGTGAGTGCGATGACGGCCGGCGTCCCGCCGACCCGTCCGCGGGTGGTGCTCATGGCAATGCCTCCTGCCAGTGCGTGACACCTCGAGCATCCCCCTCGCGCGGCCTGACCGGCAGGCCCCGAGGGCCGGAAAACGGTGTGACCTTGGTCCTGTCGCGCCGGCACCGACAGCCCTGTGGGATGGCGCGCCGGGTGCCTAGCGTCGGGACGACGTCAGAGGACGCGCGTCGTGGCCCAACACCCGACGTACGTCTTCAGCGAGCAGGACGCCCGCGCGATCGTTGCCGACGCGGTGCTCGCGCCGTCCGTGCAGACCACGCAGCCGTGGCGGTTCGTCGTCGACGGCGACGCCATCCGCGTGCACGTGCGACGCGGGTGGGCCGACTCTCCGTCCTCGACGCCGACGCCCGGGCGCAGACGCACTCCTGTGGAGCGGCCGTCCTCGCCCCGCGGCGGGCACTCGCCACGCGCCAACCGTTAGCCGGTGGGGCGCTGCTGCCGCGCGGCGGAGGATGCGGGCATGGGCAACTTCCCAGAGGTCGCGTCGGTCGGCCGCTACAAGGTCGTCGAATGGTCCGCCATCGCCGAGCCGACCGGCGCATGCGAAGGCGTGACGGTGGTGGTCGCGGCGTCGTCCGTCTCCGAGGCAGCGAAGCTCGTCCGTGCTGCCGGAGTGAGCCGGATCTCGAAGAAGGTGGACAGACCGACCCCGCCGTCGGATGAGTCGGTGCACGTCGCTCTCCAGGCGCCGGGAAGGGTCATGGCGCGCAGGGACTCCGACGACACCTGGCGCCCGGCCGAAGACATCTTCGGGTAGCGCACGACGACGACGCGCTGGCGCGCTCGCAGGCCCCGGGAGCGGGTACGACGGCCACCGACGTCGTCGCCTCGCGCAGCACCGCCTGTGCCACCGAGCTCAGGACCACGTCCCGCGGGGCGAGAGTGCCCGCGAGATCCGACGACCAGCAGGAGCAACTGATTCGGCGTACCTGACACAAGGGCGGTCGCCCGTCGGGGGTCGATGACCAGCAGACCGGGGTTTTGACAGACTCAGGCCCAATGGGCGGACACGGCCGCGGGCGGCCGGCGGGATGGCCACCGGACAACGGTCGCCGCTGCCGGCCCCGGCGCCCGCGACGGCTTGCCGGCGAACCCGGAGCCGATGCCGAAGTGCGCGAGGGGGGAGTTGAACACCCCTTGGGACCGTCATGGGACGTACTGCCGAGTCCGGTGCGGTGACTCTGACCTGCGGTTTCTGCCTCGCGCGTTGGCCCGTCGTCTCATCTGGTCCGAGCCAGTGCTAACAGGTCCGTTAGCAAGGCGTTAGCAAGATCGGCCGTCGGCGGGCAGTCGGCCCTGGAGATGGGCTCTGCGAGGAGCATCTCCAGGCACCTGACGCACGAACGCCCCGCAGAGGGGCACAGGGACCTCGCTGCGGGGCGTTCGTGGTGTCAGGCGCTCTCGGCTGCCTGCGCGGGGGCCGCTCCCCGCCCTGGCGCCGCCCTGCGGCCCCTCGGCCGCCCTGGATCAGGCGAGCAGCCTTGGTGAGGTCGGCTCGGAGCTGCTGGGCGTACTCGACCAGCTGGTCGAAGGGCGATGCCCTAGCCCACTGCCCCCGCTGGTGTGACCGGGAGGCGTGGCACGGGGACGACGACTACCTCGAGGACGGGATCATCGAACACGGCCACCTGGCCGGCGCCGGCGTGTTGCACGGGGCGCGCAGCGCGAAGCAGAACCGCTCGCGGCGGCACGTGCGGGTTCTACGGTCACCCGGCGATGAGCACCTACCTAGTGTTGCGTGTCTGAAGTCTTGTTGCGGGGCCTGGCTCTGTTGAGGATCTCGTCGGCGGTCTTGGTCCAGACGAAGGGTTCGCAGCGGTCGTTCCAGCCGTCGATGAACGTTTCGATCGCGCTGACGAGGTCCTTGACGCTGGTGTAGG
>JALYMU010000211.1 GCA_030773595.1 Actinomycetota bacterium | reverse complement strand
CGGAGGCGTGGGAGAACCACGACGAGATGGACCCGGCCCGCCGGGCCTTCTACCGGTTCCACTCCTCGATCATGGAGCCGTGGGACGGGCCGGCCGCGGTCGCGTTCACCGACGGCACGCTCATCGGCGCCGTCCTGGACCGCAACGGGCTGCGCCCGGGCCGCTGGTGGCACACCAAGGACGACCTGGTCGTGCTGGCCAGCGAGGTCGGCGTCCTGGAGATCCCCGACGCCGAGGTCGTCGCCAAGGGCCGGCTGCAGCCGGGCCGGATGTTCCTCGTCGACACCGCGGCCGGGAAGATCATGCGGGACGAGGAGGTCAAGGGCGCCCTGGCCGCCGAGCACCCCTACGAGGACTGGCTGCACGCCGGCCTGGTGCACCTGCCGCAGCTGCCCGAGCGCCGCCGCGCCCGGTCCAGCCACGAGTCCGTCGTCCGCCGGCAGCAGCTGTTCGGCTACACCGAGGAGGACCTGCGCGTCCTGCTCACCCCGATGGCGTCCTCGGGCGCCGAGCCGATCGGCTCGATGGGCACCGACACCCCGGTCGCGGCGCTCTCGGACCGCTCCCGGCCGCTCTACGACTACTTCGGGCAGCTGTTCGCGCAGGTGACCAACCCGCCGCTGGACGCCATCCGCGAGGAGCTGGTGACCAGCCTGGGCCGCACCTTCGGTCCCGAACAGAACCTGCTGCACGCCACCCCGGCGTCCTGCCGGCAGCTGTTCCTGCCCTTCCCGGTCATCGACAACGACGAGCTGGCCAAGATCCTGCACATCGACGACGACGGCGACCTGCCCGGCTACGCCGCGGTCCGGATCACCGGCCACTTCGACGTCAACGGCGGCGGGACGGCGCTGGCCGAGGCCGTCGAGCAGCTGCGCACCAAGGTCAGCAAGGCGATCGCCGCGGGCGCCCGGATCATCGTGCTGTCCGACCGGGACTGCGACGAGAAGCGCGCCCCCATCCCGTCGCTGCTGATGACCGCCGCCGTCCACCACCACCTCGTGCGGCAGAGGACCCGCATGGAGGTCGGCCTGGTCGTCGAATCCGGCGACTGCCGCGAGGTGCACCACGTCGCGCTGCTGCTCGGCTACGGCGCGGCCGCGGTCAACCCCTACCTGGCCTTCGAGTCCATCGAGGACCTCATCCGCGACGGCATGCTCACCGGCATCCAGCCCGCGCAGGCCGTCCGCAACATGGTCAAGGCGCTGGGCAAGGGCGTCCTGAAGGTCATGAGCAAGATGGGCATCAGCACCGTCGGCTCGTACACGATGGCGCAGATCTTCGAGGCGGTCGGACTCTCCCAGGAGCTGGTCGACGAGTACTTCACCGGCACCTCCGCCCCCCTGGGCGGCGTCGGCATCAACGTCCTCGCCGAGGAGGTGGCCATGCGCCACCGCCGCGCCTACCCGGAGAACCCGACCGAGCGCGCGCACCGGCGGCTGGAGACCGGCGGGGAGTACCAGTGGCGCCGCGAGGGCGAGGTGCACCTGTTCAACCCCGAGACGGTGTTCCTGCTCCAGCACGCCACCCGCTCGCGGCAGTACGAGGTCTTCCAGAGGTACACGGAGACCGTGGACGGGCTGTCGCGGGAGTCAGCCACCCTCCGCGGGCTGTTCGACATCAGGACCGGCGTGCGCCCGCCGGTGCCCCTGGAGGAGGTCGAGCCGGTCAGCGAGATCGTCAAGCGGTTCCAGACCGGCGCGATGAGCTACGGCTCGATCTCGCAGGAGGTCCACGAGACCCTCGCCATCGCGATGAACCGCCTGGGCGGCAAGTCGAACACCGGTGAGGGCGGCGAGGACCCCGACCGCTTCACGCCCGACCCGAACGGCGACCTGCGCCGGTCCTCGATCAAGCAGGTGGCCAGCGGCCGCTTCGGCGTCACCAGCGAGTACCTGGTCAACGCCGACGACATCCAGATCAAGATGGCCCAGGGCGCCAAGCCCGGCGAGGGCGGCCAGCTGCCCGGCGCCAAGGTCTACCCGTGGGTGGCGCGGACCCGGCACTCGACGCCGGGCGTCGGGCTGATCAGCCCGCCCCCGCACCACGACATCTACTCGATCGAGGACCTCAAGCAGCTCATCCACGACCTGAAGAACGCCAACAGCGACGCCCGGATCAACGTCAAGCTGGTCGCCGAGGTGGGCGTCGGCACGGTCGCGGCCGGGGTGAGCAAGGCCTACGCCGACGTCGTCCTCATCTCCGGGCACGACGGCGGCACGGGTGCGGCACCCCTGACCTCGCTGAAGCACGCCGGCTCGCCGTGGGAGCTGGGCCTGGCCGAGACGCAGCAGACGCTGCTGCTCAACGGGCTGCGAGACCGCATCGTCGTCCAGACCGACGGGCAGATGAAGACCGGTCGCGACGTGATGATCGCCGCGCTGCTGGGCGCGGAGGAGTACGGCTTCGCCACCGCGCCGCTGGTGGTCAGCGGCTGCATCATGATGCGCGTCTGCCACCTCGACACCTGCCCCGTGGGTGTCGCGACGCAGAATCCCGAGCTGCGCAAGCGCTTCACCGGCAGCCCGGAGTTCGTCGTCAACTTCTTCGAGTTCGTGGCCGAGGAGGTGCGCGAGCACCTCGCCGCGCTGGGCTTCCGCAGCCTGGACGAGGCGGTCGGGCACGCCGAGGTCCTCGACACCCGCCGTGCAATCGACCACTGGAAGGCCAGTGGGCTCGACCTCACCCCCGTCCTGCACGTGCCGGACCTGCCCGAGGGCACGCCGCTGCACGCGGTCACGACGCAGGACCACGCGCTGGACAAGGCGCTGGACCACGAGCTCATCGCGCTGTCCGAGGACGCCCTCGAGCGCGGCGAGCCGGTGCGGATCGCGCTGCCCGTGCGCAACGTCAACCGCACCGTCGGGACGATGCTCGGCCACGAGGTCACCAAGCGCTACGGCGGCGCCGGTCTGCCGGAGGGCACCATCGACGTCAGCTTCACCGGCTCCGCCGGGCAGTCCTTCGGCGCCTTCCTGCCCCGCGGGATCACGCTGCGCCTCGTCGGCGACGCCAACGACTACGTCGGCAAGGGCCTGTCCGGTGGCCGGGTCGTCGTACGCCCGGACGCCGGCGCGCCGTTCGCCGCCGAGCACAACGTCGTGGCGGGCAACGTGATCGGGTACGGCGCGACCGCCGGCGAGCTGTTCCTCCGCGGCGTCGTGGGGGAGCGGTTCTGCGTCCGCAACAGCGGCGCGACGGCCGTGGTCGAGGGAGTCGGCGACCACGCCTGTGAGTACATGACCGGCGGCACCGTCGTCATCCTCGGGCGCACCGGACGCAACGTCGCCGCCGGCATGTCCGGTGGGGTGGCCTACGTGCTCGACCTGCGCCGGGCGCGCGTCAACACCGAGATGGTCGACCTCGAGGAGCTCGACGCCGAGGACCGGACCCTCGTGCGGGAGCTGGTCAACCGCCACCGCGAGGAGACCGGGTCGGCCGTGGCCGCCCGCCTGCTGGCCGACTGGGACGCCGCGGTGTCCCGCTTCACCAAGATCCTTCCCCGCGACTACAAGCGCGTCCTGCTCGCCCGGGCCCGAGCCATCGAGGCAGGCCTGGACCCGGACGTCGCCATCATGGAGGCCGTCAATGCCTGACCCGAAAGGCTTTATGACCACCCCGCGGGAGACACCGAAGCGGCGTCCCGTCGACGTGCGCATCCGCGACTGGCGAGAGGTCTACGAGGACTTCGGCGTCGACCGGATCCGCGCGCAGGCCGGACGGTGCATGGACTGCGGCATCCCGTTCTGCCACAACGGCTGCCCACTCGGGAACCTCATCCCCGAGTGGAATGACCTGTCCTGGCGCGACGACTGGCACGACGCCATCGAGCGCCTGCACGCGACGAACAACTTCCCGGAGTTCACCGGGCGGCTGTGTCCTGCGCCGTGCGAGGCGGCGTGCGTTCTCGGTATCGGCGCGGACCCCGTGACGATCAAGCAGGTCGAGGTGTCGATCGCCGACCGGGCCTTCGCCGAAGGATGGGTCCGGCCGCAACCGCCGGCGCGGCTCACCGGGCGCACCGTCGCGGTCGTGGGCTCCGGCCCGGCCGGTCTTGCCGCGGCGCAGCAGCTGACCCGGGCCGGACACACGGTCGTCGTGTACGAGCGCGCCGACCGCATCGGGGGCCTGCTCCGCTACGGAATCCCCGAGTTCAAGATGGAGAAGCGCCATCTCGACCGGCGGCTCGAGCAGATGGCCGCCGAGGGGACGCAGTTCCGCACCGGCGTCGACATCGGCGCGGACCTCACCGCCGACGAGCTGCGCAAGCGGTTCGACGCCGTCGTGGTCGCCGTCGGCGCGACCGTCGCGCGCGACCTCCCGGTCCCCGGTCGCGAGCTCGACGGTGTGCACCAGGCGATGGATTACCTCCCGCTCGCGAACCGCGTGCAGGAAGGCGACGTCGCGGAGCCGGCGATCAGCGCTGCCGGGCGCAACGTCGTCGTCATCGGTGGCGGCGACACGGGTGCCGACTGCGTCGGCACGGCGCACCGTCAAGGCGCCGCCTCCGTGAGGCAGCTGGAGATTCTGCCTCAGCCGCCGCAGGCCCGGGACGAGGCGCAGCCATGGCCGACGTACCCGATGATTCTTCGGACCTCCAGCGCCCACGAGGAGGGCGGCGAACGGCTCTACTCCATGAGCACGACGGAGTTCGTCGGGGACGACGACGGCCGCGTCCGTGCTCTGCGGCTCGTCCAGGTGGAGATGAAGGACGGTCGCTTCGTGCCGCGCGAGGGCACCGAGGTCGAGCTGGCGGCGGAGCTGGTCCTGCTCGCGATGGGCTTCCTGGGCCCGCAGCGGGAAGGGTTCGTCGACCAGCTGGGCGCCGAGCTGGACGCGCGCGGGGCGGTGAAGCGGGACGGCTCCTGGATGACCAGCGTGCCCGGTGTCTTCGTCGCGGGGGACGCGGGTCGGGGCCAGTCCCTCATCGTGTGGGCCATCGCGGAGGGTCGGGCCTGTGCCGCCGCCGTCGACGCCTGGCTGCAGGGCGACACCGAGCTCCCCGCGCCGATCCCGCCCACCGCCCGGCCGCTTCTGGTCTAGCAGCGATCCTGTTGGTCTAGCGGAATCCCAGCACGGTAGGCCCCGAGCAGGACAGGACGGGCGGGCGAGGGAGCACGTGTCTCCTCGCCCGTCCTGCGTTCGGCGCGGCGGGGTGGCCCGCCGGCCGGTCAGCCCTGGTAGACCTCCAGCTCCGAGAGCTGGCCGGCTCCCCATCCGGTGTTCCCGGTGATGCTCACCCGGATGTAGCGCGCGGTCGTCGCCGCGATCGGGATGCTCACCACGTTGCCCGTCGCGGGGTCGAACCGGTGGCCCGCGGACGCCGTGACCGTCGTCCAGCTCGACCCGTCGGTGCTCGTCAGGATCGACAGCGTCTCGCTGCGAGCGGCCCAAGCCGTCGACGGTGGCAGGCGAAGCGTCACCGTGGCCAGGCTGGGGACCGCCGTGCCGAAGTCAACGGTGGCCGTCGCCGGGAAGGCGTTCGCGGCGCTCTCCCAGTACGTAGTCGCGTTGCCGTCGGTGGGGTTGCCCCCGCCGTACACGTCGCCCACGCTGCTGACCGTGACGAGCTTGCCCCGCGCCTGGTCGACCGACGGGTTGGTCGTGGCGGTCGGTGTCGCGGTGCGGGTCGTGGTCGTCGCCGTCGGTGTGGGGGTCGTCGTCCGTCGCCGTCGGTGTGGGGGTCGTCGTCGTGCTGCTCACCGGCCGGGTAGACCTCGAGCTCCGAGACCTGCGCGGCGTTCCAGCCGGTGGTTCGCGGTGACCGTGATGCGGAGGTAGCGGACGCTCGTGCCCGGCAGCGCGACGGACACCGTGTTGGCGCTGTTGGGGTCAAAGGTCCGCGCCGCCGAGCCGGACAGGGTCGACCAGGTCGTCCCGTCGGTGCTGCCGAGCACCGACAGGGTCTGGGTGCGGGCACCCCAGCCGGTTGGGAGCTTCAGGACAGCGCGGCCGACGCGGGCGGAGCCGCCGAGGTCCACGGTGAGCGACTGCGGGAAGGAGCCGTTGAGGCTCTCCCAGTACGACGCCTGGCTGGCGTCGACCGCGTTGCCCACGACGTACGAGCCGTTCACGCTGGTCGCGGTGACCGGCCGGCCGCGGGCGATGTTGACCGACGGCTCGGTCGAGGGCGACGTCGCGGTGGCGGTCGGCGTCGGGCTTACCGGAGTTGCCCCCGAGGTCCCGGATCGCGAAGGCGGCGCTGCCCTGGCAGTTGTAGATGCCCGGTCCGCCGACATTCGTCGCGACGACGTTGCGGAACGACGCACCGCCCTGGCCCTGTAGCTGCAGGACGAAGGTTCCCGTGCCTTGACGTTGACCCCGTCGAAGTTCAGGCCGGAGACTGGTTCATGAACTGGATCGCCTCGTAGGGGCTGTCGTAGACGTTGAAATTGGTGACGTTGATGGTGTTCGTCATCGCGCCGTCACGGGCGTCGAACCAGATGGCCCCGACGCCGAACTGCGAGTTCGGGTCCATGTTGCCGGCCCGCAGCGTCGTGTTGTTCGCCACCGTGAAGGTGCCCGCCACCGGGCGGGCGCTGAGCTGGTTGGCGAAATGCGGGCCGCCGCCCTGGGCCGTCGCGGGCGTCGGTCAGGACGTGCAGGCGTCCCAGAGTGTCCGAGACGACGTTGCCGGACACGGTGATGTCTTGGCCGCCGTAGATCGTGCTGTTGTTCGCCAGGATCGGCAGGATCACCGTGTTGTTCGTGAAGGAGTTGCGGACCTCCTGGTTGACCTCCGCCCACATCGCAAGGCCGTCGTCGCCGCTGTTGCGCAGGAAACTGTTGGTGACTGAGGAGTTGGTGACGCCGTTGTGGAAGTTCACCCGTCCGCGGTCGTGTCCAGGATGCGCAGATTGCGTGCCTGCAGGTTGTCGAACGGCCCGTCCATCCACATGCCGACCTCGACGTGCTGCGTCCAGATGTTGGAGATGGCGGAGTTCGTCATCGCCGCGCCGACGGCGTTGACCTGGTCCGAGTCGTTGCGCTCCCGGACCTCGCCGATGATGGCGAAGTCGTGCAGCTGCACGTTGCGGCCGACGTTGGGGGCGTAGTTGCCGTAGACGCCCACCCGGTTGCCGTGCAGCACGGAATACCACGGCCCCGCTCCGCGCAGGGTGACGTTGTCGACGGTGATGTGCCGCGTGATCGTGAAGGTCCCTGCGGGATCCACACCACTCGACCCTGGCTGCGACCCGCTGCCACCGCGGCGTCGAAGGCGTTGGAGGAGTCCGCCGCACCGGTCGGGTCGGCGCCGTAGTCGACCACGGACAGCGAGTCGACGGGGCGCGCGATCGGCGCCGCGACCTGCTCGAAGTCGGCGAGGTCGACGGTGTACGTCGGCGTGCCGCTGCCGGCGGCGACGCGGACGACGGTGCCCGCCGGAAGCGTCGTGCCCGAACAGCATGCGGCTCTCGTCGTAGAAGTGGTGCGGGTTGACGCTGCTCGGCGTGTTGGTGAACGGGTAGGACCCGTAGTACCAGCCGTACTTCGACGTCACCGCGAGGTTGCGGGCCGACAAGCCCGGAGCCGACACCACGAGGTCGCCGTTGGCGCCGTCGGGCACGGACGCCCGCACGACGATGGAGTTCGCCGGTGCGGACAGCGTGAAGCCGACGTACTGACCGGCGCCGATCTGCACGGCCCGGCGCCCGGAGGCCTCACCGGCCAGGGTGTTGGCCTTGAAGCTCTCGGCCAGGACCGTGCCGTTGGTGACAGCGTTCTCGGCCTCGTGCTCGAGGAACGCCACGGTGGCGCCCCGGCCGGTCGTGAGGGATGTCGGGCTGCCGGCGACGGTGACGGCCGTGGCGTCCGCGGCCGCCGGCCCGGCGGCCCACGGCGCAGCGAGCCCGGTGAGCCCCGTCACGACAAGCGCGTCACGCCGGCCGTCCTTCGCCGACGTGCGGAAGGTGTGGGCGCCGGACGTGGGCCGGCGGAGGTATCGATCATGACTCGCCATCTCGGGCGGGTCGGACACACGCTGGACCTCGGGGTGGACTGCGGGCAACGCACGCTACGGTGACCGCGCGTTCGTCGTAAGAGCGTGACTAAATCGCGCAAGAACTCAATTGAGACGCGTGGAGCGTCGTAACGGCGGCACACCGGCGCCGCGGCGCACGGCCTCCGACGGGACCTGCGCTGGTGTCCGGAGGGTGGACCGCAGCCCAGGTGATTTCGTGCGATCACGCCGAGATTCACTACCCTCGACACATGCGCCGCGCAAAGATCGTCTGCACCATGGGTCCGGCCACTGCCTCTGCCGAGCAGGTCCGCGCCCTCGTCGATGCGGGGATGGACGTCGCCCGCCTCAACCTCAGTCACGGCTCCCACGCCGACCACGAGGAGGTCTACGCCCGCGTGCGGCGGGCTTCGGACGAGTCCGGGCGTGGGGTCGGCGTGCTGGTCGACCTGCAGGGCCCCAAGATCCGCCTCGGTAAGTTCGCCGAGGGGCCGGTCCTGCTCGAGCGTGGTGACGAGTTCACCATCACGACCGAGGACGTGCCCGGCGACCGGCAGCTCGTCTCGACCACCTACTCGGGGCTGCCGGGCGACGTCAGCCCGGGTGACACGATTCTCGTCGACGACGGCCGGATCAACCTCACGGTGGTCACCGTCGACGGACCCCGCGTGGTCACGCGCGTCGTCGAGGGTGGGGTCGTCTCCGACGCCAAGGGCCTCAACCTGCCCGGCGTGGCCGTCAGCGTTCCGGCGCTCAGTGACAAGGACATCGAAGACCTGCGCTGGGCGCTGCACCTGCGCGCCGACATGATCGCGCTGTCCTTCGTCCGCAACGCGAAGGACATCGAGGACGTTCATCGGATCATGGACGAGGAGGGCGTGCGCATCCCTGTCCTGGCCAAGATCGAGAAGCCTCAGGCGGTCGAGCACCTCGCCGAGATCGTCCACGCCTTCGACGGCATCATGGTGGCCCGCGGGGACCTCGGGGTCGAGCTGCCGCTCGAGGAGGTGCCGCTGGTCCAGAAGCGCGCTGTCGCCATGGCCCGCCAGAACGCCAAGCCCGTCATCGTGGCCACGCAGATGCTCGACTCGATGATCAGTGCCTCGCGGCCGACCCGCGCCGAAACCTCCGACTGCGCCAACGCGGTTCTCGACGGCGCCGATGCGCTCATGCTCTCCGGGGAGACCAGCGTCGGGGCGCACCCCATCACGGCGGTGGCCACCATGGCCCGGATCATCGAGAACGTCGAGGACAACGCGCTGCACGAGATCCACCCGATGCGGACCCGTCCGCACACCCAGGGCGGGGCCATCACCCGCGCCGCCGCGGAGGTCGGCGACCTCCTGGGTGCCAAGTACCTCGTCGCATTCACTCAGAGCGGAGACTCCGCGCGGCGCATGTCACGGCTGCGATCCGCGATCCCGCTGCTGGCCTTCACGCCTGAAGCCGCAACGCGCTCGCAGCTGTCCCTGACGTGGGGGACCGAGACGTTCCTGGTGGCGTTCGTGCACCACACCGACGACATGGTCCGTCAGGTCGACCGCGCCCTGCTCGAGCTGGGCCGCTGTCAGCCCGACGATGTCGTCGTCATCGTCGCCGGCAGCCCGCCCGGGATTCCCGGCTCGACCAACGCCATGCGTGTGCACCGCATGGGTCACGCGGTCGAGGGCGCGGCGCCTGCCTACACCATGGAGCCGCCGGCAGAGGGCGCCGGCGCGGTGGCTACCGGCAGTCCGGACCTCGCGTCCTGACCGCCCACCGGAGGGTGCCGGGTGCGGGACTCGAACCCGCACGCCCTTTCGAGCAGCGCTTTTTGAGAGCGCCATGTCTACCGATTCCATCAACCCGGCGTACGACGACAGCCTAGCGTCCGGCGCGGGTCCGACCGATCACTAGGCTGGCGCACCGACACCCCAGCCTGCCGACGGAGGTCGAACCGTGACGGACCAGCCGCCGCGACGTGTCGTCATCGCGGAGGACGAGGCGCTCATCCGCCTGGACCTCAAGGAGATGCTCGAGGAAGAGGGCTACTCCGTCGTAGGGGAGGCCGGGGACGGCGAGCGCGCCGTCGCGCTGGTGGAGGCGCTGCGGCCCGATCTCGTCGTGCTCGACGTCAAGATGCCCGTCCTCGACGGCATCTCGGCAGCGGAGCGGATCGCGGAGGCTCGCCTCGCCCCCGTCGTCATCCTCACCGCGTTCTCCCAGCGGGACCTCGTCGAGCGCGCCCGCGACGCCGGCGCGATGGCCTACCTCGTCAAGCCGTTCTCGGTGACCGACCTGCTGCCGGCCGTCGAGATGGCGGTCTCGCGCTACGCTGAGATCACCGCGCTCGAGGCCGAGGTCGCCGACCTCAGTGACCGGCTCGAGACCCGCAAGCTCGTCGAGCGCGCGAAGTCGGTGCTCCAGTCGCGGTTCGGGATGAGCGAGCCTGAGGCCTTCCGCTGGATCCAGAAGACCTCGATGGACCGGCGCCTCACCATGCGGGAAGTGGCCAAGACCGTCGTCGACAGCGGTCCGAAGGCCTGACGGCGCGGGACAGCCCGCTAGAAGCGCTTACCGTGCAGCGGTGAGGCGGGGTCGGCCACGTCCGTGCCGCCGGTGACCACAGGGCCCGCGGGATCGGGCACCTCGCCGACCCGTGCGGCGGCCGGGTCGAGCACGCGCGACAAGAATGTCCGCGTGCGCGGCTCCTGCGGGTTCCCGATCACCCGCTCCGGGTCGCCTTGCTCGACGATGACGCCACCGTCCATGAAGACGACGCGGTTGGCGACCTCGCGCGCGAAGCTCATCTCGTGCGTCACGACCATCATGGTCATGCCCTCGGTGGCGAGGTCACGCATGACGCCGAGGACGTCACCGACCAGCTCGGGGTCCAGCGCCGACGTCGGCTCGTCGAAGAGCATCAGGTCCGGGTCCATCGACAGCGACCGCGCGATCGCGACGCGCTGCTGCTGGCCGCCGGACAGTTGTGCAGGGTAGGCGTCCCGGCGCGCGGCGAGTCCAACCCGCTCTAGGTTGCGCAGGGCGACGGCTTCGGCCTCCGCCTTGTCACGCTTGAGGACCCGTCGCTGCGCGATGGTGAGGTTGCCCAGCACCGTGAGGTGCGGGAACAGGTTGAACTGCTGGAAGACCATGCCGATCCGTCGGCGCACCGCGTCGATGTCGACCTCGGCGTCGGTGACCTCCACGCCGCCGACGGCGATGCGTCCCGACGTGGGCTGCTCGAGCAGGTTGATGCAGCGCAGCAGCGTCGACTTGCCCGACCCGGACGGGCCGATGACACAGACGACCTCGCCGTGGTCGACGTGGAAGTCGATGCCGCACAGGACCTGGTTCTCGCCGAAGTACTTGTGCAGCTCCTGGACGTCGATCGCGGCGCCGTGCCGTGCGGTCGCGGTCGTGGCGGAGGCGGTTGCCACCGAACTCACCGGGCCTTCGCGTTGCGCGCCTCGAGCCGGCGCGCGAGGTGTCCGAGCGGAATCGTGATGATCAGGTAGCACAGGCGGGCGAGCACGATCGGTGTGACGTTGGCCTTCGTCCCGGCCAGGTCGCGGCCGAACTTCGTCAGCTCCTTCTCCTGGAGCGTGACGCCGAGCGCGAAGACGAGCGAGGAGTCCTTGAACAGCAGGACGAGCTCGTTCGTCAGCGGCGGGATGATGATGCGGAAAGCTTGCGGGATGACGATCGAGATCATGGCGCGGGTGTGCGACATGCCCAGCGACCTGGCGGCCTCGACCTGTCCCTTCGGGACCGCCTGGATGCCCGCCCGGAACGTCTCCAACATGTAGGCCGCGGCGACGAGACCGAGCGCGAGCGGAACCTGGCCGACCCGACCCCCGGGGACCACGGCTCCGGGGAAGGCCAGCGGCACGCCGACACCGACGAGGATGAAGATGAGCAGGGCCGGCAGTCCGCGGAAGATCTCGACGTACAGCGTGGCGACCCAGCGGTAGGGCGCCACCGAGGACAGACGCATGAGGGCCAGGACCAGACCGAGCACGAGGCCGAACGTGAAGCCGGCGAGCGTGTAAACCACCGTGTTCTTCAGCGCGATGGTGAGGATCTCCGGGAACATGTCCCGGGCGATCGGCACCCGGGCGAAGTTCTCCAGGATGGCGTCCCAGTCGGCGACCAGCGCCGCGGCGAGCAGCGCCAGGACGAAGACGGCGTACTGCACGCCCAGGGAAGCCTGTCGCCGCTGCCGGCGCGACAACCCGCGGGTGGGTGCCGTGGTCGAAGCCATGTCGTCCCTTCCAGCGAGGAGGGCGCCGCGATGCCGCGCCCTCCTGCGTCCATCGGTCAGCGACGCCGGATCAGCTAGCCGGCTTCTGGCCGATCCACTTCTGGTAGAGCTTGTCGTAGGTGCCGTCCTGCTTGGCCCTCTTGAGCACCTCGTTGATGGTCTTGAGCAGCTCCGGGTTGCCGTTCTTCTTCACGGCGAAGCCGTACTGCTCGCCGGTGTCGAGGTTGGCGACGACCTCGTAATCCTTGTTGGCCGGGTCCTTGAGCCACTCGCTGACGACCGGGAGGTCCTGGACGATGACGTCGACCTGGCCGCTCTTGAGTGCGGTGAGCTCCGCCTCAGACGTCTCGTAGGACGTCGGGTCGAGCCCGGCCTTGCGCACGTAGTCCTCACCGGTCGTGCCCGACTGCGAGCCGATCTTCTTGCCCTTGGCGCCCTCGAGCGAGGTGATGGCAGCACCCTTCTTCGCCATGAGGGCCTGGGCGGCGTCGAAGTAGGGGTCGGAGAAGTCGAGGTTGGCCTTGCGCTCGTCGGTGATCGTCATGCCCGCGGCTGCGACGTCGCACTTGCCGGCGTTGAGGTCGGCACCGGTCTTGATCGTCTCGAACGGCGTGTCGATGATGTCCTGCTCGAGCTTGAGCTCCTTGGCGACCAGGTGCATGAGGTCGACGTCGAAGCCGACGTAGTCGCCGTCCTTCTCGGACTGGAACGGCGGGTAGGGCAGGTGCGTGCACACGGTGAGCATGCCTGCCTTCACCAGGTTCACCTCACCCGCCGGACTTGGTCTCGGCCTTCGTCGTGCCTTCCTCGCCTCCGCCGCCGCAGCCGCCGAGGACGAGGCCGACCGCCGCGACGAGCGCGCACATCGCCGTACGGCGTGAACCTCTGCGAAGCATCGTGGGGTGCTCCTTCCGGGTCTGGTGGCGTCGTTGCCGGGCTCATCCTGGCAGCGGGGTACGGCGAGAGGCGGTCACGGGTGGCAAACGATCCGTCGGCGTGGCGCGCTCGCCCGACACTCCGTCACAAAAGCGGCACGACCGGGCGACGATGCGGGGTCAAACATCACGACACGGTGACGGTGACGGGGTTGCGTTGCGCTGTGCCTCCCCGAAGGCCGTACTGTTCCCCACGGCACCCAACGAGGCGTGCCGATGCCACGTGTTGCCCAGCGCACTGGGGCATCCACCATGTGTCCAGGAGGATTCGTGCGCTCGTTCGTCAAGACGGCCTCGCCGTTCGTGGCTGCCGCGCTGGTGCTCAGCGCCTGTGGCGGCACGACCGGTGGCAACACCACCGATGACCAGGCCGGTAGCGGCGGCGGGGGCAAGAAGTGCAACCTCGCCATCGGCTTCTTCGGCGCCCTCACCGGTGACGCCGCCAACCTCGGCAAGAACATCAAGAACGGCGTCCAGCTGGCCATCGACCAGCACAACAAGGACAACGCCAACTGCAAGGTGAACCTCAAGGAGTACGACTCCCAGGGAGACCCGGCGCAGGCGCCCGGTCTGGCCAGCAAGGCCATCACCGAGAAGGACGTCGTGGGCCTGGTCGGACCCGCGTTCTCCGGTGAGTCCAAGGCCGCCAACCCGATCTTCGCGGAGGCCGGCCTCGTCCACATCACCCCGTCGGCCACCAACCCGGCCCTCGCCGAGAACGGCTGGAAGACCTTCTTCCGCGTGCTCGGCAACGACGCCTCGCAGGGCCCGGCGGCCGCGAAGTACATCAAGGACGTGCTCAAGGCCAAGAGCGTCTTCGTCGTCGACGACGCGTCGGAGTACGGCAAGGGTCTTGCCGACATCGTCCGTGAGGACCTCGGTGGTGCGGTCAAGGGCAAGGACACCATCCAGCAGAAGCAGACCGACTTCTCCGCGACGGTGACCGCGATCCGCTCCTCCAAGGCCGACGCCGTGTTCTTCGGCGGCTACTACGCCGAGGCGGGCCTGCTGGTGAAGCAGTTGCGCGAGGGCAACGTCAAGGCGAGGTTCGTGGTGGCCGACGGCGTCAAGGACGAGGGCTACATCACGGCGGGCGGCGAGGAGGCCACGGAGGGGACGATCATCACGTGCCCGTGCCTGCCGCCGGACCAGGCCAGCGGTACCTTCGCGCAGGACTACCAGGCGGCGTTCAACTCCGAGCCGGCGACGTACTCGGCTGAGGGCTACGACGCGGCGAAGGTCCTCCTCGACGCCATCAAGGAGGGCAAGACCAGCCGAGAGGACATCCTCGGTTACGTCAAGGCCTACAACAAGCCGGGCGTCACGAAGACCATCGAGTTCGACGAGAAGGGCGAGCCGGCCGAGGTCAGCGTCTGGGCCTACAAGGTCGAGGGCGGCAAGATCATGCCGGACCAGGAAGTCAAGTAGGTCGCCGGTACCAGCACCACGACCGACTGAGCGGGACGTACCCGGGGGTCTTCCCCCGGGCACGTCCTGCGCCGGATGCCTGGAGCGGCCATGTCCTACCTTGTCGCCAACTTCGCCGAGCTCACCGCGACGGCGCTCGTCCTCGGAGCCGTCTACGCCCTCGTGGCGCTCGGCTACACCCTGGTCTACGGCGTGCTGCAGCTGATTAACTTCGCGCACTCCGAGGTCTTCATGTACGGCACGTTCGCGGCCGTCTGGGTACTCACCGCCGTCGGCGCCACGCGCGGCGGCGGCGCCGGCCCGACCGTGGGTTACCTCCTCCTTGCCCTCGCGGCCGCCATGGTCTTCAGCGGGGCGACAGCACTCGTCGTGGAGCGCGTGGCCTACCGTCGGCTCCGGCGGATGGACGCGCCCAAACTCATCGCTTTGATCAGCGCCATCGGTGCCTCCTTCGTCCTTGCCGAGCTGATGGGCCTGCGTGACAACATCGCCCGCTGGGTCGGGCTGCGCGAGCCCCTGGACGCCTACGTCCGCAACGCGCGTGACAACACGAGGTTCCCCAACCCGGTCAAGACCGAGGGCTTGTTCACGGTCGGTGGATACACCTTCAGCAACATCGACGTGATCATCCTGGTCTCCGCCGTCGTCATGATGGTCGGCCTCGACCAACTCATCTCGCGCTCTCGGCTCGGCCGAGGCATCCGGGCCGTCGCCCAGGACCAGGAAGCAGCCGCGCTGATGGGCGTCAACAAGGACCGGGTGGTCCAGGCGACGTTCCTCATCGGAGGGGTGCTCGCCGGCGCGGCAGCACTCCTCTACCTCATGAAGTTCGGGGTCACCCGGTGGAACGCCGGCTTCCTGCTGGGGGTGAAGGCGTTCACCGCCGCCGTCCTCGGCGGCATCGGCAACGTCCGCGGTGCGCTGCTCGGTGGCTTCGTCCTCGGACTGGCGGAGAACTACGGGTCGGCCCTCATCGGCACCCAGTGGCGTGACGTCGTCGCCTTCGTTCTCCTGGTCGTCATCCTGCTGTTCCGCCCGACAGGACTGCTCGGGGAGTCCCTCGGAAAGGCACGCGCATGACCGAGACACAGAACAACCAGCACGAGGTCGGCGGCACCGCGATCGCGTCGGCCCCCTCGGGGGCCCCCGCGGGCGGCAATCGGTCGTGGCGCGAGGCGCCCGACGCCTTCCTCGACGGCCTGCCGCGTCCGGTGAAGCTCGGCCTCATGGCCGTTCTCGTGGTGTTCCTCTACCTGCTGCCACTGCTCAACCCGCCGATCGTGGTGACCCCGGGCAGCGACTTCGCCGCGGTGCTGTTCACCGTCGCGGCCTACGTTCTCGTCGCCCTCGGGCTCAACGTGGTCCTCGGCTACGCCGGGCTGCTCGACCTCGGCTACGTCGGCTTCTTCGCCGTCGGCGCCTACACGGTCGCCGTGTTCGGGTCGCTCCACGGCAAGCTGCCGTTCCTGCTGCTGCTTCCGCTGGCGGTGATTCTCTCCACCGTGTCGGGGCTCATCCTCGGCGCGCCCACGCTGCGGGTCCGCGGCGACTACCTGGCGATCGTGACGCTGGGCTTCGGTGAGATCATCCGGCTGACCGCGGTGAACTCAGGGTGGCTCGGCGCCGCGGCAGGCATCAGCAACGTCCCCCGTCCGCCGAGCGTGGAGATCGCCACGATCCCGCGGCTGAGCTGGGACGGTCCTGTCGCGGTCATCGACCTCGACGACACGACGACGTTGCTGAAGTTCGGCGTGCTCGACCAGGTGCCCTACTACTGGCTGGCCCTGACCGTCATCCTCGTGATCCTGCTCGCCGACAAGATGCTGCAGAACAGCCGCGTCGGCCGGGCGTGGGAAGCCACGCGCGAGGACGAGGACGCCGCCGAGCTGATGGGCGTGCCCACCTTCCGGTTCAAGCTGCTCGCCTTCGCGATCGGCGCCTTCGTCGGTGGCCTGTCGGGTGCGCTGTTCGCCACCAAGCAGGGCTTCATCAACCCGGAGTCCTTCCCGCTGCTGCTCTCGATCCTGTTCCTTGCAGCCGTCGTCGTGGGCGGACCGGGCAACCGTTGGGGCGTCATCCTCGGTGCCATCGTCGTTGCCTACCTCCCGGAGCGGTTCCGCGGGTTCTCGGAGTACCGCGTCCTCGTGTTCGGCCTGCTGCTCCTGCTCCTGGCGAACTACCGTCCGTCCGGTCTCATCCCGCCACGCCGAAGCATCCGCGCCAAGCAGGCCGACGACCGGCTGCACGCGCTCGAGGAAGGAGCCGCACGTGCCTGAGACGGCCAGCGGCGGTGCGACCGCCGTCACGTCGCACACCGGTCAGTCGTTGCTCGAGCTGGACTCGGTCACCCTGCGCTTCGGTGGCGTCGTCGCGCTCAACG
Organism: Actinomycetota bacterium; assembly: GCA_030773595.1. Lineage (GTDB taxonomy): Bacteria > Actinomycetota > Actinomycetes > JALYMU01 > JALYMU01 > JALYMU01. The sequence goes on along the minus strand of JALYMU010000211.1, from coordinate 13,013 downwards.
ACGTCAGCTTCGGCATCCGCAAGGGTGAGATCCTCGGCCTCATCGGGCCGAACGGCGCGGGCAAGACGACCTGCTTCAACGTTCTGACGGGGGTCTACCAGCCGACGTCCGGCACGGTGCGCTTCGACGGCGACCCGCTCGGGCGGCGCAAACGCCACGAGATCACCCGGCTCGGGATCGCGCGCACCTTCCAGAACATCCGGCTGTTCGGCAACATGACCGCGCTGGAGAACGTCCTCGTCGGCGCGGACGCCAACCACCGCACGGGTGTGCTGAACGCGTTGTTCCGGCTGCCGAGGCACCGCCGTGAGGAGGCGGAGGGTCACGGCAAGGCCATGGAGCTGCTGCGCTTCATGAACCTGCACCGGCGGGCCGACGTGCTGGCGCGCAACCTCCCGTACGGCGACCAGCGCCGCCTCGAGATCGCCCGCGCCCTCGCGACCGACCCGACGCTGCTGTGCCTGGACGAGCCGGCCGCGGGCTTCAACCCGGCGGAGAAGGTCGAGCTCATGGAGCTCATCCGGACCATCCGCGACCGCGGCTACACGGTCCTGCTGATCGAGCACGACATGCGCCTGGTCATGGGGGTAACCGACCGCATCGTGGTGCTGGAGTTCGGGCGCAAGATCGCCGAGGGCTTGCCGGCGGAGATCCGCGACAACCCGGCCGTCATCGCGGCCTACCTCGGAGTTGACGATGCTTCTTGACGTGAAGGGCCTCTGGGTCAACTACGGGCGCATCGAGGCCCTGCGCGACATCGGCTTCTCGGTGCGGGAGGGGTCCGTCGCGACCCTGGTCGGCGCGAACGGCGCGGGCAAGACCACGACGATGAAGACGATCTCCGGTCTGCGCCCCGTCCGGGCCGGCAAGATCTTTTTCGAGGGTGAGGACATCACCGACGTCCCGGCGCACAAGCGCGTCACGATGGGCATCTGCCAGTCGCCCGAGGGCCGACGGATCTTTCCCGGCATGAGCGTGCTGGAGAACCTCGAGATGGGCGCCTACGCCCAGCGGGACGACAGCGGCAAGGCGGAGTCCTTCGAGCGGGTCTTCAGCCTGTTCCCGCGGCTGAAGGAGCGCACGAAGCAGGCAGCCGGCACGATGTCCGGTGGCGAGCAGCAGATGCTCGCCATCGGTCGGGCACTGATGTCCAAGCCGCGCCTGCTGCTCCTCGATGAGCCCTCGATGGGTCTCGCGCCGCAGCTCATCCAGCAGATCTTCTCGATCATCCGGGAGATCAACGCCCAGGGCACGACGATCCTGCTGGTGGAGCAGAACGCCGCGCAGGCGCTCAAGGTGGCCGAACGCGCGTACATCCTCGAGACCGGGCAGATCGTCCGCGAGGGCAGCGGCGAGGAGCTCTCCCGTGACGAGAGCGTGAAGGCGGCCTATCTCGGCGGCGACGTCTAGGTCCGTCGAGGGCGGTCCCGTCCTGCGGCGGCGACGCCGAGGTCCGTCCGGCGGCGGCGGACGGGGGACTAGCGCCGCCCCACGTGTCGATGCTTGCCCGTGGCGCCGGTGGCTCGTCGGCGCCGCCTACCGCAGACGCGCCACGAGCTCGACCAGCAACGGCGCCACGACGAGCGCCGGCAGCAGGTCGCCGACGGCGACGGGGCGCAGGCGCAGCAGCCGCATCGCCACGCCGACGAGAAGCAGGCCGCCGGTGGCGGTCAGTGCCGTCAGATGAGGGTCGGGGACGAAACCGCCGAGCACGGCGCCGAGCGCGGTCAGCGACCCTTGCACCGCTGCGACGGCGAGCGCCGAGGCGGCCACCCCCCAGCCGAGGGAGGCGGCGAACGCGACCGCCGCGAACCCGTCCAGCGTCGACTTCAGCGCCAGCTCGTCGATGCCGCGTCCGAGGCCGTCGGACAGGGAGCCGAGCACGGTGAGCGGCCCGATGCAGAACACCAGCGACGAGCTGACGAAGCCCTCGACGAACCGGGCCCGCTCACCGCCCGCACTGCCACGGTCGAGCCGCCGCTGCAGCGTCGCGCCCAGCGTCTCGAGCCGGTCCTCGATCCGGAGCAAGGATCCGGAAATCCCACCGAGGAGCAGAGCGCCGAGGACGATCAGCACGGGTGCACTGGACCCGACCGCCCGCCCGAGGTCACGGTCGGTGACCGCGGACGCGTTGAGTGCGGCGATCAGCAGCGTCGCCAGTCCGAGGCCGTCCGTGACGACGTCGCGGGTCCGCTGGGGAAGCCGATGCCCCAGGAGGAGGCCGATCGTCGCTCCCACGAGCACGGTGGTCACGTTCAGTACCGTGCCTGCCCCGGGAAACACGCGTAGTCCTCCAGATGCCAGATATCGACGCCGGAGGGGGGTGCGCATGGCAGGAATTTCGTCATAGGCTCCGCCGGGTCGGCTCGATCGCGAGCCTAGAAGGCGCGATGCGACGCGCCAGGCACGGGGGCACGCACGGGGGCAGGTGCTGGGACTGACGGAGGATGCCGTGGCGCGAGTCGCAGTCGTCGTACGAGACGCGATGCCCGAAGACCTGCCTGACCTGCTCTCGATGTGGCAGGAGCTGCGGGCCCTCGCCGGTCGCGGTGACCGCGCCGTACCCCCGGCCTCCCCGGAGGCCGTCCTGAGCCGGATCTCCAAGGCGCAGTCCAGCCCGGGCGTCCGGATCGTCGTGGCCACGGTCGGTGAGGACATCGCCGGGATGGCCGTGCTGACGCACTCGCCGTTCGCCGCGCTGTTCGACTACCACGCAGCCCACGTGCACTACCTGCACGTCCGCCAGACGTGGCGCCGGCGCGGAGTCGGGCGTGCGCTCCTGACGGCGGCGGCCGCGTTCGCCGAGGAGCACGGCGCCGAGCACGTGGTGACGGCGGTGCACCCTGCCCTGCGTGATGCCAACCGGTTCTACGCGCGGCTCGGCTTCGCGCCCATGGTCGTACGCCGGGTGGCGACCGTGTCGATGCTGCGCCGCAAGCTCGCTGCGGACCCGCGCGTCGGTGCCCTGGAGGAGGTCCTGCACCGGCGGCGGTCGCTGCGCATGCGCGCGCGGCTGGGGGCGCAGGCGCTGGCCTCGACGGCGGAGTGAGCCGACTGCCGCGCGCTGCGTCCGGCAGGACGCTGCCGGTCCGCGCCGCCGCGGTCCGAGCAGGCCTCCGACTCCCTACGGTGCCGGCGGGCGGCTACGCACCTCGCGCAGCAGGCAGGTGACCCGAGCACTGCACAGCCGACGGCCGGCGTCGTCGCAGATCACGACGTCGTACGTCGCGACGCTGCCGCCCAGGTGCACCGCAGCCGCCGTCCCGGTCACCGTGCCCTCTCGCGCCGACCGGTGGTGCGTGGCGCTGACCTCGATCCCGAGCGCCTGGCGGCCCGGACCGGCGTGCGCGGCCGCCGCCACCGAGCCCAGGTGCTCCGCGAGCGCGATCGAGGCGCCGCCGTGGAGCAACCCGTAGGGCTGGGTGTTGCCGCGCACCGGCATGGTGGCCACCGCGCGGGACGCGGACACCTCGAGGATCTCGATCCCCAGCCGGGTCCCGAGGGCGCCGAGCATCGCGTCGTCGAGTGCGTCGGCCGCTGGGGCGTCGCCGGGCTGGGCGTCGGTCGTCATGGACGAAGCGTAGGAGGCCGACGGCGTGTAGTCGGTGCCTCGCCAGGTCGTCGGCGGGGTGCCTGTCGGAGCACGCCCCTACGATCGGACCCGTGACGCCCCCCGCCACCCGCTCCGCCGTACGCCCCCGTCAGACCGGCGCGGCGTCGCGTTCCCGCACATCGACCGACCCGCGAGCGGCTGTGCCCGCGCGCCCGTCGCGCAGCCGCCTGCTGCTGATCGACGGGCACTCCGTGGCCTACCGGGCTTTCTACGCGCTTCCGGTCGAGAACTTCGCCACCACGACCGGGCAGCCGACCAACGCGGTCTACGGCTTCACCTCCATGCTGATCAACGTCCTTCGGGACGAAGCGCCGACCCACGTCGCCGTCGCCTTCGACGTCTCACGCCAGACCTTCCGCTCCGAGGCGTTCGCCGACTACAAGGCCAACCGCACCAAGACGCCCGACGACTTCCAGGGTCAGGTGAGCCTGATCAAGGAGGTTCTCGACGCACTACGTATTGAGGTCGTCGAGGCACCGGGCTACGAGGCCGACGACGCGATCGCAACGCTGGCGGTGCGAGCGGCCGCTGAAGGCTTCGACGTCCTGATCTGCACGGGGGACCGCGACGCCTTTCAGCTCGTCGACGAGTCGGTGACCGTTCTCTACCCGCGCCGCGGCGTGTCCGACCTGTCCCGGATGACGCCGGAGGCGGTGCGCGAACGCTACGGACTCTCACCGGAGCAGTACCCCGACTTCGCCGCGCTGCGCGGGGACCCCAGCGACAACCTGCCCAGCATCCCCGGCGTGGGCGAGAAGACCGCCGCGAAGTGGGTGTCGGAGTTCGGGTCGCTCGACGGTCTGGTCGAGCGGGTCGAGGAGGTGCGGGGGAAGACGGGTGACGCGCTGCGCGCCCACCTGGCGCAGGTGCTGCAGAACCGCATGCTCACCGAGCTCGTCCGCGACGTTCCCCTCGACACCCAGCCGCACGACCTCGCCCTGCAGTCCTGGGACCGCGACGCCGTCCACCGGGTCTTCGACACCTTGCAGTTCCGGGTTCTGCGCGACCGGCTCTACGACACGCTCAGCACCACCGTGCCGGAAGCCGACGAGGGGTTCTCCGTCGACGGCGTGGTGCTGGGGCCCGGTGAGGTCACCCCGTGGCTTGACGCGCACGTGCCGGTCGGCGCGCGCTGCGGCGTGCACGTGGAGGGCCACTGGGGTCGCGGGACCGGGGACGTAAGCGGCGTCGCGCTCGCCGCCGCGGACGGTGCGGGCGCCTACGTCGACGTCACCGGGCTCGACCCCGACGACGACCGTGCGCTCGCGGCGATGCTCGCCGACGCCGAGCGTCCCAAGGCGCTGCACGACGCCAAGGGGCCCTCGCTCGCGCTCGGCGCCCGCGGGTGGGTCCTGCGCGGGGTCACCAGCGACACGGCGCTGTCGGCGTATCTGTCCCGTCCCGACCAGCGCAGCTACGACCTCGCCGACCTCGCGCTTCGGTACCTGCGCCGGGAGCTGCGGGCCGAGCCCGCAGCCGACGGGCAGCTCTCGCTGGACGGGGTCGACGAGGAGGCCGCCGCCTCCGCCGACATCGTCCGGGCCCGCGCGGTCCTCGAGCTCGCTGATGCCCTCGACCGCGAGCTCGCCGAGCGCGGGGGCACGCGCCTGCTCCACGAGGTGGAGCTGCCCCTCGTCGACGTCCTCGCCGACATGGAGCGGATCGGGATCGCCGTCGACATCGCCCATCTGCGTGCGCTGGAGTCGCACTTCGGCGACGAGGTCAAGTCCGCGGCGGACGAGGCCTACGCCGTCATCGGCAAGGAGATTAACCTCGGGTCGCCCAAGCAGCTGCAGGTCGTGCTGTTCGACGAGCTCAACATGCCCAAGACGAAGCGGACGAAGACCGGCTACACCACCGACGCCGACGCGCTCGCCGCGCTAAACGAGCAGACCCGGCATCCGTTCCTGGAGCACCTGCTGCGCCACCGGGACGTCTCCCGGTTGCGCCAGACGGTGACCGGGCTGCTCGACACGGTCGCCGACGACGGCCGGATCCACACGACGTACAACCAGATGATCGCCGCCACCGGACGGCTGTCCTCGACCGACCCGAACCTGCAGAACATCCCGATCCGCACGGAGGAGGGTCGGCGCATCCGCGAGGGCTTCGTTGTGGGCGAGGGCTACGGCGCGCTGATGACGGCCGACTACAGCCAGATCGAGATGCGGATCATGGCGCACCTGTCCGAGGACGGCGGGCTCATCGAGGCGTTCCAGTCCGGCGAGGATCTCCACGCGTTCGTGGCCTCGCGGGTCTTCTCGGTCGAGCCGGACCACGTGACGCCGGGCCAGCGCGCCAAGATCAAGGCGATGTCCTACGGGCTCGCCTACGGCTTGTCCGCCTTCGGCTTGTCCCGGCAGCTCGGGATCAGCGTCGAGGAGGCGCGCACGCTGATGACGGAGTACTTCGAGCGCTTCGGTGGCGTCCGCGACTACCTGCGCGACGTCGTCGACGAGGCGAGGCTGGCCGGCTACACCGAGACGATCCTCGGTCGGCGTCGCTACCTGCCCGACCTCACCAGCGACAACCGGCAGCGCCGGGAGATGGCCGAGCGGATGGCGCTCAACGCCCCGATCCAGGGGTCGGCGGCGGACATCATCAAGATCGCGATGTTGAACGTCGACCGCGCGCTCCGATCACAGGGCCTGCGGTCCCGGATGCTGCTTCAGGTGCACGATGAGCTGGTGCTCGAGGTGGCCGACGGCGAGCAGGACACGCTCGAGGCGCTGGTGCGCCGGGAGATGGGCGGCGCGTGGGAGCTGTCCGTGCCGCTCGACGTGTCCGTCGGCGTCGGGCGCACCTGGCAGGAGGCAGGGCACTGACCGCTCGGAGACCTGCGCCGCATGACCTCAAGAGCCCGGCGCGGGGGAGCCCCCGTCCGGCGCGGACTGCCCGCCTCGGCTACGGGCGCTCGCACACGAAGATCGCGGTGCCGGGGATGACCCCGCCGCGCAGCGGTGACCACCCACCCCACGTCCGGTCCAGGGTGGCCGGCCACTCGGGCTCGACGACGTCGACCAGCCGCAGGCCGGCTGTCACGATGTCCCGGACGCGGTCACCGAAGGTGCGATGGTGCTCGACGTAGGTCGCCAGGCCGTCGTCGTCCTCCTCGACGTAGGGCGTGCGGTCGAAGTAGCTCTCACGCGCGGTGAGCCCCGCCTGCCCAGGGTCGTCGGGGAAGACCCAGCGCACGGGATGCGGGACCGCGAACGCCCAGCGCCCGCCGGGCCGCAGCACGCGAGCGACCTCACGCTGCAGACGCCCGGAGTCGGCGACGAACGGCACGGCCCCGAAGGCCGAGCAGACGGTGTCGAAGGACCCGGCGCGAAACGGCAGGTACGCACCGTCGGCCTGCACGACCGCAACCCTGGTCCCGTGCGCCTCGTCGATGCGCCGCGAGTGACGAAGCTGGGACAGGGAGACGTCCAGCGCGACGGGCCGCGCCCCGCGCCGGGACAGCCAGCGCGAGCACTGCGCCGCGCCCGCGCCGATCTCGAGGACGGCCTTGCCGGCCACGTCGCCGAGGATGGCGGCCTCGGCCTCGTCGAGGCCGTCGGGACCCCAGACGAAGCGGTCGTCGCCGAGGAAGCTGCCGTGCTCGTCCTGGTAGTCGTCGGCACAGCGGTCCCACCAGTGGCGGTTGGCCGCGGCGCTCTCGCGCTGTCCGGTGTCGCGTCGCAGCACCGCGGAGGCGTCCCGCGGCGTCGCCGTCCCGTCCGGCGCGAGCCCACCGGGGGAGGCCGCCTCGCGCGCGCGGTCGTCGTACCTGCCCCTGGCGGTGTGCTCCATGTCCGCGTCCACCCTCGATTGACCCTGGCTGCGCCGCCAACGTATCCTGATCGCTGCGCCTGAGGTCTGCGCGTCTCCAGACGGAGCGGGCCGCGCTCGAACGGTCGGATTCCCGGTCCCCATCCCAGCGCCTCATCACTGGCTGGAAGGCCTCGGCAGCTCGAACCGGGCCCCAGTGCGCGCCAGGTACGACCCATCCTGTCCGCATCGGAGTTCCCCACCACATGACGGCTAGCCCCATCGAGGCCACGCAGGCCCCCGGCAGCACCCAGACCCCTCAGGTCGCGGTCAACGACATCGGTTCCGTCGAGGACTTCCTCGCGGCGATCGACTCGACCATCAAGTACTTCAACGACGGCGACATCGTCGAGGGCGTCATCGTCAAGGTCGACCGGGACGAGGTCCTGCTCGACATCGGTTACAAGACCGAGGGCGTCATCCCCTCCCGCGAGCTCTCGATCAAGCACGACGTCGACCCGAGCGAGGTCGTCAGCGTCGGTGACGAGGTCGAGGCCCTTGTCCTGCAGAAGGAGGACAAGGAGGGGCGGCTGATCCTGTCGAAGAAGCGCGCGCAGTACGAGCGCGCGTGGGGCACGATCGAGAAGGTCAAGGAGGAGGACGGCGTCGTCAACGGCACCGTCATCGAGGTCGTCAAGGGCGGCCTCATCCTCGACATCGGCCTACGCGGGTTCCTCCCCGCCTCGCTCGTCGAGATGCGCCGCGTCCGTGACCTGCAGCCCTACGTCGGTCGCGAGCTCGAGGCCAAGATCATTGAGCTCGACAAGAACCGCAACAACGTGGTGCTGTCGCGCCGGGCGTGGCTCGAGCAGACCCAGTCCGAGGTTCGCCAGACGTTCCTCACGACCCTGCAGAAGGGTCAGGTCCGCTCCGGTGTCGTGTCCTCGATCGTGAACTTCGGTGCGTTCGTGGACCTGGGCGGGGTCGACGGGCTCGTGCACGTCTCGGAGCTGTCCTGGAAGCACATCGATCACCCCTCCGAGGTCGTCGAGGTCGGCCAGGAGGTCACGGTCGAGGTCCTCGACGTCGACATGGACCGCGAGCGGGTCTCGCTCTCGCTCAAGGCGACGCAGGAGGACCCCTGGCAGCAGTTCGCGCGCACGCACGCGATCGGCCAGGTCGTGCCCGGCAAGGTCACCAAGCTCGTGCCGTTCGGGGCGTTCGTCCGTGTCGAAGAGGGCATCGAGGGTCTGGTGCACATCTCGGAGCTCGCCGAACGCCACGTCGAGATCCCCGAGCAGGTCGTGCAGGTCAACGACACCATCTTCGTCAAGGTCATCGACATCGACCTGGAGCGGCGGCGGATCTCGCTCTCGCTCAAGCAGGCCAACGAGGGCGCTGGCGAGACCGTCGAGTTCGACCCGACGCTCTACGGCATGGCCGCCACCTACGACGAGCAGGGCAACTACATCTACCCCGAGGGCTTCGACCCGGAGACCAACGACTGGCTGCCCGGACACGAGGCTCAGCAGGCGGAGTGGGAGCGCCAGTACGCCGAGGCACAGGCGCGCTTCGACGCGCACAAGAAGCAGGTCGCGGAGGCCCAGAAGGCCGACGCAGACGCCGGCGCGGAGAGCCCGTCGACGTACTCCTCCGCCGAGGCGGAGGACGCCGGCGGCACGCTTGCCACCGACGAGGCTCTCGCGGCGCTGCGAGAGAAGCTCACCGGCGGCGGCAGCTGACGAGGGCGCACGGGCGCTGCTGAGCCGCGGCGCCCGCCGTACGACGAAAGGCCCCGCACCTGTTCGCAGGGTGCGGGGCCTTTGGTCTGTGCGCCACCTTCGTCCGTGCGCCGCCTTTGGTTTGTGCGCGGCTGGCGCGGCGTCGCGTCGGCGTCAGCTCAGCGGGCAGCCGAGGTTGTTCGCCTCGTCCAGCCACGCGGCGACCTGCAGCATCTGCTCCCGGTCACCCGAGGCAAGAGCCGCGTCGATGGTCGCGCGCAGGTTGCCCGGGAGCTTCGCCCGGCGGTAGGGGTAGCCCACGCCCTCATGGGCGGCGTTGAGGTGAGCGGCGACAGCGGCACGGAGCAGGATCCGTGCGGCGCCGTCGTTGCCCGACCCGCCCTTGAACGACAGGGCCTGCAGCATCGTCACGTCGGCGTAGGCGCTGAGCTCGGCCGGAAGCGTGAAGACGTACTTCAGCCGCATCGTCGGCCAGTACTCCTCCCAGCTCTCGGTGTGGTTCTTCCAGTACCCGGGCGTGCAGGCCTCGGTGCCGATGTTGGTGGCCTGCGCCGCCGGTGCGGCGGCGCAGACCGCGGCGAACACGGCCGCCGTCGTGCCGATTGCGATCCTCGACGAACGCATGAGGTCCCCCTCGCGAGATGGTGGCTGGTACCGCGGCTGCGACGCCCCCTCGCCGCTGCCGCGTCGTACCGACGGTAACCGCGAGCGACGGCGCCCACCCCGCCAGTCGCGCTGTTGGGCTATCGGAACCACCCCGACGGCAGACGTCGAACACCGAGCGTGACAAAGGTCTCGCAACGCGGGAAGCAGCGGCGTCTGTGTGCCGCGTCGGCCAGGTGGTGGAGACCGGGTACCTTCGCCCCGTGCTGCGGGTCGGGTTGACGGGTGGAATCGGTGCAGGAAAGACCGCGGTGTCCTTCCGGCTGGCGCGGCTGGGTGCGGTCGTCATCGACTCCGACGTCCTCGCGCGAGAGGTGCTCGAGCCCGGGACAGAAGGCCTCGGCCGGGTCGTCGCCGAGTTCGGTCCCGAGGTGCTCACCGCGGACGGCCGTCTGGACCGGGCTCGCCTCGCCGACACCGTCTTCGGCGACGAGCAGCGACGGCAGGCGCTCAACGCGATCGTGCATCCGCTTGTCCGCGCGCGGGCCGGCGAGCTCACTGCTGCGGCGCCCGCGGACGCCGTCGTCGTGCATGACGTACCGCTGCTGGTGGAGAGCGGTCTGGAGGCCGACTACGACGTCGTGGTCGTCGTGGACGTTCCGGTCGACGTGGCGCTGGACCGGCTGGTGCGCAGCCGAGGGATGCCCGCGGCACAGGCCCGAGCCAGGATCGCCGCGCAGGCCGGCCGGGAGGAGCGGCTGCGTGTCGCCGATGTGGTGATCGACAACAGTGGCACGCCGACCGATCTGGAGCACCAGGTCGACGCGCTGTGGGAGCGCCTCCGGGGACAGCACGGGGCGCGCTGAGTGCGGTCGGGGCCGGCACGCGGCCACCTCGGCGTGGTTTCGCGGGCGCTTCCCCGCGGGCCCCGCCGCTGCGGAGAAACTGTCGGTGCCCGGACGTACTGTGTCGCACGTGAGACCGACCACCGACATCGTCCGCAGCGTGGCGCCCTTCGAGGTCGTCAGCGAGTTCCGGCCCTCCGGCGACCAGCCCGCCGCGATCGAGGAGCTGACCCGGCGGGTCAGCGCCGGCGAGCGCGACGTCGTGCTGCTCGGCGCGACGGGGACGGGCAAGAGCGCAACCACCGCCTGGCTCGTGGAGCGACTGCAGCGGCCGACGCTCGTGCTCGCGCCGAACAAGACCCTCGCCGCGCAGCTGGCCAACGAGTTCCGGGAGCTGCTGCCGCACAACGCGGTGGAGTACTTCGTCTCCTACTACGACTACTACCAGCCTGAGGCCTACGTCCCGCAGACCGACACCTACATCGAGAAGGACTCCTCGATCAACGAGGAGGTCGAGCGCCTGCGCCACTCCGCGACGATGAGCCTGCTCACGCGCCGCGACGTCATCGTCGTGGCGAGCGTGTCCTGCATCTACGGCCTCGGGACGCCGCAGGAGTACGTCGACCGCATGGTCCGCCTGCGCGTCGGTGACACCGTCGAGCGCGACACGCTGCTGCGGCGCTTCGTCGACGTGCAGTACACCCGCAACGACCTCGCCTTCACGCGCGGCACGTTCCGGGTCCGCGGCGACACCGTCGAGGTCTTCCCGGTGTACGAGGAGCTCGCCGTCCGCATCGAGATGTTCGGCGACGAGATCGAGCGGGTGATGACGCTGCACCCGCTCACCGGGGAGGTGGTAGAGGAGCACGAGGAGGTCTTCGTCTTCCCGGCCACCCACTACGTCGCGGGTCCGGAGCGGATGGAGCGCGCGGTCGCCGGGATCGAGCTCGAGCTCGCCGACCGCCTGGCCGAGATGGAGGCCCAGGGCAAGCTGCTTGAGGCGCAGCGGCTGCGCATGAGGACCACCTACGACGTCGAGATGATGCGCCAGGTCGGCTTCTGCAACGGCATCGAGAACTACTCGCGCCACATCGACGGCCGCGCCCCCGGCACCGCGCCGCACACGCTGCTCGACTTCTTCCCCGAGGACTTCCTGCTCGTCATCGACGAGTCGCACGTGACGGTGCCGCAGGTCGGCGGCATGTACGAGGGCGACCGCAGCCGCAAGTCCACGCTGGTCGACCACGGGTTCCGGCTGCCGAGCGCGATGGACAACCGGCCGCTGACCTGGGAGGAGTTCCTCCAGCGGGTGGGGCAGACGGTGTACCTGTCCGCGACCCCCGGCCCGTACGAGATGAGCCGGGTGCGCGACGACGTCGTCGAGCAGGTCATCCGGCCGACCGGCCTCGTCGACCCGGCGATCGTCGTCAAGCCGACCAAGGGCCAGATCGACGACCTCGTCCACGAGATCCGGCTGCGCGCGGAGAAGGACGAGCGCGTCCTCGTGACCACGCTCACGAAGAAGATGGCCGAGGACCTCACGGACTACCTGCTCGAGCTCGGCATCTCGGTGCGCTACCTGCACAGCGAGGTCGACACCATCCGACGCATCGAGCTGCTGAAGGAGCTGCGGCAGGGCCACTTCGACGTGCTCGTCGGCATCAACCTGCTGCGCGAGGGCCTCGACCTGCCCGAGGTCAGCCTGGTGAGCATCCTCGACGCCGACAAGGAGGGGTTCCTGCGCAGCGGGACGAGCCTCATCCAGACGATCGGCCGCGCGGCGCGCAACGTCTCCGGCCAGGTCCACATGTACGCCGACACCATCACCCCGTCGATGGCCAAGGCGATCGACGAGACGAGCCGGCGCCGCGCCAAGCAGGTCGCCTACAACGAGGAGCGCGGCCTGGACCCCCAGCCGCTGCGCAAGAGGATCGCCGACATCCTCGACGACCTCGTCCGCGACGACCCCGGGCTCGTGGGCGGCGGCGGCCGGCAGCAGTCCCGCGGCAAGGCGCCGGTGCCCGGCATGAGCTCGAAGTCCGGCACCGCCGGCAAGCATGCGAAGGAGCTCGCCGGCATGCCGCGGGCGGAGCTCTCCCAGCTCATCCAGCAGCTGTCGGACCAGATGCACGAGGCCGCTCGTGAGCTGCAGTTCGAGCTGGCCGCCCGGCTGCGGGACGAGATCGGCGAGCTGAAGAAGGAGCTCCGCGGCATGGACGCCGCCGGCGTGCGGTGAGTGCGACGGGGTAGGCGCACGGCATGAGCGAGCAGCCGCAGACCGGTACGGGCAAGACCGCAGGCCTCCCGGGCACCAACGCCGACCCGCGGACGTCGGAGACGACCGACGACGAGCGCGACGAGACGGTGGCGACTGCCGACGTGGCGCCGCCCGACAGCGACGGCGAGGGCGACGCCGGCCGCTGAGCCGGCGCTAGTCGCCAGGGTCGTCCGGCGGAGGTC
>JALYMU010000210.1 GCA_030773595.1 Actinomycetota bacterium | reverse complement strand
GTGTCGTACACGTCGAACACGCGCGTGAGCCTGACGAGCTTGAAGATGTGCTGCACCTCGGGTTGCAGCCCTGCGAGGCGGACGTCGCCCTCCCCGATCCGCACGCGCTTGAACAGCTGCACGAGCGTGGCCAGTCCGGAGCTGTCCATGAACGGCACGCCGGTCAGGTCGACGACGAAGCGGTGCTCGCCCTTGGCTAGGAGCTCGTCGATGGCCCCGCGAAGGACCTCCACCGTGCCGGCGTCGACGTCACCCTGCAGCGTCAGGAGAGCCACGCCGTCAGGGTGCTCCACGGACAGCTCCATAGTGACCACCTCGAACCTGTGTGACTACACCCTCGGTGCAGTCCCTGTCCCACCTTGTCGCAGCGTGGAAACGCTGTCCTGGCGTCCGGCGCCGACGGCGGAGGACGCATCCTCGGATGCCGCGGCTCGCATCCGAGCACCTCGAACGCCCTACTCCTTCTTGGCGGGCGCCTTCTTCGCGGCGGCCTTCTTCGCCGGCGCCTTCTTGGCCGGCGCCTTCTTCGGCGCCGCCTTCTTGGCGGCCTTCTTCGCCGCCGCGGGACCGCGCGCCCGCCGCTCGGCCAGCAGGTCGCTCGCCCGCTCGTCGGTCAGCGACTCGGGCGTGTCCCCCTTGCGCAAGGAGGCGTTCGTCTCGCCGTCGGTCACGTACGGCCCGAATCGGCCCTCCTTGACGACCATCTTGCCGCCGCTGACAGGGTCGGTGCCGAGCTCCTTGAGCGGGGGCTTGGGCGCGGCGGCCTTGCGGCCGTACTGCTTCGGCTGCGCCAGGAGCGCAAGCGCCTCGTCGAGCGTGATGTCGAACAGCTGCTCCTCGCTCTCCAGCGAGCGCGATTCTTTGCCCTTCGACACGTACGGCCCGTACCGCCCGTTCTGCGCGGTGATCTCCTCGCCGTCCTCGGCGGTCCCGAGAGTGCGCGGCAGCGTGAGCAGCTCGAGCGCCTGCTCGAGGTTGATCGTCTCGAGGTCCATGCTCCTGAACAGCGACGCCGTCGGTGGCTTCTCCTTGGAGCCCTCGGGCAGCACGAGCGAGACGTACGGCCCGTAGCGCCCCGCGCGGGCGACGACGTCGTAGCCGGTCGTCGGGTCGGTGCCGAGCACCCGGTCGCCGGAGGGCGCCGACGCGAGCTCGACCGCCTTCTCGACGGTGAGCTCGTCCGGTGCGAGGTCCTCTGGCAGCGACGCCTTCTGGACGTCGTTGGCGCCGTCCTCGCCGACCTGGACGTAGGGCCCGTAGCGCCCGACGCGGACGACGACGGGCCGGCCGTCCTCGCTCAGGCCGATCGGGATGGTGCTGATCGCGCGGGCGTCGATCTCGTCGAGGTTCTTGCCGATAAGCGCCTTGAGGCCGCCCTGGCGGGAGATCGCGCCCTCCTTGCCCAGGTCGGAGCCGAAGTAGAAGCGGCTCAGCCAGGTCGTGCCGCCGAGGCTCCCGCCGGCGATCGTGTCGAGGTCGTCCTCGACCGACACGGTGAAGCCGTAGTCGACGAGCCGACCGAAGTGCTGCTCCATGAGGTTGACCACGGCGAAGGCCAACCACGTCGGGACGAGGGCCGAGCCCTTCTTCCAGACGTAGCCGCGGTCCTGGATCGTCGTGATGATGCTGGCGTAGGTGCTCGGCCGGCCGATGCCGAGCTCCTCGAGGCGCTTGACCAGCGAGGCCTCGGTGAAGCGCGCCGGCGGGCTGGTCGTGTGGCCCTGGGGGTCGAGCGAGTCGACGTCGAGGGAGTCGCCGCGTGACACCCGCGGCAGCCGCCGCTCGGCGTCGTCCTTCTCCGCCGTCTCCTCGTCGTCGGTGCTCTCGACGTAGGCCCGCAGGAAGCCGGGGAAGGTGATGACCCGGCCGCTCGCGGCGAACTCAGCGTCCTGCCCGTTGTGGGTCTGGGCACCGAGGCGGATGGAGGCGGTGACCCCCCGGGCGTCGGCCATCTGGGAGGCGACGGTGCGCTGCCAGATCAGCTCGTACAGCCGCAGCTCGTCGCCGGACAGCTCGCGTGCCAGCTCGCCCGGCGTGCGGAAGACGTCGCCGGACGGGCGGATCGCCTCGTGCGCCTCCTGCGCGTTCTTCACCTTGCCGGCGTAGCGGCGCGGGGCGTCCGGGACGTACTCCGGGCCGTAGAGGTCGCGGGCCTGCGAGCGGGCGGCGTTGACCGCGGTCTCCGACAGGTTGGTGCTGTCGGTGCGCATGTAGGTGATGTAGCCGTTCTCGTACAGCCGCTGCGCGGTCTGCATGACGCGCTGGGCCGAGAAGCGGAGCTTGCGGCCGCCCTCCTGCTGCAGCGTGCTGGTCATGAACGGCGCGTAGGGCTTGCGGCTGTAGGGCTTCTCGTCCGTCGAGCGGACGCTGAACGCTGCACCCTGCAGTCGCTGGGCGAGGTCGCGTGCGCTCGCCTCGTCGAGCGGGACCACGTCAGCGGCGTCCTTGAGCTGGCCGGTCGTCTGCTCGAAGCTGCCGCCGGTGGCCACGCGCCGGCCGTCCAGCGAGTGCAGCGTGGCGGTCAGCTTGCGGGGGGCGGCGGGGTCCTTCTCGTCAGGGCCGGCGAGGAAGCGGCCCTCGATGTCCCAGTACTCCGCCTGCCGGAACGCCATGCGCTCGCGCTCCCGTGTCACCACGACGCGGGTCGCCACCGACTGCACGCGGCCCGCCGACAGCCGCGGCATGACCTTCTTCCAGAGCACCGGGCTGACCTCGTAGCCGTACAGCCGGTCCAGCACGCGCCGGGTCTCCTGCGCGTCGACGAGCGCCCGGTCGAGCTCGCGCGGCGTCTCGACCGCGTGCTGGATCGCCGACGGGGTGATCTCGTGGAAGACCATCCGCCGGACGGGGACCTTCGGCTTGAGCGTCTCGAGCAGGTGCCAGGCGATCGCCTCGCCCTCGCGGTCCTCGTCGGTCGCGAGGTAGAGCTCGTCCGCCTGCTTGA
>JALYMU010000209.1 GCA_030773595.1 Actinomycetota bacterium | reverse complement strand
ACCACGTGGCGGTAGAAGTCGCGGAAGTCCGCGGCGGTCTGCCCGGACCCGGCGGTGGTGTCGACCTCGTCTTCCATCTCGGCGTTGAGGGAGAGGAAGAACGGGCGGGGGTGGGTGGCCTTGATGTTGTGACGAGTGATGCCAGGCGACGGGCGGCACCGACGGTACGGCGGTGGGTTGGGGCGGGCGTGGTCCGGCAGGAGGTGCGACGCACGGGTCGAGGTCCTTCGCGGCGGGGGCAGGTGCTTCCCCTCGTGCATCGCCAGGTTTGGCCGCCCGCTTGGGCCTTGCATGCGGACGCCTCGTCGTGCGCCCGCCCGGGCGCCAGGCCGATGTCCTCGACGGCGCCCTGGCGCGGGGGCGTCAGCCGCGGTCCGCCAGCCGCGCCGGGCGTCCCAGGTAGGTCTCACCGGGCCGGGTCAGCTGCGGCATGGACACCAGCCGGCGGAAGGCTGCGAGAGAGGCCGGCGAGGAGTCGACGCGTGTCGTCCCGGCGACCGGCGCGCTATCGGCGTTCCAGTAGACGAACGCCTTAACTGCCGGATAGTGGTCGATCTCCTGGGCGAGCGTGCGGAAGAAGCGGGGCTTGTACGCCGGGTCGTCCGCGACGTCGTCGACGCCCCACTCGGCGAGCATGAGCGGCTTGTCCGGGTGGTTCACCCGCGCCCACGTGTAGAAGCCGGGCCAGCTCAGCGCCCCGGGGGCGTCCGGGGCCTCTCCGGGGTCTCGCCGGTTCAGCAGGCCGGCGTAGTCCGTCCGCCACGGATGCGCCTTGCCGAAGGCGTAGGGGTCCCACGCGACCCAGTCCACGACCTTGTCGCCGGGGTAGAGGTCGTCGAACCAGCCCTGCGCGCCCCATCGCGGCGTGCCCATGTAGTTGAGCACGGTGACGATGTTGTCGGCGCCGTTGTCGCGCAGCAGGGTCACGACGTGGCGGAAGAAGTCCGCGAAGTCCTCGGCGGTCTGGCCGGAGCCGGCCTCCGGGACGACCTCGTCCTCCATCTCGGCGTTGAGCGAGAGGAACATCGGGTCGGGGTGGCGGCGGGCGATGTGGCGGGCCACCCGACGCAGGTAGTCATCGGCAGCGCCGTCGGCCACCTGGCGCCAGGTCAGGCCGTCCGGCTTCCAGTTCAGGAACAGGATTCGCTCGCGGTTGCCCTCCCGCGCCCGGGCGAGCATGGTGTCCAGCGGAAACACACTGCGCTGCCCGCGGGCGTAGTAGTGCGCGATGTCGACCGGCCGGCCGATCGTGTCCTCGAACTCCTCCATGGCCATGTCGTAGGTCTCGCCGTGCAAGGGCACGGCACCGACGCCGAGCCACGCGCCGCAGGAGGGGACCAGGGTGTCGGAGACGGTGATCCGGCCCGCGCACGGCGCCGGTGCGTCCGGTCGCGATGCCTCGACCCGTGGCGTCGGCTCCGGGGCAGTCCCACGTGGCTCGGGCCCCTGGCCCCACGGCAGCGCGAGCAGGGCCGTGACGAGCCCGATCAGCACGAGACCCGCGAGCGCTGCCGGCGTGGCCTGTCCGCGCGGTCGCGGGCCGGGTCCGACGTACATCGTCGCCCCGCCGTGGCGCAGCGCAGCGCCGGGACGCGGGCGGGGTCCGCGCGGCCCGGTGCTGCTCCACATGGCCGCTGACCCTTTCGGAGGAGACGAAGGTGGAGGCGGCGCCGCAGCGCCACCGGTGAAGAAGCTGCACGGACGGACGGCGACGCACTCGTCGCCTACTCATGGTGCCAGAACAGGGCGAATCCGCCCGCCCGTCGGACGCCCGGCACCCGGGACGGCCGAAGCCGGCACCTGCCAGGGGCAGGCGCCGGCTCGGCATGCGGCTCGGGTCACCGCTTGAGGTAGTACTCCCCGGCCTGGTTGAGGTAGGGGTCCGCAGCGAAGATCCGGAAGTTCGCTAGGGAGCCGGCGCTGGAGTCGACCCGCGTCACACCGACGACCGGGTGCTCCGGGGAGTTCCAGTAGACCAGCGCCTTGATCTCGGGGAAGTTCTTCATCTGGACCTGCGCCTGCGGCCAGAAGCTCGTCTTGTACGTCGGGTACTCCGGCGACTCGTGGACGCCCCACTCGGCGAGCATCTGGGGCTTGCCCTTGCGCTTCGCCCACTCGTAGAAGCCAGGCCAGGTGGAGCCGACGGGGTTCTGGATGCGGTTCACCAGGGTCGCGTAATCGGACAGCCAGATCGGGGGCTTGCCGAAGGCGTAGGGGTCCTGGCCGACCCAGTCGACGACGTCGTTGCCGGGGTAGAGGGTCTCGAACCAGGGCTTGTCACCCCAGTGCGGGGCGCCGAGGTAGACCACGGTGGACACCACGTTCGTGGCACCCTCGGCGCGCAGCTTCAGGATGACGTGGCGGTAGTAGTCGCGGAAATCCGCCGCCGTCTGGCCGGAGCCGGCGGTCTCGTTGACCTCGTCTTCCATCTCCGCGTTGAGGGAGAGGAAGAACGGGCCGGGGTGGGTGGCCTTGATGTGGGCGGCGAGCTTCACCAGGTAGGCGTCGGCTGCGCCGTCGGCCACCTGGGCCCAGGTGAGGCCGTCCGGGCGCCAGTTGACGAACAGGATCCGGTTCTTGCCCGGCTCCGTGGCGCGAAGCATCATGCCCTTGGTCGGCCATACGTAGTTCTGGCCCTTGGTGTAGTAGTGCGCGATGTCCATCGGACGCTGGGCGGCGGTCTCGAAGTCCACCAGGGCCTGGTCGAAGGTCTCACCGTTGAGCGGAACGGCGCCGACACCGAACCATGCGCCGCAGGACGGCACGAGCTTCGCGGACACGGCGCACGCCGGGGTCACCGGAGCCGGGGACGTCGTCGTCGAGGTCGGCGTGGGGCTCGGGGACGCGGTGGTCGCGGTGGGCGTCGGGCTCGGGGACGCGGTGGTCGCGGTGGGCGTCGGGCTCGGGGACACCTTCGTGGGCGTGGGGCTCGGAGAGGCCGTCGTCGCGGTCGGCGTGGGGCTCGGGCTCGTGGTCGGCGCCGTGGCCTTGAGACGCGGAGCGACCGCGGTGCCCGCCTCCGTGGACGACATCCGGAAGACGCCGCCCACGGTGCCCTGGCGCACCAGCACGAACGAGTAGACGCCATCGGTGCGCGAGTAGGTCCCGAGGTCGACGGTGACCTTGACCGGGGTTGACGTCGTGGGGACGGTGGCCTTGCCGAGAAGCGTGCCGTTCGCCGGCGCGTTGGCTGCCGTGATCGTTGACTCGGACCACGAGGCACTCGTCGCGTAGACCGCGAGCGTGCCGCCGTTGGCGCTCGGGACGTCTACGACGAGCTGCGCCCTCGAGCCGGTCGCCAGGGGGCCGGCGTTGAACTCGACGTAGGAGGTCTTCTCGCCGTCCGTGGGGGTCCCGGTTACGAGCTTGAGTGCTCCGCCGGTGTTCATGTTCGGCATGGTCTCGACCGTGTAGGCGTCGCCGGCGGCCGTCACGCCGGTCGTGCTGAGCGGCGTCCTCGTGGTGGTCGCGGCCGAGGCGGCCACGGATCCGGTCGCGGCCAGCAGGCACGCTGTGGCCGAGACCGCGGCGATGCCCGTGCGTGCGCGCCTGGCGCTTCCGCGGGCGTTGGGCTTTGCGGAGCTCATCCGTTAGGTCCTCTCAGGCAGGTGATTCGATCTGCTCTCCGCCATATGCATCGGGCGTGTCGAGTGGCCTGCTTGAGTCGCCAAACGCGGTGACCTCGTCTTTCCACCGATCGGCGTAGTCGTGCCGAGAATGAGTGTTCCGCGGCGCCTGGATTCCGCGTGCACCGATGTCTGGCGCGTGGACCTCGTGCGACTCCTCACGCACTCCTCTGTGCGCGTCTACGTGCGCAGTGTCCGCACGTGCTGGTTCCGAATAGCAGGCATGGCATGGCATAATTCCGGACCGTGCACGGGACCGTTGCCCTGGCTGCCGAGAAAGCCGAAGGGACCACTGCCCTGGTG
Organism: Actinomycetota bacterium; assembly: GCA_030773595.1. Lineage (GTDB taxonomy): Bacteria > Actinomycetota > Actinomycetes > JALYMU01 > JALYMU01 > JALYMU01. The sequence continues at coordinate 247 of JALYMU010000209.1, read as the reverse complement.
GGCGGCGGTCCCTTCGGTGTTGGGTGGCTGTTGCGGGTTATCGCTTGAGGTAGTGCTGGCCGGCTTGGTTGAGGTAGGGGTCGGCGGCGAAGGCGCGGAATGCGGGGAGGGTGGCGGGAGATGAGTCGATGCGGGTGATGCCGACGATGGGGGCGTTCTTGGCGTTCCAGTAGACGAGTGCCTTGATGGCGGGGAAGTTCTTCATCTGGGTGCGGGCGTCGGTGAAGAAGTCGGCCTTGTAGCCGGG
>JALYMU010000208.1 GCA_030773595.1 Actinomycetota bacterium | reverse complement strand
AGCCGCCGCCGTGGCCATTTCCCCCGCTGTGGGCAGACCTCGGCTCCTCGCATCGGCCGGGCGCCGTCGCCGTTTCCGGCGCCGTGGGCAGAGGTTGGCTCCTCGCTTCGACCCGGCCGCTTGATCCTTTGGGCGATTCGACATGCCACGCCGCGCCGCGCCGGCAGAAGTGACCAAAGGATCAGCACGGGGGCGCGACGGCGCCTGCGTCCGGGATGGGCGCCACAGCCCCCAGGTGTTGTACCGATGTGACCGCACTCGCGCCTCTCGCGACGCCGGACCAGCCCACCACCCGCCCCGCCGCTGGCTGCCCAAGCGGGTCCTCGTCACCCGTTCGGCGTACGAGCGCGACCACGGCCGCGCCATCGTCGAGCGGTGCGAGGCCGCCGGCGTCGCGGACATCCAGCTCCTGCGCAGCGACCGCCTGCCGCCGCTGACGAGCTGCTCGACGCCGTCGCCGCCGCCACGTCCGACGTACCAGGTCTGGACCTCACGACCGAGCTCATCACGCACCCGGTTCACGGCCAAGAGCAAGGACGTGCTGCTCGGGTGGTACCCGCGCACGGCGCTGGAGATGGACGAGGACCTGCGCCGGGCAGCCTCGCCCGACCTGGTGAGGCGTTCGAGCGGCATCCCGGCGACCGCGAGCTGTGGCAGGCATTCCCGCGGTCGGCGAAGCGGGCGATCCTGGAATGGATCGTCCAGGGCAAGCGGCCGGAGACCCGGGCTCGCCGGGGTGGCGGAGACGGCGCAGGGGGCGGCACGGGCCAGCGGGCCAACCAGTGGACGCCGAAGCGGTAGCCGCACCGCCGTAAGGGGCGCGTCACGATGTCCCGGAGGCCTGCGTGCGCGGCGACCGCGGATCCTGCTCGTTTCACCACACGGGACGCGCTTCGCCGACCGTCCCTCGCCCTTCGTGGACCTCCACCCGGCTCGAGGCGTGGAGGTGGTGGCGCCGTCGCGTGGTCGCTACTCGGCTCCTCGGCGGTGAGAGCGGCCGCGCGACGGGCGCAGAATTCAGCCCCCGAGTGTGGCGAGAAGGTCGCGGCACGCCTGCTCACAGCGCCGGCACGCCTCCGCGCACACCCGGCAGTGGTCGTGCATCTGCGCATGTGTCTCGCACTCGTCCCCACAGCTCTTGCAGGCCGCGGCGCAGGCCTCGAGGACGGCGCGGGTCAGGTTGGCGTCGTAACCGGTGTGGCGGGACAGGACGCGTCCGGTCGTGTGGCACTGGTCGGCGCAGTCCAGGTTGGTTCTGATGCACTTCGTCAGCTCGGCGACCATGTCCTCGCTCAGGCACGCGTCGGCGCACGCGGTGCATGCCTGGGCGCACTCGTAGCACGCCTCGATGCACGCCCGCAGCTTGTCCTGGTCGACGCCGCCCAAGTCCTTCGGGTAGGTGGCGAGCATCTGCGCTGCAACAGTCATGACAACTCCCTATAGCCGGTCGGTCCGCGGGCACACTTCCGCGGGAAGGTCGCGCACGGCGCCATTACCCGTACGGGAATACGGGTAGCACCCGCAAGGAGGACGTCTTGGCCGCCGAAGCGGGCCCGCACCAGCATCCTGTCGACCCCGAGCGCGTCGCGCGCGCCCGCGCCAGGCTGCCCGGGCGCGAGGACACCGCTCGGCTGACCAGCCTCCTCAGCCTGATCGCCGACCCGACCCGCGCCCGGGCGCTCTACGCACTCGACGTCGCCGAAGAGCTGTGTGTGGGCGACCTCGCCCTCGCGCTCGAGGTGAACGAGGACGCGGTCGGCTACGCACTGCGGCTCCTGCGCACGGCCGGGCTCGTGACGAACCGCAAGGAGGGGCGCGTCGTCTACTACCGGCTGGCCGACGGGTTCTCCCAACCGCTCCGGGAGCACTGCTTGTACACGCTCATCGAGCTGTCCCACTCCGTCACCTCCGACGAGGAGTGACCTGGGCCAGCCGCACCACGTCACACATTCCTCGCCGGGATCTCTCGAGTAGTTGGGCACCAGGTCATGTTCTCGGCTCGTCTCTGCATGCGAGGACGGTGGCGACGAGGCCCGCGACGTGCCGCCCGGCTCTGACGTCGTGCACCCGCAGCACGCGCCCACCCACGACCGCGGCAAGGGTGCACGCGGCCACCGTTGCTGATCCCCGGTCGTCCTTGGGGAGGTCGAGCTCGCCCGAGAAAGATCTTGTTGCTGGCGCCACAAGAAGGGGGTGACCGAGGCGCACAAGAACCTCGGTCGACGCGAGCAGCTGCAGCGACTGTGACGACGTCTTTCCGAGATCCAGGCCGGGGTCGACGACGACACGTTCGGGTGGGACACCAGCGCTCACCGCGTGACGGGCGAGCGCCCGGAGCGCGTCGGCAACATCCGCGACGACGTCTCGGTAGAGGGGGTTCGGGTCTGCCTCACCAGGCGGCCGGCGGATGTGCGTAGCGACCACGGAGGCGCCCACGGCGACGGCCGCGGGGAGGAACCCAGGATCACGAAAGCCGCTCATGTCGTTGCCGAGGACGGCGCCCGCGGAGAATGCTGCGGCGGCGACACGTGCACTCCACCTGTCGACAGAGACGGGTACGTCGAAGCGCACCCGCAGCGACTCGATGGCCTCGACAGCGAGATCGCACTCCTCGTTCTCCGACACAGGGTGCGCGCCAACCCCTCCCGGGCGCGCACCTACGTCGAGGAGGTCAGCGCCGTCGGCCACGAGCCGCTCGGCGTGCTTCAGGAAGTCGTCGAGCGCGTAGTACCTGCCCCCGTCGTAGAACGATCGCGGGTGCGATTCAGGATCCCCATGACCAGGGGACGGACCGAGAGATCGTAGGCCGCGTACCGAGAACGAGGACGGGGGCAACTGCCATGATCGCGGCGACCTTCCCACCACCCGCCGCCACAGCACGCTCGCGGCCGAGAGGGACGAAGCATCACCTACCCGCACTGCGCAGGAGCAGGTGGTGACGACGGACGGACGAGCCCTCAGTCCAGGTAGCCCCGCACTACGGACGCCGGAGCCCTGTGCACCGACGCGAGGAGAGCGTGCACGTCGGGAGCGGTGAGCGGCGAAATATTCTCGACTGAGAAGGGTCGCCATGACCGCCACCGACAACAACAGCAGCGGAAACAACGTCCTCGACTCACCCTGCCCGCCCTGGTGCACGCTCAGCCTGGACGCGCACCCGTTCGACCTCAGCGAGGTCAACGACTTCGAACGGACCCACGAAGCGAAGTGGGAGTCGCTTCGGCCGGCCGCCGCGAAGTCCGGGCTGCAGCACGTCGAGATGACCATGCCCGCTGTCGAGCGCATCAAGCGCGACGGCTTCGTGGCCGAGACCCGGACCTTCTGCCTCGCCATCGAGCGTGGGACGGACCTGACCCCCGACGAGCTGGACAAGCTCATTGCGATGCTCGGGCGGTGGCGGCGGCATCTCGAACTGACCCAGCAGGCGGCGGCGTCGGGCGACTGACCGAGAACGACGACAGAGCGCCCCCGGTCATCGACCGGGGGCGCTTCGCTGCCTTCCGAGACGGCGTCCCCCTGTGCCCTCAGGCCAGGCCGGGAGCCGTCAGGGTGGCGTCGGCGTGGGGACGAGTCAGCCAGACCGGCCGAGCCCGGGGGGCGAGTTACCCACAAACCCCAGGTTGCAGGGGCGAACCGCGTCGACGCTCGGGCGGTGGCGTCGGCAGCGACTTCCAGTTCTGGGAGAAACGCCAAGTGCAGCGTCGACGGACTAGTCACTTCTCCTCATGGCCGTCCCTTCGGGCTTGTGTAACGGTCAGTCCTGCGGCCGGTCGTCGCAACTTCGACGCTGATCGTGCTCGCGGTGACCTGCGGCCGCGGTCCCCCCTTGGTCGCACTCCAAGACAGCACAGAGGGGAACAACGTGGACAGGCGTGCTTTCCTGCGCGGTGGGGCTGTTGCCGCCGGAGCTCTGGGCTTCAGCGGAGCGCTGTGGGGACAGGCGTTCGCCGCCCCCGCGCAGCCGGCGACAGCCCGTACGGCCCGCTGCAGGCGGCTGACGCCAACGGCGTCCGGCTGCCCGTGGGCTTCCGCAGCAGGGTGGTCGCGCGCAGTGGTGAGGTCGTCGGCAGCACCGGCTACGTGTGGCACGGGGCTCCGGACGGCGCCGCCATCTTCCCGACCTCGTCCGGCGGGTGGGTCTACGTCTCGAACAGCGAGGTCGCGAACGGCGGTGGCGGCGTCAGCGCCATCCGCTTCGGTCCGACCGGCAGCATCGAGAAGGCCTACCGGCTGCTGTCCGGGACGAACATGAACTGCAGCGGCGGCGCGACGCCCTGGGACCGCTGGCTGTCCGCTGAGGAGGTGGAGTACGGCCTGGTCTACGAGTGCGACCCGCGCGGCAGCGCCGCGCCCCTGTCCCGCCCTGCGATGGGCCGGTTCAAGCACGAGGCGACAGCCGTGGACGCGCCCCGCCGCGCCGTGTACCTGACCGAGGACCAGCCCGACGGCTGCTTCTACCGCTTCCGGCCCTCGTCCTGGCCGAGCCTGAGCGCGGGGACGCTGGAGGTCGCCTGCCCCGGCACGACCGAAGGATCGGTCGTGTGGAAGCCGGTCCCCGACCCGAGCGGCGCCAGCACCCGCACGCGGTACCAGGTGGCCGGCGCGCGAAAGTTCAACGGCGGCGAGGGCTGCCACTACGACCGCGACGTCTGCTTCTTCACCACCAAGAACGACAACCGCGTGTGGAGCTACAACGCCGTCACCGCCACCCTCGACATCGTGTACGACGACAGCCTCGTGACCACGGGCACTCCCGTGCTGCGCGGCGTGGACGCGCTCTCGGTGAGCCGGACGCGGGACCTCTTCGTGGGCGAGGACGGCGACGACATGCAGATCAACATGATCCGGAACGGGGTCGTGTCGACCTTGCTGCAGGTCACCGGGCAGAGCACCTCCGAGATCACCGGCATCGCGTTCAACCCGGCCGGCGACCGGATGTACTTCTCCTCGCAGCGCGGCACAGGCAGCGGCGGCATCACGTACGAGGTCAAGGGTCCCTTCTGACCAGGTCCCGAGGCCAGGGCGTTCCCGCGCGGTCGGACCGGGGCTCCTGGACCCCGGAGGTCGTCGTGCGCCTGCCCCTGCCTGGCCCGTCGGACGTCGTGCACGTCATGCACGTCGTGCACGTCGGCTCGCCGGGGCGGCGGCGGACCTGGCGCGGGCGGGCACCACACAACGACGGCCAGGGCTGCAGCGCGGACCGTGGCGGGAAGTGGACGGCGCGCGACCGTGAACCGGTTCTCGAGTCCTCGCCGCAGCCCTGGCCGTCGTTGTGTCGGTCGAGGTGCGGCGCGAGCCGAACTGACCGCGCCGAATGGGTGCAGCGCCGGCGGGCTCGGACGGCGTCGCAGTTCTCGTAGTAGACGCTGTCCGCTGCCTCTTGTGCTGCCTGCTCGGCCGCGCGCTCGGCTGCTTCCCGCTTGGCCGCTGCCTTGGCGGCGACCGCTCCGTGGAGCCCGCCTGCCGCCGTGCCGCCCAAGGCAGGTGCGGGGTCACCCGCGCGACCGGACGTTGGTCAAGCTCGCCGCGAGCGAGTGGCGTCGGCTCAAGTGGACGGGCGCGCTGGCCGGACTTCCGCACCGCTCGCATCGCCGCCGCGCGCAGGCGTTCCTCGCGGCGCTCCTCTGGCGGGCGGCGGTCGGTGCCGTGCCGCTCGCCGCCGCCGCCCGGCGCTCCTGCGTGGCGACCTACCTGGTGGCGGTTGGGCTCAGTGCCGCATCTTCGGGCCGGGCCCCGACTCGCGGGGGTCAGGAGTCGCGCCCAGGGCGCTACGCGATCGCTACGCAGTCACCGGCACTGGTGGAGGGGGCGGTGGTGGAGAAGCCGCGGAACAGCCAGCGGTAGCAGCCGGAGCGGAACTGTTGAACGCTGGTGGAGAGGCGGCCGGTGCTGCTCGACGTCACACTCTTGATCGTTGCGTACGAGCCGCCGGTCGGCTTGAACTGCAACTCTGCCGACCGACCACTGATGCCGCCGTAGGCAAAGGTGTTCCAGCTAGCGCGCTGCAGGTCGGCCACGACGCGCACGGTTCCACCCTTCGCCACCGGCTCCGGGCTGGCGTTGTCGTTGATCACGCGGGACTGACGCTTGAAGCGCACGATGCGTTCATCAATGTCGTAGCCGCCAGAGGACGACAAGTCAAACGCCGACGTCTCCAACTTCCAGTCGCCCGCGCATGCATTGTCGTAAACGTCGGACTGGGTCAGCAGGAGGCTGCCCGTGAACGTGTTGCCCTCGGCCCACTGCAGCTCGCCGTACTCAAACATCAGGCAGTCGGGGTTGGCTGGTTCCAGCGAGAAGCTGACGTCGGTCTGCGCGGGCGACTCCGTTTCTACCGTGGCGGTGACAGTGAAGGTCCGGGACGACTGCGTGCCGTACACGAAGTTGTTGACCGAGGCGCGAGTGACGTTGGTGTGCGAGGCCGCCGCGGGAGTAGCTATGGCCAGGGGCGCGGCGGCCAGTCCGAGTACGGCCACCGTGCTGAGGGCGCGCTTGAACATAACATCCGATCGGTAGGAGAATGTTTGGAGAACCGCCTTTGTCACACATTAGGCGGACTCGCGACGATCCGGTATGACGAAGATTGACTAGTCCTACCTCTACGTGTAGTCAGGACGTATCGACATTCGGTGACGAAGGGTGGGTCGACCGGGTCGCTACGCAGGCTGCGCTGGGAGTGGCTCCCGAGCGGCGCCGAGATCACCGGGAGGGAGCGCCGGTGACCGGTCAGCAGTCGACGGGTATCGCCCCGAGTGGAAAACCGCACCTTGAGCGCGGGCTGAAAACGTGGGGAGAGAAGACCGGACGGTGGCAGGGGTCCACGGCGACCCCCAGAGAGGGTGGGGGCCCACCCTCCTCTCTGGGCCTCTGAGGGCCTGACCCCGCCAGTCAGGAGAAAAAACTCTGACGCCTAGAGGGGGAAGGTGGTCCGCTCGACCCCGAACGCGACGCTCACGCCGGGTCGAGCGGGGCGGCGCAGGCAGGTCCATGCGCGGGAAAGGAAGACGCGCTCGCCACCTTGGCTCGGACGTCCGACCGACTAGGCGGACCCGTGCCGCATGTCGGTGACGTTGACGCCGCAGTCATCGGACGCGTCAGCCCTCGTCGCCCGCTGCTTCACGCGCGGCCTCGCGCCCCGCGAGTTCGGCGTAGACGCGGTCGAGCGCTTCACGCGTGGCGAAGTCCAGGAAGGCGTCCGCGTACAGCTTCGACTCCTCGGGCCGCGCGCCTCCCCGGAACTGCTGGCCGAGTTGCTGGGCGGTCGCCTGCATTTCCGTCCAGCGGTGCCGCCAGCGGAGCTGCGTGACGTAGACATCGATCGCCGCGCTCCACACCGGGTCGGCGAGGATCGCTTCGGACAACCGACCCTTGGCTGCTTCGAGGTTGGCGGCGAACGCCTCGGCGTCGTACGCGGCGAGCTGCGCTCGGTCGTACGCCTTGATGCGCGCGGCCCGTTCCCGCGCGGCCTGCTCGCGCGGCGTTGACTTCCTCGCGCAGGTGCGCCGCTTCGATGTAAGCCTGCCGCGCCCGCGCCTCGAGCTCGTCCACGCTCAGCGGCTCGGGTGTTGTCGTGGTCTTCGACATGGGTCGTCCTTTCAGGCGGCGCGGGGGCCGCGGTCGTCGGGGGGTATGACGCCGGCCTTTACGGCGGCGCGGTAATCATTACGCATGTCGCGATACATTCCGCTTGCGTCCTCCAACGCGACCGGAAGCCGCGTCCAAGCGAGCGGATCTCGGTCGAATAGGTCGGCCGCTGCCTCGAGATGTGCGTCGTACCGGAACAGACGCGCGCGACGCTTGAGCGCGGCTCGGGTTGGACCTTCGATTTCCACGGGTCACTCCTTCGATTCGGGAATGCGGTCCACGCGCTGCGCGCCGCAGCGGGGACAGGTGGCAAGGCGGTACGGCGTACTGCCGACGTTGAACAGCCGCACGTCGGACGACCGGCGTCGGGCAGTCGCAGGTCTTCGCGTGCTCGGTCATGCGGCCTCCCATCCGTGCAGCAAGGTCCGGAACACAGCCGGAGCCCCACCACGGTCAGCAATGAGTTCGGCGTAGCGATCCGCTGCGGGACGCGTGCGAAACAGCTCCGACACGGTGCGCCCGGTCGTGTCGGTGAATCGCACGACGTAGAGCCACCCGCCCCGCGGCGCTTCCGGTGCGGTCGACGTCGGGCAGGGCCGCCTCATCGCTGGCCCCCCAACCGCGGAGGGGAGGGTCGGGGAGTGTCTGACGTATCCCCTATGGGGAGCTGATGGAGTTGGGTAATAGGTGGAATCCTCCACAACCCTCCCCGAGCCCGTCATGACGCCGCCTCGGAGAACGCGTCTGTGACCATGACGCCGACGTAGGTCATGACGCCGCTCCGCTTGACCTTCGGATTCGGCGCACGCTCATCGCCTGGCGAAGGTGACCTCGGAGCTTGGCGCCTCACCGTTCTCGTGGCACCCCGACGACCACAGCCACCTGCCGCACCTGCGGCGTCGAGCTCACCGACACCCGCCGGCAGCTGTGCCCCTCCTGCTGGCGCATCACCCGTAGCGCCCTGGCGACCGAACGTGCCGCTGCGGGCAGCGCCGTCCTAGCGGCAAGGCGCGCGCAAGGCAACGATCCCACGAACACGCCGGAAGCGGCAGCGAAGCGCTCGGCGTCCCTGTCGCGACGGAAGCAAGAGGAGTTGGAGTGGGTACCAACGGATGACGACGTTGACTCGACGGTGGAGCGCTACCGGGAGGAAGTGCATCCGCGTCTCGCCGAGGTAACGATCTCCGCCATCGCGACAGCGACCCGGCTCTCGGTCTCGGCGTGCTCACGCAACCGAAGTGGCAAACTGGTGCGACATCAGCGGCATTGGATAGCTGCTACGGGCGATCACGTGAACCCTTTCCTCCCGGCGCAGGTGCCAGCGAGGCAAACGAGGCCACAGATGCCGCCGCACCTCCTACCCGGACGTCGCCTAGTGTTGCGCGTCTGAAGTCTTCTTGCGGGGCCTGGCTCTGTTGAGGATCTCGTCGGCGGTCTTGGTCCAGACGAAGGGTTCGCAGCGGTCGTTCCAGCCGTCGATGAACGTTTCGATCGCGCTGACGAGGTCCTTGACGCTGGTGTAGG
>JALYMU010000207.1 GCA_030773595.1 Actinomycetota bacterium | reverse complement strand
TGCCCTATCTCGGGTCGGCGCCGCTGGTCGCCGTGGACGCCGGGGCGCTGAACGGCCTGTACGCCCGCCTGCTCGCCGAGGGCCGCAAGGACAGCGAGGGAGGGGGGCTGTCGCCGCGGTCGGTGCGTTACGTCCACACGATCCTGCACCGGGTGCTGAAGGACGCGGTCAAGTGGGGGCGACTGGCCCGCAATCCCGGGGACGCCGCCGACCCGCCGCGGGCCACGGGCAGTTCGCCGGACATGGTGACCTGGACAGCGGAGGAGCTGCGCGCCTTCCTCAACGACACGCGGGAGGACCGGCTGCACGCCGCGTGGCTCCTGCTCGCCACGACCGGGATGCGCCGGGGGTAGGCTCTCGGACTGCGCTGGTCCGACCTGGACCTCGACGGCGGCCGGACGGCGATCCGCCAGACCGTGATCGCCATCAAGCATGAGGTGGCCTTCGGTACCCCGAAGACGGCCAAGGGACGCCGCACGGTCACCCTCGACGCGGTGACCGTGGCTGCCCTCCGGGAGCACCGGAAGCGTCAGGCGGCCGAGCGGCTGCAGATCGGTGCCGGGTGGCGCGACCTGGACCTGGTGTTCTGCCGGGTCGACGGCACTCCCCTGCACCCGGAGCGCTTCAGCCGGTCCTTCACCGACCGGGCCCGTCAGCTCGGTCTCGCGCGGATCAGGCTGCACGACCTCCGGCATGGCTGGGCGACGATGGCGCTGGCGGCCGGGGTGCACCCCAAGTTGGTGCAGGAGCGGCTCGGGCACGCGAACATCTCGATCACGCTGGACACCTACTCCCACGTCACGGCCAGCCTGCACGGGGAGGCCGCCGAGAAGGTCGCGGGCTTGGTCTTCGGCGGGCGTTAGCAGCCTGTTAGCGGGAGCGCCCTACCGACACCCTGGCTAGGTGCCTGACCTGCCGTTTTGCGGTGCGCGAGGGGGGAGTTGAACCCCCACGTCCGAAGACACACGGACCTGAACCGTGCGCGTCTGCCTATTCCGCCACTCGCGCGAGTGGTCCACAGGCTAGCACGCAGGCATATAGCGTCCCGCGCCGTTCGCAGCGCCGTGGTGACCAGCGGCGTGGTGACCAGCGGCGTGGTGACCGGCGGCGCGCGGGGGCGGCTGCCGGCTGGGGCCGGCTCGGCGTACGGCGTCGCCGATCGGCTCTGGGGCGTCGTGCGGTGCACGACCACCGCCAGCCCGCGACGCCGGCCCGCCGCGGATCCCGACGCTGTCGGAGGTGCGGACTACGATCGAAGACGTCGGTCGGTGCCGGCGGGCGACCCGTCGGCCGGTCCCGGGCGGCGGACCTGCTCCGGCCGTGGTGCGCCATCACCCGACCGGACCGGTTCGTGGCAGGTGGCACGGGTAGTCCGTGGCACGGGTAGTCGGTCACGGGCCGCCCGTCCCGGGCCCGCGTCGCCGCCGGCGCGTTCCGCGGGGCGACGGCCGGAGCACGGTCACGAGGACCGACACAGGCCGACGAGCAACACAGACGGACGACGGACACAGACAGACGAGCACAGACCGGACGAGCGCGGACACGGAAGGGGGAGGAGGTGGCGATGGGGGTCCTGCAGCGGTTCGAGCGACGGGTCGAGCGCCTCGTCAACGGCGCCTTCGCTCGCGCGTTCAAGGCCGAGGTCCAGCCCATCGAGATCGCCAGCGCCCTGCAACGCGAGTGCGACAACTCCGCCGCCATCGTGACCCGGTCGCGCACGATGGTGCCGAACGCGTTCGTCGTCGAGCTGAGTCCGACGGACCACGGACGCCTCGGCGGCTACTCCAGAGCCCTCGCCGACGAGCTTGCGGGCGTCGTGCGAGAGCACGCCGCGGAGCAGCGCTACTCCTTCGTCGGGCCGGTCGAGGTCGCGTTCGAGCAGGTCAACGACCTCGAGACCGGGGTGTTTCGGGTGCGCAGCGCCGCCAGAGCCGACGCGGTCGCGGTGGGCGGCGCGCAGCAGCGCACGGCGCCGGCTCCCCCGGCGTACCTCGAGGTCAACGGCAAGCGCTTCCCCCTCGCCGGCCGCTCGACGGTTCTCGGCCGGGGCGCCGACGTCGACGTGCGCATCGAGGACCCTGGAGTCTCGCGCCGGCACGCGGAGTTCCGCGTGCAGGGCGGCACGGTCGAGGTCGTCGACCTCGGGTCGACCAACGGCATCGTCATCGACGGTTCTCGGGTGGAGCGGGCTGCCGTGGACGACGGGTCGCAGGTTGTGCTGGGGTCCACCACCGTGGTCGTGCACACCGGCGTGGGAAGCGGCTGATGGGCGAGCTGTCCGAGCTCACGCTGACCGTCATCAAGCTGGGGTTCCTCGCCGTCCTGTGGGGGTTCGTGCTGACGGCCGTGTCGGTGATGCGCAGCGACCTGTTCGGGACCCGGGCGCCGGCGAACCCGGCGGGGGGCCTGCAGCGACGCCCGACGAGGCCGCCGAAGCCAGCTCGGACGACACGGGGCGCACCGAGCGCGCTCGTCGTGACCGCCGGTCCCCTGGCCGGGACGTCGCTGCGCCTCGACGAGGCACCGGTGACGATCGGGCGGGCCAACGACTGCACCCTCGTCCTCGACGACGACTACGCCTCCGGCCACCACGCCCGGCTGTTCCCGCGCGAGGGCCGGTGGTACGTCGAGGACCTCGGATCGACCAACGGCACCTACCTCGACCGCACGAAGGTCACCGCTGCGGTCGCGGCACCAGCGGGCGTCCCGATCCGGGTCGGCAAGACCATCGTCGAGCTGCGGAGGTAGGGCTTCGGTGGCACTGACCTTCCGCTTCGCCGCGCACTCGGACGTCGGTCTCCTCCGGGACGGCAACGAGGACTCCGCCTACGCCGGGTCGCGCCTGCTCGTGGTCGCCGACGGCATGGGCGGGCACGCGGCAGGTGAGGTGGCCTCGGCCGTCGCCGTCGCGACGATCGCATCGCTGGACGAGGACGCGCCGGGACCGGACCTGCTCGACCAGCTCCGGCGCGCCGTGCACGCTGCGAACGAGACGCTGCGCGACATGGTCGCGCGGGACGGACGGCTCCGCGGCATGGGCACGACGCTCACCGCGATCCTGCGCTCCGGTGCCCGCATCGGCCTCGCCCACATCGGGGACTCCCGGTGCTACCTGCTTCGTGACGGCGAACTGCGTCAGCTCACCCACGACCACACGTTCGTCCAGAGCCTCGTCGACGATGGCCGGATCACCGAGGAGGAGGCCGACCACCATCCCCAGCGGGCGCTGATCCTGCGCGCGCTCGACGGGCGCGGTGAAGCGGAGCCGGACCTCTCCGTCCGCGAGGCACGGCCCGGTGACCGCTACCTGCTCTGCAGCGACGGACTGTCCGGCGTGGTCAGCCGCGACACGCTTGCGGCGACGCTGGTCGCGCACCGCGATCCCGCCCAGGCCTGTGAGGAGCTCGTCGAGCTCGCGCTGCGGGGGGGCGGACCCGACAACATCACCTGCATCGTGGCGGACGTGGTCGACGTGTCGTCGGCGTCCTCACCGGTCCCGCAGGTGGTCGGGGCCGCCGCCGAAGGCCACGGCGGTCCCGAGACCTCGCTGCGGGCTCGGTTGAGCGGCAGTGCGGCCGCCAAGGCGGCAGCCCTGCGACCGAAGCAGGCGACCCCTGCGCAGCCCACGTCGGACTCCGGCGCCAGCCCCCCTGCCGGCGATCGCGCCGCTCGAGGGCGGCCGCTGCGCCGAATACTCCTGCTCGCCGGCTGCCTCGCCGTGCTGGCGACCGTCACGGTCGGTGCCTACGCGTGGAGCCAGCGTCAGTACTACGTGGCAGCCGACCACGACCGTGTGGCGATCTTCCGCGGCGTCAGCGGGACCGTTGCGGGACACCGGCTCTCCGACGTCTACGAGCGCAAGGACGTCGCGCTGGCGGCGCTGCCGACCTACACGCGTGAGCGGGTTGCCGAGGCGATCCCGGCCGATGACCTACCGCACGCCCGGAGGATCGTGACATCCCTGGCCATGCAGGCCGCGAACTGCGCGACTGTGCCGACCACGCCGACGCCCTCCGCCACCGCTGCCGCCTCACCGGCGCGGACTGGGCCGGCGACGCCGAGGCCGCGTGCGGGAAGGACCCCGGCGAAGACGGCGACGCCGACCCCGACAAAGACCGCGACCGCGACGAAGACCCCAGGTGCGACGGCGTCCCCGACGCGGGGACCAGCGGTGCCGCCACGCGGATGCGAGGGAGTCGGCGGATGACCCAGCCTGCAGTCGTGCCCGCTGCGGCCCCGACGCGGCGCAACACCGAGCTCCTGCTGCTGCTGTTCGCCATCGCGGTCAGCATCGCGGGCTACGCGGCGGTGACGCTGACCGTGACCGGCGAGATGCCCGCCGACCTGGCGACGCACGGCCTCGGGCTCGCGGCGGTCCTCGTCGTCGCCCACCTCGTCGTACGCCGGGTCGCGCCGTACGCCGATCCGCTGATCCTGCCCGCGGTTGCGCTGCTCAACGGCATCGGGATCGTCGTGATCCACCGTCTCGACCTCGCCGAGCTGACGAAGGAGGGCAAGGCGGCGACGTCACCCCTGACCGGTCAGGCGCTCGGCCAGCTGACCTGGACCGCGATCGGCGTGGCGCTGTTCGTGACCGTGCTCGCGCTGGTCCGGGACCACCGCCTGCTGGCGCGCTACACCTACACGGCCATGGTGGTCGGCCTGGGGCTGCTCCTCCTGCCGCTCGTACCGGGTCTCGGTGTCACGATCAACGGGTCGCGGATCTGGATCCGGCTGGCCGGGCTGTCGTTCCAGCCGGCCGAGGTCGCCAAGATCGTCCTGATGGTGTTCTTCGCCGGCTACCTCGTCGCCAAGCGTGACGTGCTCGCCCTGGCGAGCCGGCGGTTCCTGGGGATCGACCTGCCACGTGCTCGCGACCTCGGGCCCATCGCCGTGGTGTGGGGCGTGAGCCTGGCGATCCTCGTGCTGGAGCGGGACCTCGGCACCTCGGTCCTGTTCTTCGCCAGCTTCGTCATGCTGCTCTACGTCGCGACGGAGCGGCGGTCGTGGCTGATCATCGGGGCGCTCATGGTCAGCGTCGGCGGCTGGACGGCGTACCAACTGTTCGGACACGTGCGCAACCGCGTCGACATCTGGCTCCACCCGTTCGACGACCCCACCGGACGCAGCTTCCAGCTCGTTCAGGGGCTCTACAGCCTGGCCGACGGCGGGCTGCTCGGGACCGGGCTGGGCCAGGGACGTCCCGACCTGGTGCCCTACGCCAACACCGACTTCATCCTCACCGCGATCGGCGAGGAGCTCGGGCTGACCGGCCTGCTGGCCGTGCTCGTGCTCTACCTCGTGCTGGTCGAGCGAGGGATCCGGACGGCGATCGCGGCGCGCGACACGTTCGGCAAGCTCTTCGCCGCGGGGCTGTCGTTCATCCTGGGCCTGCAGGTGTTCGTCATCGTCGGAGGCGTGACGCGGCTCATCCCGCTCACCGGCCTCACCACGCCGTTCCTGTCCTACGGCGGGTCCTCGCTGGTTGCGAACTGGGCCCTCGTGGCCTTGCTGCTGCGCATCAGCGACATCGCCCGTCGACCCGCACCGGCACCCGCCCCGCCGGTGGCCGAGGCGGTCACCCAGGTGGTGCGGCTGTGAACCGGCCGCTGCGGCGGATGGCCGCCGTCCTGATGGCGATGTTCCTTGCCCTGCTCGTGAACGCGACCTACGTGCAGGGCTTCGCCGCCGAGAAGCTGCGCGAGCAGCCCAGCAACTCACGGCAGGTGCTTGCGGAGTACGACCGGCAGCGCGGTCCCATCCTCGTCGACCGCAAGCCGGTGGCGCGCTCCACCGCGACCAAGGACCGGCTGCGCTACCTGCGCCGCTACCCGTCGGGGCGGACCTACGCCCACGTGACCGGCTACTACTCCTACGTCTACGGCGCGGACCAGGTGGAGCGCGCCGGGAACGGCGTGCTCGCCGGCACCGGCGAGCAGCTCGCGTTCCGCCGGGCGATCGACGTCCTCACCGGGCGGGAACGGGAGGGCGGGAGCGTCGAGCTGACCCTCGATCCTCGCGCGCAGGAGGCAGCGGCCGAGGGTCTCGCCGGGCTCGGCGAGGACGCTCGTGGTGCCGTCGTCGCGCTGGACCCCACCACCGGTGCCGTGCTCGCGATGGCAAGCCGCCCGACGTACGACCCGAACGACCTCTCCTCCCACGACGGCGACGCGATCCGCGCGGCGTGGAAGGAGCTCACCGGTGACCCCGCCAACCCGCTGCTCAACCGGGGGATCGACCGGACCTACCCACCCGGCTCGACGTTCAAGATCGTGACCGCTGCGGCCGCGCTGTCCTCCGGCCGCTACACGCCGGAGGGCGACGTGCCCGGCCCGGCTCGCCTGGACCTCCCGCTCACGACCGCGTCCCTGCCGAACTACGACAACCGGCAATGCACTCCCGGGCGCAACACCACGACGCTGGTGCAGGCGCTCGAGCGCTCGTGCAACACGACCTTCGGCGCCATCGGGATGGAGCTCGGAGCGGGCGCGCTCGCCGACCAGGCCGCCGCCTTCGGCTTCGGCCAGTCGTTCGAGGTGCCGATGAGCACGGCGGCGAGCGCCTTCCCGCAGGACCCGGACCAGCCCCAGACCGCACAGTCCGCGATCGGGCAGTACGACGTGCAGGCCACGCCGCTGCAGATGGCCATGGTCGCCGCCGGCGTCGCCAACGGTGGGGTCGTCATGCGCCCCCAACTCGTGGAGGAGGTTCTCGGCCCGGACTTCTCCCGGCTCGACCACACCGATCCCAGCGAGCTCGGACGCGCCGTCGAGCCCGAGGTCGCAGCTCAGCTGCGCGACATGATGGTCTCGGTGGTCGAGAACGGCACGGGCACCAACGCACAGATCCCCGGTGTCAAGGTGGCGGGCAAGACCGGCACGGCGCAGGTCGCGAAGGGCATCCCGCCGCACGCGTGGTTCGTGTCCTTCGCGCCCGCCGAGGCCGGCCAGGACCCCCGCGTCGCCGTGGCCGTCGTCGTCGAGAACGGCGCCCAGCAGGCCGAGGTCAGCGGGAACCGGCTCGCCGCGCCCATCGCGCGGGCGGTCACCGAGGCGGTGCTGAGCCGATGACGATGGCCGGCAGGTGCCTGCACGGGCGCTACCGACTCGAGCGGCGGATCGCGGCCGGCGGCATGGGCGAGGTGTGGCGCGCGCGCGACGAAGTCCTCGGGCGCGCCGTCGCGGTCAAGATTCTGCGCTCGGGGTACGCGGGGGAGTCCTCGTTCCTCGAACGCTTCCGCGCCGAGGCGCGCCACGCCGCAGCGCTGTCCCACCCGGGCATCGCGCAGGTGTACGACTACGGCGAGGACGGCGGGGTCCCCTACCTCGTCATGGAGCTGGTCCGGGGCGAGCCACTGTCGGCCCTGCTGGACCGGGAGCGGCGCATCGACGCCGCCCGGACCCTCGGTCTCGTGCACCAGGCCGGTCTTGCCCTGGCCAGCGCCCACGACGCCGGGCTCGTGCATCGCGACGTCAAGCCGGGCAACCTGCTGGTGACTCCGGACGGCCGGGTCAAGGTGACCGACTTCGGCATCGCACGCGCTGCGGACGCCGTGCCGCTCACCCAGACGGGCACGATCCTCGGTACGGCGTACTACCTGTCGCCCGAGCAGGCGCTCGGGGGTCCCGCCTCGCCCGCGAGTGACGTCTACGCCCTCGGGGTGGTGGCCTACGAGTGCCTCGCCGGTCGTCGTCCGTTCGTCGGCGACCATCCCGTAGCCGTGGCGGTCGCGCACGCCCACGAGGAGCCGCCGCCACTGCCGGGCGACGTCCCGGCGCCCGTGCGGGACCTCGTGGCCGCGTGCCTGGCCAAGGACGCGTCGATGCGCCCGGGCACCGCGCGGGCACTCGCCACGCGGGCAGCGATCCTGGCCGATGCCCTCGACGGCGAGGTCCCCGCAGCGCTGACCGGTCCCGCGACCCATGGCGCAGGCGGTGGCTCCCCGAGCGACCCGGACGGTGCTCAGGTCACCGCCCCAGGCCTGCCCCGGCGTGGCGTCGTGCCGTCGACACCATCGGGGTCGACGTCAGCCGGTGCGGACGGTGCCCGCCGTGGGCGGTGGCCCGGCCGCCGTGTCGCTGCCGGCACGGCCGCGCTGACCGTCGTACTGGCCGGCTCGACGGCCGCGAGGCTGAGCGGGGACCCGAGCGGTGCGGATGACACCACCGCAGGACCCGCCCTGGCCGGCGCGGCACAGGTTACCGTCCGCCCAGGGCGCTACCTCGGACGTCCCTACCCGGAGGTGGCGGGCGCGCTCAGGCGCCTGGGCCTCGCCGTACGCCGATCCGACGTCGCGACCGGCGGTGCACCCGGCACCGTGGTGGCGCTCGACCCGTCCGGGTCCCTGCTAGCCGGTTCCGTGGTGACGGTCTCCGTCGTCCGGTCAACCGGAACGGCGCCTGCAGCGTCGTCCTCAGGGAGCCCGCACGTCGGCTCCACGTCGGCGCGCGCGAACGGCCAAGGTGGCCGGGACGGCCGCAGCGTGCCCGAGGGGCGCGGCGGGTCCGGGACGGGAGACGGCGACGACCTCCGAGCCCCGCGCGGAGCCGGTGCCCCGACGGAGGTCCCCGGCGGCAAGGACGCCGGCACGCCCGCCGGTGGGAAGGACGGCGGGAGCAGCAAGGGGAACGGCGGCGTCGGCAAGGGCGGGGGTACGAAGGACGGCGGCGGCAGTCCGGACAAGGACGGCGCACCCAACGGCGGCGGCGGCAAGGGCGGGGACGGTCCACCGGCGCGCTCCGGTGCCGGGTCCGGGCGCGGTCAGCGCCACGGTCGGCGACGGCAGGCGCGCCATCACGACGACATGGACGTTCGCGGCGTAGGCCGCGGTGGTCAGGACACGGAAGGTTAGCTGTGACGGACATGCCACTCACCCTGGGTGGGCGATACGAGCTCGGGGACGTCCTGGGCCGTGGTGGCATGGCCGAGGTCCACATCGGCCGGGACACCCGGCTCGGGCGCCAGGTCGCGATCAAGGTGCTGCGCGCGGATCTGGCGCGCGAGCCGTCCTTCCAGGCGCGCTTCCGCCGCGAGGCGCAGTCCGCGGCATCGCTGAACCACCCAGCGATCGTGTCCGTCTACGACACCGGCGAGGACGTCGCGAACGGCAACGCAGTCCCCTACATCGTGATGGAGTACGTCGAGGGCTCGACGCTGCGTGACCTGCTGAACTCCGGGCGACGACTGATGCCCGAGCGCGCCCTCGAGATCGTCGACGGGGTGCTCGACGCGCTCGACTACAGCCACCGCCACGGCATCGTCCACCGCGACATCAAGCCCGCGAACGTCATGCTGACGCCGACGGGCGAGGTCAAGGTCATGGACTTCGGCATTGCCCGAGCCGTCGCGGACGCCTCGGCGACGATGACACAGACCTCCGCGGTGATGGGTACGGCGCAATACCTCTCCCCCGAGCAGGCGCGCGGGGAGCAGGTCGACGCGCGCTCGGATCTCTACTCCACCGGCTGTCTGCTCTACGAGCTGCTGGCCGGCCGGCCACCCTTCACCGGGGACAGCCCCGTGTCGGTGGCCTACCAGCACGTTCGCGAACAGGCCCCGCCGCCGTCGGCGATCGACCCTGAGGTGCCCGCGGCGGCCGACGCGATCACGATGAAGGCTCTGGCCAAGGACCGCGAGCAGCGCTACCAGACCGCCGCGGACATGCGCGCCGACATCGACCGCGCGCTGGCCGGTGGACCGGTGGAAGCGATGGCGGCGCCGCCGCCGACCACCGCAGCGCCCGCAACGACCGTCATACCGGCGGTTGCCACCCCGGTCGTGGCGGGTGCGTCCGCGCCGGCCACGACTCCTCCCCCGCCACGCGGCCGCCGGTACGCATGGCTGGTCACCGCCGTGGCGGCGGTGCTCGCCGTCGCCGCCCTCGCCGGTGCGATGGTGTTCCGGAGCGAGGCCGAGGTTCTCGTCCCCGACCTCGTGGGTGGCACCCTGGCCGAGGCCGAGCGCACGCTCGAGCGCCGCCAGCTCGGCGTCGGTGCCATCCGCAAGGTCGAGTCCGATAAAGCGCCGGGCCGCGTTGTGCGGCAGGACCCGCGCTCCTCCTCGCCCGTGCCCGAGGGCACCCGGGTGTCCCTGTCCGTGTCGGCGGGACCCGGTGAGGTCGCCGTCCCGACCGTGGTGGGTCTGTCGCTCTCGCAGGCCCGCGACGCGCTGCTGGAGCGAGGGCTCGAGGTCGGCAATCTCGACTACGACGATTCCCATCAGAACCGCGACCAGGTCCTCGACAGCAAGCCGCGCCAGGGTAACGATGTCCGCAAGGGCACGGCCGTCGACCTCGTGGTGGCGACCGGCAAGCAGAAGGTGCCGGACGTACGCGGCAAGCCGGAGGCCGAGGCGCTGACCCAGCTGCAAGGTGACGGCTTCGAGGTCGTGCGCCAGGAGGAGCAGACCGACGAGGCCACGGCTCGTGAGGTGCTGCGTCAGGTCCCGTCCCCCGGTCAGAGCCTCCCGCTCGGATCCACGGTGACGATCGTCGTGGCGATGGCTGCGCCCCAGGAGGAGCCCGAGCCCAGGCCGACTGCGACCGCCGAGCCGACGCGGAAGCCGAATCCGACCCCCACGCCCACGCCGAGCCCGACGCCCACGCCCAGCCCGACGCCCACGCCCAGCCCGACGCCCACGCTCACCGCGACGGCCTCGGTGCGCCCGACGACACCGCCGGCCAGGTCGGCGACACCAAACCCCGCGCAGCTGAGCGGCCCGCGCCCCACGCCGCAGACGCTCGAGGGCGCCGTGGGCGGATTGCCCGGGGAGTAGGGGACTGCCCGGGGAGGCGTGAGCGCCGCGTGGTCAGGCCAGCACGGACCCGGCCGTCCCGACCACGGGGGACAGGCCCTGCGCACGGTCCACGGCCGCCGGGTCCCCGCAACGGCGCAGCCAGTTCGCCAGCATCCGGTGGCCGCCCTCGGTGAGCACCGACTCGGGGTGGAACTGCACGCCTTCGACGGCTCGCTCCCGGTGGCGCATCGCCATCACCACACCGGTGTCCGTCGCACCCGTCACCTCGAGGACGTCCGGCACGGTCTCCCGCGCCACGGCCAGCGAGTGGTAGCGCGTGGCGGTGAACGGCGTGGCGAGCCCTTCCAGCACACCGGTCCCGTCGTGGTGGACCTCGCTCGTCTTGCCGTGCAACAGCTCCGGCGCCCTCGTCACGGTCGCGCCGTACGCCACACCGATCGCCTGGTGGCCGAGGCAGACGCCCAGCAGCGGCAGGTTGCGGTCGGCGCAGTGGCGGACCATGTCGACGCTCACGCCGGCCACCTCGGGGATGCCGGGGCCAGGCGAGATCAGCACTCCGTCGTAGCCCTCCGCCTCCTCGACCGACACGGCGTCGTTGCGACGGACGTCGCAGTCGGCGCCGAGCTGGCCGAGGTACTGCACGAGGTTGAATACGAAGCTGTCGTAGTTGTCCACGACGAGGATGCGCGCGCTCATGTCGGGACCAGCCTACGGCCGCTCGGGCGCAGGTCGTGCCTCATCGGTCTCACCCGGGCGCGCCCGCGCGCGCGTGGACGAGCTCCAGCGGTCCGTCGTACGCCGGGACCGTGACGGCGCGCGCGTCCTCGACGTCGTAACGCAGTCCGACGAGGGCGACGTAGTCGCGATAGGTCGCGACGCCCGGCGAGCGCTCCAACGACGCCCGCATCCGCCCGACCGGGCCGATGGCGGTCACGACGTACGGCGGAGGGTAGACCCGCCCTTGCAGGATGAGGACCGGACCCACGCAGCGCACGGCGCTCGTCGCGATGACCCGCTGATCCATCAGCTGCACCGCCTCGGCGCCGCCCACCCACAGCGCGTTCACCACGGCCTGGAGATCGTGCTGGTGCACGACAAGGTCGTCGGGACGGGTGTCCTCTGGCAGCGCGGGGTCACCGAGCGACAACGGTGAGTCGTCCAGCGTGACGCGCAGTCCCGGTCCCTCCACGGCCTGCGCCCCGGCCGCGAGGGCGAGCCGGTCCGCCTCGGCCTGCAGGCGCCTGAGCCGGCCGTCTGGCCGGCCGGTGCTGCGCGT
>JALYMU010000206.1 GCA_030773595.1 Actinomycetota bacterium | reverse complement strand
CGCCCATGCTGGCGCGCATCCCGGCTGGGCACTTTGCTGCGCCCAGCGACGTCGCCGCAGCCGTACTGTTCCTGGTTTCGCCGGCAGCGGAGATGCTCAATGGCGTGGAGTTGCCGATCGACGGGGGCTACGCCGTCTCCTGAACCGTGGCCGCCCTCGCGGTATCACGTCCACGCAGCACACCTCGCAACGACACGGCAGTCGGCGCTGGCGGTTTCGACGACATGGGGCGAGTTCATGCTGCACCTGTCTGCCAAGACCCTGCCCAGCGCCCACACCCGGGCCCGAGCCCGCGCGGACGGTGTTGATCGCCGCGAGCGCGCGTGGGGCGTCGGCGGCGAGCGCGTCAACGGTTCGCGACACGGTCGCATCCGAGGCCACCGGCCCGAACACCGCCGGCGCGGCGCGCATCACCGCCACATCCGCCAGGCAGTCCCCGCCGAGCGCGAGCGAGAGCGCCACATCGAGCACGACCTTGGCCGGGTCGTGCCGCGCGGTCGGCTTGCGCCACGGCGCCAACGCCTGACTCAATCGGCGGTCCAGACCGCTGACCCGCACCGTCTCGACCAGGGCGACACACCGGCGTGCGGACACGACCCCGGACCCGGCCGCATCCACGCGAACCCGCGGATAAAACCCGCTACGCTTGTTCACCTGAAAGGTGCTCCTCGGCTCGCCGTAGATGGACCCTCAGCAAGTCCTATCTTGGCAGGTCAGGAGCACCTTTCAGTTGATCGGCACGGCCACGGGAGCCGATGCCCGTGAAAGCCCCGGGCTAGGGTGCGTTTGCCACGTTGTAAACGCCCGGACCAGTGCGTTCCGGACGACAGGTACGCCGGGATCGCGTCACCTGGAGGCGGCCACGCGCCGCTCGTGCTCCAGCAGCCAGCGCTTGTGGTCGATCCTCCCCCCGGACGAACGGGACAGGCCGTCCGCGCCAACGACGCGGTGGCAGGGGATGATGACCGACACCGGTGTGCGGCGCATGGTTGTGCCGACCGCCCGCGCCGCCGCCGGCGACCCGACCTCCGCCGCCAGCTCGCCGTACGTCGTGGTCCCGGCGTACGGGACCTCGAGCAGCGCCGCCCACACCCGCCGCTGGAACGGCGTGCCCGCCGGCGCGAGCGCCACGTCGAAGACGCGCAACTCGCCGGCGAAGTACGCCCGGACCTGCTCGGCCACCGGCGCGAGCGCGGCGTCGTCCCGCGGCCATCCCGACTCGGCCGTACGCCGGTGCCGCTCGTCGTCGAGGTAGAGCGCGGCGAGCCCGTCGCCCGACGCCACGAGCGTGGCCGTCCCCAGCGGCCAGTCGACGGTCGACCAGACGGTGTCGCGCACGGGGGCGGCCGCGGCAAGGTTCGCGTCGCTCAGCGCGTACCCCAGTCGTAGCGCTGCTTTGCCAGCCGGAGGTAGACGAACGTCTCCGTCGCGCGCACGGCAGGAAGCGCGCGGATCCGCTTGCCAAGCAGCTCGAGCAGATGGTTGTCGTCCTTGCACACGACCTCGACGATCAGGTCGAACGACCCGGCGGTGATCACGACGTAGTCGACCTCCGGCAGAGCGGCCACCTGCTCGGCCACGCGCTCCAGGTCCCCGTCCACTCGCAGGCCGATGAGCGCCTGGCGCCGGAACCCGACCTGCAGCGGGTCGGTCACCGCGACGACCTGCATGATCCCGGACTCCAGCAGCCGCTGGACCCGCTGGCGCACAGCGGCCTCGGACAGCCCCACGGCCTTGCCGATCGCGGCGTAGGGCCGACGGCCGTCCTCCTGGAGCTGTTCGATGATCGCCTTGGAGACGTCGTCGAGCATCGGTTGCGCGGGTCCGCGATCATGTGTCACCGCCCATATGTTCCCCACCCGCGGTAGGAGTAGCAAGCGGATCCGTCGTCCTGGCGCATGTCTGCGGTCGAGATTGACCGATCCCAGGCTCGAGGCGTGTTGAAGTCGTCGTCGGCCGCCCCTACGCTCCGGAAGCGGAGGCCCATCGCTGCCGTCCCGGACGGCCGGAGCGCACCTGGAGCAGCCGTGACCGACACCACGACCGCCGAGCCCGCCGCCCCCGGGGCGGCGAGCGCGGCCCGCGAGCCGCGCGTCCTGCGCAAC
>JALYMU010000205.1 GCA_030773595.1 Actinomycetota bacterium | reverse complement strand
GTATCCGATCTGGGATGCGGGGGTGCCTCTGGACCACTCGGTACGCACGGTGGACGAGGCCCGGCGCCTCGCCGCCGGTGATCTGGCGGTCCTGCTCGGGCTGCTCGACGCCCGGCACATCGCCGGTTACGACACGCTGCTGCCAAAGCTGCGAACCGCGGTGCTGGGCGACTGGCGGCGCGACGCCCGGCGCCGGCTGCCGGAGCTGCGCGCCGACGCGGGCGAGCGCGGTGAGCGGACCGGGGACGTCGCCTTTGCGCAGGAGCCGGACCTCAAGGACGGCCGGGGCGGCTTGCGCGACGTACTGGTTCTGCGCGCGGTGGCCGCCTCATGGGTCGTGGACCGCCCCCAGGGCGCACTCGACGAGGCGCACGGGCGGCTGCTGGACGTCCGCGACGCGCTGCATCTGGCGGTCCGGGCCCAGGGCC
The DNA here is from genome assembly GCA_030773595.1 of Actinomycetota bacterium. Taxonomy (GTDB): domain Bacteria; phylum Actinomycetota; class Actinomycetes; order JALYMU01; family JALYMU01; genus JALYMU01. The sequence continues at coordinate 2,573 of JALYMU010000205.1, read as the reverse complement.
GTCGTCGCGCCTCGGACCGCCTGATTGCCCAGGAGCAGGACGGCGTGGCCCGGGTGCTCGGACTCGCCGACGCCGACTCCCTCCTGCGGGTCGTGGCGGAAGCCGGACGGTCGATCGCCTACTCGGGTGACGTGACGTGGCGCGAGGTCGATGCGGTCCTTCGGCCCCCGCCCCGCGTCTCGTGGCGGGTCCGCCGGCGGCCACCCCGACCACTCGCGCTCGGCGTCGTCGAGCACGCCGGCCAAGTCGGACTCGCCGCAAATGCCGACCCCGGCCGTGATGCCGTCCTGCCGCTGCGGCTGGCGGCGGCCGCCGCGCACCACGAACTGGCGGTCCCACCCGCCGTACTCGCCCGATTCGCCGATGACCCCGCGATGCCCGAGCCCTGGCCCGGCCCGGCCCGCGAGGAGTTCCTCTCGCTGCTGGCAGCCGGGGCACGTGCCGTGCCCGTCATCGAGGCGCTCGACCACGCCGGGCTGCTCGAGCGTCTGGTGCCGGAATGGCGCCTGGTCCGCAACCAACCGCAACGCAACCCGGTGCACCGGTGGACCGTCGACCGGCACCTGCTCGAGACGGTCGCCATGGCGGCGACCATGACGACGCGGGTCGCCCGCCCCGATCTCCTGCTGATCGCGGCGCTCCTCCACGACTGGGCAAGGGCCGGCGCCGCGGCGACCACAGCGTCGAGGGCGCCCGGCTGGCCCGGCCCGTCGCACAGCGGATCGGGTTCACGGAGCCGGACGTGGACATCGTCGCCGCCCTGGTGCGCCACCACCTGCTGCTCGTGGAGACGGCGACACGGCGCGACCTCGACGACCCCGCCACGGCCCGATACGTCGCCGACCTCGTCGGGACCGAGCCCGTGCTGGACCTGCTGCACACCCTCACCGAGGCCGACGCCCTCGCCACCGGGCCGACCGCGTGGTCGCCGTGGCGCGCCCAGCTGGTGGCAGACCTCGTCACGCGCGTCCGCGCAGTCCTCGGCGGCCAGGCCGTCGCGCCGGTGCCGGCGCTGCTCGACGAGCACCGTGACCTCCTCGACACGACCGAGCTCGAGGTGCGCCTCGCGCCGGACGAGACGGGATGGACGGTCACGGTCGCCGCGCCCGACCGGCGCGGCCTGATGGCCTCGGTGACCGGCGTACTGGCCCTGCACCGGCTCTCGGTGCGGGCCGCGACACTGCACACCGAGGGCGGTGTCGCGGTCGACAGGTGGTCGGTCGTCCCGGCGTACGGCGACCCGCCCGAACTCGACCGACTGCGGACCGACCTGCGGGCCGCGCTCGACGGCACGCTGGACGTCGCGAAGCTGCTGGCCCGCCGGGAGGCATCCGGGGGACGCGACCGGACGAGCACCGGGCAGGGGGTCCTGCAGCGCGTCCGGGTCGACGTCGTCGAAGGTGCGTCGCTGACTGCGACGGTGCTCGAGGTCCGGGCGCCCGACCGCCCGGCGCTCCTGCACCGGCTGGGCCGGGTGCTCACGCTCGCCGGCGTCGACGTGCGTGCCGCGCGGGTCGCGACCCTCGGCGGCGACGCGGTCGACGTGTTCTACGTCGTGGACGAGCCCGGCGGACCGCTGAGCGACTCGAGGGCGCGCGAGGTGGCGCGGGTCCTGCGCGACGCCGCAGGCTGAACCGTCCCGGTGAGGTTGTCCGGGCACAGGCGAGGTAGGTGCGAACCGAGGCCCCGGTGAGGACCACCGTGGCCCAGCTCTTCGGCGTCCACCCGAGCGGACGTGGCGGCTCGGCGCGGACGGCGAGGAAGCTGTCGCCAAGCAACTCGCCAAGCTCGACGGCCGGTGGCGCGTCCTGCACTCCGTACCCGTGGGCAATGGAGACATCGACATCGACCACGTCGTCATCGGCCCCGGCGGTGTCTATACCGTGAACGCGAAGAACCACCCGGATAGCAGCATCTGGGTCGGTGGGGGCGTCTTCATGGTCAACGGACGGCGTGTCCCATACGTGCGCAACAGCCGCACGAGGCTCAGCAAGCGACGCGACTGCTCACCGAAGCCGTCGGCTTCCCCGTGTTCGTCACTGCTTTTGCGGCCGTCCACGGCGCCGGAGGCGGCTTCACTGTGAAGCAGCAACCTGCAAGCTACGCGTGGTCCTGACTCGGCGTGAGATCGCCAAGTGGCTCAGCCGACGCCCAGACCATCTGCGAACACGCCTCGCCGACCTGGAGCAGGTCAAGCGCAGAACCTGAGGCGCGTCGAGCACGGATGAGTGCGACCCTGCCGGGTGGCTGGCCGCCCAGCGCCGCTACCCGGAGCCAAGTCCGTCCCGGTGACAGCTCCTGGTGAGGGGCGTCGCCCGCCCCGACCTGGTGATCTGTCGCGTCTCACCACGTCTCACCGCGCGCGGTGAGAAGGAGTTGAAAAGCGCGTCACTTCCGCGGAACGGCCGGGAAACGCTACGTCCTTAGCGTCGCTCGCGTCCACCAGAGCAGCGACCGTGGAGTGTCCGTGACCGAGCTCAGCAGCCAGACCGTCGAAGAGACACTGCCCCGCCAACTCCCCTCGCCCCGGATCGCAGCGGAGCGGCCGAGCCGGAGCGGCCGCTGGATCGACG
>JALYMU010000204.1 GCA_030773595.1 Actinomycetota bacterium | reverse complement strand
GGGCCGCCCCATGGGGGCGACCCTCGCGAGGACCTGGGCGATCAGCGGAAGTCGCCGTAGTCGTAGTCCTCCAGTGGAACCGCCTGGCCCGACCCGGCGCCGAAGGCGCCGTAGTCGACGTCCTCGTAGCCGCCGAGGGAGTACATCTGGGCCTTGGCCTCCTCGGTCGGCTCCACCCGGATGTTGCGGTAGCGGGGCAGGCCCGTACCAGCCGGGATGAGCTTGCCGATGATGACGTTCTCCTTGAGCCCGAGCAGCGGATCGGACTTCGCGTGGATCGCCGCGTCGGTGAGGACCCGCGTCGTCTCCTGGAACGACGCCGCCGAGAGCCACGACTCGGTAGCGAGCGAGGCCTTCGTGATGCCCATCAGCTCCGGGCGACCCGACGCCGGCTGGGCACCCTCGGCGACCACTCGCCGGTTCTCCGCCTCGAAGCGCGAGCGCTCCACGAGCTCGCCCGGGAGCAGTTCCGCGTCGCCCGACTCGATGATCGTGACGCGCTTGAGCATCTGCCGGACGATGACCTCGATGTGCTTGTCGTGAATCGAGACGCCCTGGGACCGGTAGACCGCCTGCACCTCCGCAACGAGGTGCTGCTGGACGGCACGCGGACCGAGGATCCGCAGGACCTGCTTGGGGTCGACCGCGCCGACGATGAGCTGCTGGCCCACCTCGACGTGGTCGCCCTCGGCGACGAGCAGACGCGAGCGCTTGGACACGGTGTACGACGTCTCGTCCGAGCCGTCGTCGGGCGTCACCACGACCTTGCGCTGCTTGTCGGTGTCCTCGATCCGCACTCGGCCGGCCGCCTCCGAAATCGGCGCGACGCCCTTGGGCTGGCGCGCCTCGAAGAGCTCGACGACACGAGGCAGGCCGTGGGTGATGTCGTCACCCGCGACGCCGCCGGTGTGGAAGGTACGCATCGTCAGCTGCGTGCCGGGCTCGCCGATCGACTGGGCGGCGATGATGCCGACCGCTTCGCCGACGTCGACGAGCTTGCCGGCCGCGAGGGAGCGCCCGTAGCACATCGCGCACGTCCCGACCTTGCTGTCGCAGGTGAGGACCGACCGGACGCGCACCTTCTCGACGCCGCGCTCGATCAGCGCGTTGATCGCGACGTCACCGAGGTCGGTGTTGGCCGGGACGAGCACCTCGCCGTCGACGGGAACGTCCTCCGCGAGGTTGCGCGAGTAGACGCTCGTCTCAACGTGCTCCTCCCGCCGCAGGCTGCCGTCCGCGGCACGCACGGCGATCGGCAGGACGAGCCCGCGCTCGCTGCCGCAGTCGTCCTCGCGGATGATGACGTCCTGGCTGACGTCGACGAGCCGACGCGTGAGGTATCCCGAGTCGGCCGTCCGCAGGGCGGTGTCGGCCAGGCCCTTCCGGGCGCCGTGTGTCGAGATGAAGTACTCGAGCACGGACAGGCCCTCGCGGAAGTTGGACTTGATCGGCCGCGGGATGATCTCGCCCTTGGGGTTGGCGACGAGACCACGCATCCCGGCGATCTGCCGGACCTGCATCCAGTTCCCTCGGGCACCGGAGTGGACCATCATGAAGACCGGGTTGCTGCGCGGGAAGTTGCCCTCCATCTGGCGCGCGACCTCGTTGGTGGCCTCGGTCCAGATGTTGATGAGCTCCTGGCGCCGCTCGTCGTCGGTGATCAGGCCCTTCTCGTACTGGTTCTGGACCTTCTCCGCCCGCGCCTCGTGCCGGTCGAGCACCTCCTGCTTGCCGGCCGGCGTGACGACGTCCTCGATCGAGATCGTGACGCCGGACCGCGTGGCCCAGTGGAAGCCCGCCGCCTTGAGCGCGTCCAGCGTTCCCGCGACGACGACCTTCGGGTAGCGCTCTGCAAGATCGTTGACGATGCCGGACAGAATCTTCTTGTCCACGACGGCGTCGACGAACGGGTAGTCCGCCGGCAGCGCCTCGTTGAACAGCGCGCGCCCCAGGGTGGTCTTGAGGGTGACCGGGCCGCCCTGCTCCCAACCCTCCGGCGCCTCCCAGGACGCGGGCGGTACGACGCCGGGCAGCCGCAGCGAGATCGACGCCTGCAGGTCGAGCTCGCGGGCGTCGTACGCCATGATCGCCTCGGCGATGGACCCGAACGTCCGGCCCTGGCCCGCCAGACCCTCACGTGTCGAGGTGAGGTAGAAGATGCCGAGCACCATGTCCTGCGTCGGCGACGTGATCGGGCGACCGTGCGCCGGCGAGAGGATGTTGTTGCTCGACAGCATCAGGATCCGGGCCTCGGCCTGCGCCTCGGCCGACAGCGGCAGGTGCACCGCCATCTGGTCGCCGTCGAAGTCGGCGTTGAACGCGGTGCAGACCAGCGGGTGGATCTGGATCGCCTTGCCCTCGACCAGCTGCGGCTCGAAGGCCTGGATGCCGAGGCGGTGCAGCGTCGGCGCGCGGTTGAGCAGCACCGGGTGCTCGGTGATGACCTCCTCGAGCACGTCCCACACGACGGGGCGCGCGCGCTCGACCATGCGCTTGGCGGACTTGATGTTCTGCGCGTGGTTGAGGTCGACCAGCCGCTTCATCACGAACGGCTTGAACAGCTCGAGCGCCATCTGCTTGGGCAAGCCGCACTGGTGCAGCTTGAGCTGCGGGCCCACCACGATGACCGAACGGCCTGAGTAGTCGACGCGCTTGCCGAGGAGGTTCTGCCGGAAGCGGCCCTGCTTGCCCTTGAGCATGTCCGAGAGCGACTTGAGCGGGCGGTTGCCCGGCCCGGTGACCGGGCGTCCACGGCGGCCGTTGTCGAACAGCGCGTCGACGGCCTCCTGCAGCATCCGCTTCTCGTTGTTCACGATGATCTCGGGCGCACCGAGGTCGAGCAGCCGCTTGAGGCGGTTGTTGCGGTTGATGACCCGGCGGTAGAGGTCGTTCAGGTCGCTCGTCGCGAAGCGGCCACCGTCGAGCTGCACCATCGGGCGCAGATCAGGCGGGATGACCGGCACGCAGTCGAGCACCATGCCCATCGGCGAGTTGCGGGTGTTGAGGAACGCGCTCACGACCTTGAGCCGCTTCAGCGCCCGAGTCTTCTTCTGACCCTTGCCCGTGCGGATCGTCTCGCGCAGCGACTCGGCCTCGGCCTCGAGGTCGAACGACTCGAGCCGCTTCTGGAGGGCAGCGGCACCCATGCCCCCGGAGAAGTAGAGACCGAAGCGGTCCCGCATCTCGCGGTAGAGGATCTCGTCACCCTCGAGGTCCTGGACCTTGAGGTTCTTGAATCGGCTCCACACCTCGTCGAGCCGGTCGATCTCGCGCTGCGCGCGGTCGCGGATCTGCTTCATCTCGCGCTCGGCGCCTTCACGCACCTTGCGGCGGGCATCGCTCTTGGCCCCCTCGGCCTCGAGCGCGGCGAGGTCCTCCTCCAGCTTGCGCTGGCGGGCCTCGACGTCGGCGTCGCGGCGCTGCTCCATCTGCTGCTTCTCGACCGAGATCTTGCTCTCGAGCGAGGGCAGGTCCTGGTGGCGGCGCTCCTCGTCGACCTCCGTGATCATGTAGGCCGCGAAGTAGATGACCTTCTCGAGGTCCTTGGGAGCCAGGTCGAGCAGGTAGCCCAGGCGGCTCGGGACGCCCTTGAAGTACCAGATGTGGGTGACGGGCGCGGCGAGCTCGATGTGGCCCATTCGCTCCCGGCGCACCTTGGCGCGGGTGACCTCGACGCCGCAGCGCTCGCAGATGATGCCCTTGAAACGGACGCGCTTGTACTTGCCGCAGTAGCACTCCCAGTCCCGGGTCGGACCGAAGATCTTCTCGCAGAAGAGCCCGTCCTTCTCCGGCTTCAGGGTGCGGTAGTTGATGGTCTCGGGCTTCTTGACCTCGCCGTGCGACCACTGGCGGATGTCGTCCGCGGTCGCGAGGCCGATGCGCAGCTCGTCGAAGAAGTTGACGTCGAGCACGAATGTCCTTCTCTCGCTGTTATTGAAGGTCTGTACGGGGGTCGGCGGGGGCGGGAGCGCATGGGTGGCGCGCTCCCGCCGTACCGTCAGACCTCTTCGACGCTGCTCGGCTCGCGCCGGGACAGGTCGATACCAAGCTCCTCAGCGGCGCGGAAGACGTCCTCGTCGGTCTCGCGCATCTCGATCGACATGCCGTCGCTGGAGAGCACCTCGACGTTCAGGCACAGCGACTGCATCTCCTTGATGAGCACCTTGAAGGACTCCGGGATGCCGGGCTCGGGGATGTTCTCGCCCTTGACGATGGCCTCGTAGACCTTCACGCGGCCCAGCACGTCGTCGGACTTGATCGTCAGCAGCTCCTGCAGCGCGTAGGCGGCGCCGTAGGCCTCGAGAGCCCACACCTCCATCTCACCGAACCGCTGGCCGCCGAACTGGGCCTTACCGCCCAGGGGCTGCTGCGTGATCATCGAGTAGGGGCCGGTCGAGCGAGCGTGGATCTTGTCGTCGACCAGGTGGAGCAGCTTGAGGATGTAGATGTAGCCGACCGAGATCGGGTCCTTGAACGGCTCGCCGGTGCGGCCGTTGAACAGCCGCGCCTTGCCAGAGCCGTCGATGAGCCGGGTCTTCTCGCCGTCGGACGAGAGGCGGTCGAAGGTCGGCGTCGTCGAGTCCAGCAGCCCGATGATCTCGTCCTCGCGGGCGCCGTCGAACACCGGCGTCGCGACGTTGGTCCCGGGATGCGACTGGTCCGCGCCGATCTCGCGAAGGCGGCGCTTCCAGTCCGTGTCGTCGCCACTGACCTGCCATCCTTCCTTGGCGACCCAGCCGAGGTGCGTCTCCAGCACCTGACCGACGTTCATGCGGCCCGGGACACCGAGCGGGTTCAGCACGACGTCGACCGGCGTGCCGTCCTCGAGGAACGGCATGTCCTCCTGGGGCAGGATCTTGGCGATGACGCCCTTGTTGCCGTGACGGCCGGCGAGCTTGTCACCGTCGGTGATCTTGCGCTTCTGGGCGACGTAGACCCGGACGAGCTGGTTGACACCGGGCGGGAGCTCGAAGCCCTCGTCACGGTCGAACACCCGCACGCCGATGACCTTGCCGGACTCGCCGTGGGGCACCTTCAGCGAGGTGTCACGGACCTCGCGCGCCTTCTCACCGAAGATCGCACGCAGCAGCCGCTCCTCGGGCGTCAGCTCGGTCTCGCCCTTGGGCGTGACCTTGCCGACGAGGATGTCACCGGGCACGACATCGGCGCCGATGCGGATGATGCCGCGGTCGTCGAGGTCGGCCAGCACCTCCTCGGAGACGTTCGGGATGTCCCGGGTGATCTCCTCGGGGCCCAGCTTGGTGTCGCGGGCGTCGACCTCGTGCTCCTCGATGTGGATCGAGGACAGGACGTCGTCCTGCACCAGGCGCTGGGAGAGGATGATCGCGTCCTCGTAGTTGTGGCCCTCCCATGGCATGAAGGCCACGAGGAGGTTCTTGCCCAGGGCCATCTCGCCGTTCTGCGTGCACGGACCGTCGGCGAGAACCTGGCCGGCCTCGATGCGGTCGCCCTCGTTGACGATCGGGCGCTGGTTGAAGCACGTGCCCTGGTTGGACCGGCGGAACTTCTGCACCCGGTAGGTGACGTAGGTGGCGTCGTCGTTGGCGACGGTGATGAAGTCCGCGGACAGCTCCGCCACGACGCCGGACTTCTCCGCGACGATCACGTCACCGGCGTCCTTGGCGGCGCGGTACTCCATTCCCGTGCCCACCAACGGCGCCTCGGAGCGCAGCAGCGGCACCGACTGGCGCTGCATGTTCGACCCCATCAGGGCGCGGTTGGCGTCGTCATGCTCCAGGAACGGGATCATCGCCGTCGCCACCGACACCATCTGGCGCGGGGAGACGTCCATGTAGTCCACCTCGGCTGCCGGTGCGAACTCGACCTCGCCGCCCTTGGTCCGGACCAGCACGCGGGCCTCGGCGAAGCGGCCGTCCGCGGTGAGCGGGGCGTTCGCCTGCGCGATGACGTGCTCGTCCTCCTCGTCGGCGGTGAGGTAGTCGACCTCGTCGCTGACGACACCGTCACTGACCCGGCGGTAAGGCGTCTCCACGAAGCCGAACGCGTTGATCCGGCCGTAGGAGGACAGCGACCCGATCAGGCCGATGTTCGGGCCCTCAGGCGTCTCGATCGGGCACATCCGGCCGTAGTGGCTGGGGTGCACGTCACGGACCTCGAAGCCGGCGCGCTCGCGGGAGAGACCGCCGGGACCCAGCGCGGACAGGCGCCGCTTGTGCGTCAGGCCGGCCAGCGGGTTGGTCTGGTCCATGAACTGGCTGAGCTGGGAGGTCCCGAAGAACTCCTTGATGCTCGCCACGACCGGTCGGATGTTGATCAGGGTTTGGGGCGTGATGGCCTCGACGTCCTGGGTGGTCATCCGCTCGCGGACCACGCGCTCCATCCGGGACAGGCCCGTCCGGACCTGGTTCTGGATGAGCTCGCCCACGGTGCGCAGGCGGCGGTTGCCGAAGTGGTCGATGTCGTCGATCTCGACCCGCACCGTGCGGGCGGAGCCGTCCTCCTGGGGGAGCTGCATGTCGGTCTCACCGGCGTGCAGCTTGACGATGTAGCGGATCGTGGCCACCACGTCGTCGATGGTGAGCACGCTGGAGTCGAGAGCCAGGCCGACACCGAGCTTCTTGTTGACCTTGTAGCGACCGACCTTGGCGAGGTCGTATCGCTTGGGGTTGAAGTAGAGGTTGTCCAGCAGCGTCTGAGCTGCCTCACGGGTCGGCGGCTCGCCAGGGCGCAGCTTGCGGTAGATGTCAAGCAGCGCGTCGTCCTGACCCGTGGTGTGGTCCTTCTCCAGGGTCTGGCGCATCGACTCGTAGTCGCCGAACTCCTCGAGGATCTTGGCGTCGTCCCAGCCGAGAGCCTTGAGCAGGACGGTCACGGACTGCTTGCGCTTGCGGTCGATGCGCACGCCGACCTGGTCGCGCTTGTCGATCTCGAACTCCAGCCACGCACCGCGGCTGGGGATGACCTTGGCGCCGAAGATGTCCTTGTCGGAGGTCTTGTCGACGGTCTTGTCGAAGTAGACACCGGGTGAGCGCACCAGCTGAGACACGACGACACGCTCGGTGCCGTTGATGATGAACGTGCCCTTGTTGGTCATGAGCGGGAAGTCGCCCATGAACACCGTCTGGCTCTTGATCTCGCCCGTGGTGTTGTTCATGAACTCCGCGGTGACGAACAGCGGCGCGGAGTAGGTGATGTCACGCTCCTTGCACTCCTCCACGGAGTACTTCGGCTCGTAGAACTCCGGCTCGGAGAACGAGAGCGACATCGTGCCCTGGAAGTCCTCGATCGGCGAGATCTCCTCGAAGATCTCCTCGAGGCCGGACTTGGTGGGGACGTCGGCGCGACCGGAGGCCTGGGCGTGCTCGACCCGGGCCTTCCACTTCGCGTTGCCGAGCAGCCAGTCGAAGCTGTCGGTCTGAAGCGCGAGGAGGTTGGGGACCTCAAGAGGCTCGCGGATCTTGGCGAACGAGACCCGCGAGGGGGCCGTGCTGGTGGTGCTGGACTTCTGGCTCGTACCAGCTGCGTTGCGCGAGGCGGCCAAGAGGCGTCCTTCCAAAGCGTTATGACTGCGGCGCGCGCATGCCTGACGGCCCGGGTCCAGCAGACACGGGTTTAGTCAGAAGGCAGCGCAAAGCGGCAGCATACCCTCCGGGCAGGCCGATGTCGAGCGGCCAATCCGGGGACGGTCGCTCGGAACACCCCGAGGCGCAGCAGTCACAGCGCAGGCAGGATGACCTGAGCGCGAGCGCACGTCAAGAGCGACGCGCCCGCAAGGGGCGCGCATCCGTGGAGGCGTCTTGGTGGGAGCGCGCACCGGCCCGAGCCAGGACGTGGAGGCACCCGGCATGACGTGGCGGGTACGGCGGGCAGCGGCGCGCACGCGGTGCACTGTGACGCGCACGCGGGCGCACTAATGTGCCGGCGGGCGCTGAGCCGCGCACTGCCGCACCAACGCAGACGACGGGCACACCGGCGCCCCGACGCGACAGGGCGGCTCCCCCGGCGCGGGGAGCCGCCCTGTCGGCGCAGCGAGGTGTCTACTTGACGGTCACCGAGGCGCCGGCACCCTCGAGAGCGGCGCGGGCCTTCTCCGCCGTCTCCTTGTTGACCTTCTCCAGAACCGGCTTCGGCGTCCCGTCGACGAGGTCCTTGGCCTCCTTGAGCCCGAGGCTCGTGAGAGCGCGGACCTCCTTGATGACCTGGATCTTCTTGTCGCCGGCACCCTCGAGGATGACGTCGAACTCGTCCTGCTCCTCGGCGGCCGGAGCGTCCGCGCCGGCGCCACCGGCAGCGGGGGCGGCGGCCACGGCAACGGGGGCCGCCGCCGTCACACCGAAGGTGTCCTCGAACTGCTTGACGAACTCGCTGAGCTCGAGGAGGGACATCTCCTTGAACGCGTCGAGCAGCTCGTCGGTGCTGAGCTTCGCCATGATGGCGGTCCTTTCCGTACGTACGGGATATCCGTGGGAGGTGGTACGGGCGGTCAGCCCGCGGGAGGTGCGGCGGCAGCCTCGGCCTCAGGGGCCGGTGCCTCCGCCACGGGAGCCTCGGCGGGCTGGTCCCCAGCCGCGTCGGCGGTGTCCTCCGTGGGCTGGCTGGCCGGCGTACCGGCACCGCCACGCAGGATGCTCGGGTCCTCCTCCGCCTTCTGGCGCAGGGCCTCGACGACGCGTGCGGCCTGGGACAGCGGCGCCGCGAACAGCGCCACGGCGCCGGACAGCGACGCGGTCATGGCGCCCGCCAGCCTGGCGAGCAGGACCTCACGCGACTCGAGGTCGGCAAGCCGGCGGATCTCGTCCGCGGACATCGGCTTGCCCTCGAGAACGCCGCCCTTGATGACGAGCAGCGGGTGAGCCTTGGCGAAGTCACGCAGGCCCTTGGCAGCCTCGACGGGGTCACCCGTCACGAACGCGATCGCGGACGGACCTGCGAGGAGGCTGTCGTCCAGAGCGGTGACACCCGCCTCACGCGCCGCGATCGAGGTCAGCGTGTTCTTCACCACGGCATAAGAGGCGTGCTCACCGAGCGAGCGACGCAGCTCCTTGAGCTGCTTCACGGTGAGCCCGCGGTACTCGGTCAGCACGGCGGCGTTGGAGCTGCGGAAGGCTTCCGTCAGCTCGGCGACCGCGGCCGCCTTGTCGGGCCTCGCCATGGGCCTCCTTCCGGGGAGTGCGCCGGTCGGACGAGAGGCCCGTGACACGACGAACGCCCCGGCGCAGATGCGCACGGGGCGTGGATCCGAAGGCACACCGTGGAGGGGCCGTCGCTGCTCGTGTCACCTGCGCGGGTCGCCCACCGAGGTGGGACCTTCGGCCACGCGGACGTGGCGACCAGCGGTCTTTGGCGTTGTCAGCGTACGCCGACGGACCGGCGAGCGCCAAATCGCGTCGGGTGGGGGGTCACACCGGTGGTGGCGCCCGCCACCCGCTCAGGACATGTCCTCCAGGGTCGTCACCCGCGCCCGGGGCGGCGCCGTGACGTGGACCGCAGCGCCCCAGGCGCGGTAGGTGCCGTCGGTCACAACCTCCCCGGCCGACGTCCGCGCGCGCGTGCGGATCTTGCGCGGGAGGCCCGCCGCGTCGACCCACAGGGTGTAGTCCAACGAGGTCACGCCGAGCCGAGACAGCTCTCGGGCCTGGTCCACGACCGGAGCGACGGCCGAGCCGGCCGCGGCTGCGATGTCGACCGACGCGCTGTAGCGCGTCGTCGCCACGTCGGCGACCGCTACCCCGCCCGTCGCCCGCAAGCCGGAGCCACAGCGCAGCACGGCGAGGCCAGAGGTCGCATCACTCGCGGCCTTGACGCGACGGAACACCGATCGCAGCCGGTCGGCCATGAGGCGGTCCTTGCCAGTGATCTTGAGCCACGGCCGGCCCGCGGGGGCGTACGCCCGAGGCATGCGCAGGTAGAGCGAGTCCTCGACGACCGTCACGACGTGCGGCTCGGCAGCTTCCTCCCCCGCCACGGAGACGGACATGCGCGCGGCGTACGGCCTGCCGGCGCGGCTCATTCGTGCGGCTCCTGAGGCGCGGACGATCTCGTGGCCGTCGACGACCGTGACGATCCCGAAGCGGACGGTCCCGGCTTCCCGCATGGCGGCCGAGACGGCGTCGACGAGCCCATCCACGTCGGTGCGGTCCTCGTCGCCGACGGCCCCCGCGTCACAGGCGGCGGTCCGCTGTGCCGTGGACGTGGACGACGGTGTCGGCGCCGGCGCGTTCGGTGTCGCGGCGGGCGCGTCCGGCGCCGTGCTCGGCGCTGCGGAGCCGTCAGGCGCCGCGCCGGTCGACGGCTCCGGGGAACCCGCCGGGACGCGGCGTGCGGATGGGGCCGAGGCCGACACGGGGGCCTCCCGACCGCGGGCACCGTCGCCGCTGGGCTGGACCGCACACGCGGCAAGGACGAGCGCCACGGGAACCAGCGCGCACGCCGCCGTGCCGGCACGACGGGGTCGGGTCACTGGGCGCTCCGCGGATGGTCGTACTGGTCTGGGGTGGCGCGCACTGTGGAGGGCACGCCTACGCGGACGGCGCTACCACCCCGCACCGCTGCGAGAGGCCAACGCCCGGCATCGCGCAGCCGTTCCCGAGCGGAGGCCAGTCCGGCGGCACGGAGGACCCGCCGCGGTCGGGTCGTCTCGGTGTCAGTGGTCGAGCTGGCGTGCGACAAGGGCTCGGCGCGGACGCGGCAGCCCCCGGTCGGGGCGGACGCGGCAGCCCGCAGTCGCCGCGGGCGCGGCAGCCCGCGCTCGGCGCGGTCCGGCGTACGACGAAGGGCGGGACAGCCTGCCGGCCGGTCCCGCCCTTGTCGGTGCATCGCTTGCTAAGCGGATCAGGCCTCGGCGGCCGTGTCCTCCAACAGGTTGCGGGTGCGGTTCGGGTCCACGGGGATACCCGGCCCCATCGTCGTCGCCAACGTCGCCTTCTTGACGTAACGGCCCTTGGCCGCCGACGGCTTGAGCCGCTGGATCTCATCCATGGCGCTGGCGTAGTTCTCGACGAGCGCCTGGTCGGAGAAAGAGGTCTTGCCGATGATGAAGTGCAGGTTGCTGTGCCGGTCGACGCGGAACTCGATCTTGCCGCCCTTGATGTCGGTGACGGCCTTGGCAACGTCAGCGGTGACGGTGCCGGTCTTCGGGTTAGGCATCAGCCCGCGCGGGCCGAGGACGCGCCCGAGGCGGCCGACCTTGCCCATCATGTCGGGCGAGGCGACGACGGCGTCGAAGTCCAGACGCCCGCCCTGCACCTCCACGATCAGCTCGTCCGCACCGACGATGTCGGCGCCGGCCGCCCGAGCCTGCTCGGCCCGCTCACCGGTGGCGAAGACCAGGACCCGGGCGGTCTTGCCGGTGCCGTGCGGGAGGTTGACGGTGCCGCGGACCATCTGGTCGGCCTTGCGGGGGTCGACGCCGAGGCGCAGCGCGACCTCGACGGTGCCGTCGTACTTCGTCGTGGACGTCTCCTTGGCGAGACGGACGGCGTCGAGCGGGGAGTAGAGCTGCTCGCGGTCGATCTTCTCGGTCGCGGCGCGGTATGCCTTGCTGCGCTTCACTGCTGGCTCCTGTGCAGGTTAGGGAGGTGTGGTCAGCGGGCCGGCGCGCGGCCCTTCCACGAGGTGGCGGCGTGCGGTGCACACCAGGTCGTGCAGTGCGATGTCGTGCAGTGCGATGTCGTGCAGGACGACACCGAGTGAGGTCAGCCGTCGACGGTGATGCCCATCTGCCGGGCGGTCCCGGCGATGATCTTCTCTGCGGCGTCGATGTCGTTGGCGTTGAGGTCCGGCATCTTGGTCTCGGCGATGGCCCGGATCTGCTCGCGGGTGAGCCTGGCGACCTTGGTCTTCTGCGGCTCCGCCGAGCCCTTGTCCACGCCGGCGGCCTTGAGGATCAGCCGAGCGGCGGGCGGGGTCTTGGTGACGAAGGTGAACGAGCGGTCCTCGAAGACCGAGATCTCCACCGGCACGATGTCACCGCGCTGCGCCTCGGTCGCGGCGTTGTACTGCTTGCAGAACTCCATGATGTTGACGCCGTGCTGACCCAGCGCAGGGCCGACCGGCGGCGCGGGAGTGGCGGCGCCGGCCTTGATCTGCAGCTTGATGACACCGGCGAGCTTCTTCTTCGGGGGCATGTCGTCTTTCCTGAGGTCGAGGCCGACGACGGGGGAAGGCGCCGGCCGGTGCAGGGTGTCGCGGGAGGGTGGTCGCCGCAGCTAGAGCTTGGCCACCTGGTTGAAGGACAGCTCGACCGGCGTCTCGCGGCCGAAGATCGACACCAGGACCTTGAGCTTCTGGCTGTCGAGGTTGATCTCGTTGATCGTGGCGGGCAGCGTCGCGAAGGGGCCGTCGGTGACGGTGATGGACTCGCCGACCTCGAAGTCGACGGCCTTCTGGGCGACGACCGTCTTCTGCTTCGGCGGCGCGAGCTGCTTGACGACCTCGTCGACGGTGAGCGGGGTCGGGCGGCTCGTCTGGCCGACGAAGCCGGTGACGCCGGGGGTGTTGCGGACGGCCGACCAGGACTCGTCGGTGAGGTCCATGCGCACGAACAGGTAGCCGGGCAGCTTCTTGCGCACGACCTGCTGGCGCTTGCCGCCCTTGACCTCGGTGACCTCCTCGGTGGGCACCTCGATCTGGTAGATGAACTCCTCCATGTTGAGCGAGGAGATGCGGCTCTCGAGGTTGGCCTTGACCTTGTTCTCGTAGCCGGCGTAGGAGTGCACGACGTACCAGTCGCCGGGCAGGCCGCGCAGCGTGCGGGCCATCTCCTCGGCCGGGTCGAGGTCCTCGTCGACCTGGTCCGCAGCGGCGGCGGGCAGGCCGCGCTCGTCGGCGAGCTGGTCGGCCTGGGCGTCGGCGGCCGGAAGGCCGACACCGTCGGGCGCGGCGTCGTCGAGGT
>JALYMU010000203.1 GCA_030773595.1 Actinomycetota bacterium | reverse complement strand
GCCCTGGCCCTCGGGTCCGCGCTCGGCGCGACGGTGGCGGGCCTGCGCCGGCGGGCTCTCACCGCTGTCGCGGAGGCCGAGGCGGCCGCCGAGGCAGCCGCCGTGCGGGACCAGCTCACCGGGCTCGCCAACCGTCGCGGGGTGGCGATGTTCGGCCCGCAGATCGTGGAGGCAGCCCGCCGTCAGGGCAACGCCGTGCATTGCCTGTTCGTCGACATCGACGGGTTCAAGGCAGTGAACCGCCGGCTCGGCACCGAGGCCGGCGACGAGGTCCTCGTCGCGGTCGCGGAGGCGCTGCGGTCGGCGACGCGCGCAACCGACGTGGTCGGCCGCTGGGGAGCGGACGAGTTCTGCGTCGTGGGTCCGGGCACCGGCCAGTCGCCGGCCCAGCTCGAGCGGCGGGTCCGCGACCGGCTGCTCAACGCCCCGCCGGTCGACCTCGACGTGTGGAACCCGCGGGTGACCGCCGGTGCGGCGACCCTCACGCCCTGGGACGCGGGGAATCTCGACACGCTGCTGTCCAAGGGCGACCAGGAGCTGTACCTGCGTCGGGCGATCCGGAACAAGCAGGCCAACGCCAGCAAGGCGACGACTCGCGACTGAAGCGCATCCGGCGTACGGCGCGCGCAGCGGACCCGACCCGGACCGTTGTCCCCGCTGACAGCACGTCGCCGTTCTGCCTACCATCCCGATCGGTCGACCTTCTCCGGCGCCGACGCCTCGGCGGCGTCGCCGTTGTCCACGACCGGGGACTCCGCGCCCGAGTCGACATTGCCGTGACCCGTCTGCGCCGATCGCCCGCGCACGCGCGAGACTCGACGACGGCCGTTCTGGCACCCGCGGGACGGTGGCGGAGTCTCGGTGGGACGAGCGGGACGCGGACGACGAAGCGTGTCAGTCGGTAGGTGTCGCGAGCTCCTGGTGGGCCCTCCAGTCATACGTCCACGGCAGCAGCGCGGAGACCTCGACCGTGGTGACGGCCCCGGCGTCCGGGACCAGGACCCGAATGTCGGGGAAGTAGTCGAGCAACGTCTGGCGGCAGCGACCGCAGGGAGGGATGACTCCTCGGCCGTGGTCCCCGACGGCCACGATCGCGGTCAGTGCAGCGTCGGTACTCGCCGCGGCGGCGCCGATGACGACGAGCTCCGCACACGGTCCCCCGGCGAAGTGGTAGACGTTCACGCCGGTGTGGATCCCGCCGTCCGCATCGCGGGCCGCGGCCGCGACCGTGTGGTTCTCGGACCCCTCACGGGCGGCGATCAGCCTGCTTGCGGCCGCGACGAGCTCGAGGTCGGCGGCGGTGGGCGTGGCGCGCGGGCCACCCCGGGCCGGCTGGCCCGCCGTATGCGCCGTCGTCACGGGGCCAGGCTGTCACACGTACCGGCCGCTTGGACGCGCCCGTGATGCGACCGCGGGTTCCGGTGGTCGTCGCGGCGTCAGCCAGAGGGTTCCGGTCGTCCATGTGCGGGTGAAGAGCGCGCCTCGGGGACCGCCGTACGTCGTGAGCACCCGCTCCTGCGCTAACCTGAGCCCGTGCGTCCCGGACTGCGTCTGCTTACCGGGCCGCGCTGACACCGGCTTCGGCCACCGTCGGCGCGGCGACCCCTCGTGACTGTGCTCCGAGGGGTTTTTCGTTGTCCGGGCCCGAACGACGTGACGAGGACGAGATGAGCGAGACGCAGGAGCAGGTCGCGGGGACGGGCGAGGCGTGCGAGGTCTACGACCCCGCGGCGATGCAGGAGCGCTGGCTGCCGGTCTGGGACGAGCTGGCGCCGTTCCGCAGCGGCCGCCCGGACGACGAGCGGCCCAAGAAGTACGTCCTCGACATGTTCCCGTACCCCTCCGGCGACCTGCACATGGGCCACGCCGAGGCCTACGCGCTCGGCGACGTCATCGCGCGCTACTGGGTCCAGGCCGGGTTCAACGTGCTACACCCGATCGGCTGGGACGCGTTCGGCCTGCCCGCGGAGAACGCGGCGATCAAGCGGGGCGTCGACCCGCGGGGCTGGACCTACGACAACATCGCGCAGCAGAAGGCGTCGATGCGTCGTTACGCGTGCTCGTTCGACTGGGACCGGGTGTTCAACACCTGCGACCCGGAGTACTACCGGTGGAACCAGTGGCTGTTCCTGCGGATGTTCGAGAAGGGGCTGGCCTACCGCAAGCCCTCGCAGGTCAACTGGTGCCCCAACGACCAGACGGTGCTGGCGAACGAGCAGGTCGTGCAGGGCCTGTGCGAGCGCTGCGACACACCGGTCACCAAGAAGAAGCTGACGCAGTGGTACTTCAAGATCACTGACTACGCCGACCGCCTGGTCGACGACATGGCCGAGCTCGAGGGCGCCTGGCCGGACCGGGTGCTGACGATGCAGCGCAACTGGGTCGGCCGGTCACGCGGGGCCGACGTCCGGTTCGCCATCGAGGGCCGCGACGAGCCCGTCACCGTCTACACGACGCGTCCGGACACGCTGTACGGCGCGACGTTCTTCGTCGTCGCGGCCGACTCCGACCTCGCCGCGGAGCTCGCCGCGGGCACTCCGGCGGAGGAGGAGTTCTCGACGTACGTCGAGAAGGTCCGCCAGGCGAGCGACATCGAGCGCCTCTCGACCGAGCGGGAGAAGACCGGCGTCTTCCTGCACCGCCACGCGGTCAACCCGGTCAACGGCGGGCGCATGCCAATCTACGCCGCCGACTACGTGCTGGCCGACTACGGACACGGCGCGATCATGGCGGTTCCGGCGCACGACCAGCGCGACCTCGACTTCGCCCGGGCCTTCGGGCTGCCGGTGCGCGTGGTGGTGGACACCGGCGAGCCGGACCCGGCCGGGACCGGGGTGGCGACGACCGGCGACGGGGTGCTCGTCAACAGCGGCGACCTGGACGGGCTGCGCAAGGCCGAGGCGATCGAGCGGATTGTTGAGGTGCTGCGGGAGCGGGGCACCGGTGAGGCCGCCGTGAACTACCGGCTGCGCGACTGGCTGATCTCCCGGCAGCGCTACTGGGGCACGCCGATCCCGATCGTCCACTGCGACGCCTGCGGCGAGGTCGCCGTGCCCGACGACCAGCTGCCCGTCGAGCTGCCGCCGGCCGAGGGTCTGGACCTGAAGCCGCGGGGGGCCTCGCCGCTGGGGGCCGCGGACGAGTGGGCGAAAGTCGCCTGCCCCTCGTGCGGCGGGCCCGCGCGGCGCGACGCCGACACTATGGACACCTTCGTCGACTCGTCGTGGTACTTCCTTCGCTTCTGCTCCCCGGACCGCGACGACGTGCCCTTCGACGTCGACGCCGTGCGGCAGTGGATGCCCGTCGACCAGTACGTCGGCGGCGTGACCCACGCGATCCTGCACCTGCTCTACAGCCGGTTCTTCACCAAGGTGCTGCACGACCTGGGCTATGTGGGGTTCGTCGAGCCGTTCCGCCGCCTGCTCAACCAGGGCATGGTCGTCATGAATGGCTCAGCGATGAGCAAGTCGCGCGGCAACCTGGTGCGGCTGTCCGAGCAGATCGACCAGCACGGCGTCGACGCGATCCGGCTGACGATGGCCTTCGCGGGGCCGCCCGAGGACGACATCGACTGGGCCGACGTGTCGCCGGCGGGGTCGGCGAAGTTCCTGTCGCGCGCGTGGCGGCTTTCGGGTGAGGTCTCCTCGGCGCGGGGCGTCGACGTGTCCGCGGGAGACGTCGCGCTGCGGCGCGCGACCCACCGGACGCTGCACGACGTCTCGCACGCGGTGGAGACGTTCCGGTTCAACGTCGCGGTGGCGCGCGTGATGGAGCTGGTCAACGCCGTACGCAAGACCGTCGACGGCGGCCCGGGCGCGGGCGACCCCGCCGTACGCGAGGCGGTCGAGGCGGTCGCGGTGATGCTGTCGCTGTTCGCGCCGTACACCGCCGAGGACATGTGGGCCCGCCTCGGACACCAGCCCTCGGTGGCGCTCGCCGGGTGGCCCGTCGTCGACCCGTCCCTGCTGGTCGAGGAATCGGTGACCTGCGTCGTGCAGGTGGGCGGCAAGGTCCGCGACCGGCTGTCGGTGAGTCCGTCGGTGGGCGAGGACGAGCTGCGGGAGCTGGCGCTGGCCAGTGACGCCGTACGCCGGACGCTCGGCGACCGCGGCGTGCGGACGGTCGTCGTCCGCCCGCCGAAGCTCGTCAACATCGTCCCCGCGTGAGGCGGGCACCGGACGACGTCGTGCTCGCCACGCCGCGGCTGTGGCTACGGCGCTGGCGCGACTCCGACTGCGAGCCGTTCGCCGCCATGAACGCCGATCCTGCGGTCATGGAGCACTTCCCGGCGGTGCTCAGCCGGGAGCAGTCCGACGCGCTCGCGGACTACTGCGACCGGCGGTTCGACGAGCTCGGCTTCGGGCTCAGCGCCGTGGAGCGCCGCGAGGACGGCGCCTTCCTCGGCTTCGTCGGCATCCACCACCAGCGGTGGTATCCCGACGAGGTCGAGATCGGCTGGCGGCTCGCGCGTACGGCGTGGGGCGCGGGCTATGCGACCGAGGCGGCGCTCGCTTGGCGCGACCACGCCTTCGGGGCTCTCGGTCTGCCGCGGCTGCTCTCCATCACCATCCCCGCGAACCAGCGCAGCATTGCCGTGATGCGCCGGCTCGGGATGCACGTGGACCACCACGCCGAGCACGACGGCATCGCCTTCGTCGTCCACGCGCTCGACG
Organism: Actinomycetota bacterium; assembly: GCA_030773595.1. Classification (GTDB taxonomy): domain Bacteria; phylum Actinomycetota; class Actinomycetes; order JALYMU01; family JALYMU01; genus JALYMU01. The sequence continues at coordinate 1,502 of JALYMU010000203.1, read as the reverse complement.
CGCCATCTCCTCCCACCACCGGCCGCAGCGCTGTCGCGCCCGGTCGGTAGCGTCGCGCCTATGGCGGCGCCCGGACACACCGCTCGCGTGGCGGTGGTGACCGATTCGACCGCCAGCCTGCCGCCGGACGTCGCGGAGCGCCTCGGCGTGCGGGTCGTGCCGCTGCACGTCATCGTCGGGGACGCCGTGCACGAGGAGGCAACCGGCATCTCACCGGGCGAGGTCGCCCAGGCGCTCACCGAGCAGGCCGTCGTCTCGACGTCGCGACCCGCACCGGGCGTTTTCGCCGAGGCCTATGCCGCTGCGGCGCGGGCGGGCGCCACGGGCGTCGTGTCGGTCCACCTGTCCTCGCAGATGTCGGGCACCTACGACGCCGCGGTCGTCGCGTCGGAGACCGCTCCGCTCCGGGTCCGCGTCGTCGACTCCCGCTGCCTGGGAATGGGGCTCGGCTTCGCCGTCGTGGCGGCGGCGCGGGCCGCTGCGGCGGGCGCGGACGTGGACACGGTCTTCGAGGTGGCGCGGGACCGCGCCGAGGCGACGCAGGTCCTCTTCTACGTCGACACGCTCGAGCACCTGCGCCGAGGCGGGCGGATCGGCACGGCGCGTGCCCTGCTGGGGACCGCGCTGGCGGTGAAGCCGCTGCTGCACCTCGTCGACGGCCGGGTGGAGCCGCTGGAGAAGGTGCGGACCAGTGCGCGGGCGCTCGCCCGGCTCGAGGAGCTGGCGGTCGCGCGCGCCGGCTCCGGACCGGTCGACGTCGCCGTGCAGCACCTCGCGGCGGCGCATCGGGCGCACGAGCTCGCGGGGCGGTTGCGGCGTCGCGTGCCAGGGCTCGAGGACGTGCACGTGTCCGAGGTCGGCGCCGCGGTGGGCGCGCACGTCGGCCCCGGCATGCTTGCCGTCGTCGTCTCGCCGCGCCCCGGCTGAGCCTCCGGCGGGGCAGCGCCGAGATGTGCACGCAGGACCCGGCACTTCAGGTCCGGGCCCGCGAGGGGTCCCCGCGGCCCCGCGGCGCTCGCCCGCGGCCGGCTCGCCGTCCTCCACAGGTCTGGGGGAGGTCCTCGGCGTCCACACCGAGGCATCACCGGGGCGGCATGGGGTGGCCGCCCGCCTAGCGTCGCGGACGTGAGCCGACGACCACGTCCCGATGCCGCGGCGGCCGCCGAGCGGCGGCTGCGCACGGTCCTCGCGGCGGCGGCTACGCCGGTGGAGCCGAGGAGCGCCGTGGGCAGCAGCCCTGAGACGTCCCGTCAGGGCCTGGCGGCCGATCTGGAGCCCGGTCCTGCACCGGGCTGGCTGCCGGCACCGCCTTCGGAGCCTCCACCGGGTGTCGCGGCGGCGCAACCTGAAGACCGTGTGGCCGAGGATGCCATCGGAGCGAGCAGTACGGCGTCCGCCGGCGGCTCGGGACGGACCGTCGGGCGCCGTGGGCGGGCGCGGTCGTGGTGGCACGATGTCTCGGATTTCGTTGCGGTGCGGCTCTCACCGGGCGCCGTCGGGGC
>JALYMU010000202.1 GCA_030773595.1 Actinomycetota bacterium | reverse complement strand
CCGGCCGCCCACGTCGTCGCGCCGTACGGCAGCACCTGCACGCGGGTTCCGGCGCCGGGGACGAGCCCGGCGAGGGTCAGCGTCGCCGCGGTGCCGGAGTTGACGCCACGGGGCGCGATCAGCGAGGGGTACGCCGGGACGGCGGCGGTCGCGGTCGCCGCGGGCGACGCGCCGGCGCTGTTCGACGCGGTCACGGACACGGCGTAGGTCCCCGGCGGTAGCGGCGGAAGCGTCAGCGACGTGTCGATGGTCGTCACCCGAGCCGAGCCCACCGTCACCGCGTAGCCGGTCACCGGACCGCTACCGGAGCTGGCCGGCGGCTCCCAGGTGACCGTCACGACGCCGTCGGCGGCGGTCGCCGCCAGCGACTGCGGGGCGCTCGGGGCCGCCGCGGGTGCGGCCGGACCGCGCCACCACGACGACTTCAGCCCCAACCGGAAGCGGAACGCGTCACCGCTGACGGTCACCGTGCCCGCGCTGCCCTCCACGGCGACCGACGTGATTCGCCCGCCCCAGGCGCCGCTGCCAGTGCGGCTGAGCACCCGAAGCGCCCGCACCGTCCCGACGCCCGGCCAGGCCTGCTCGACGGCGGCCGGCGTGATCGTCGTACGCCAGGAGTGCCCGCTGTTCGGTATGACGCCGTCCCACGGGTCGTCGCGCTCGGGAAGGTAGGGGTAGTTGACCTCGTCGGGGTGCGCGGCGGAACGGCCGCCGTTCGCCGCGCTGAACTGAGTGAACGCCGGCTTCCCGGCGTACGTCAGGATCGTGCCGGCCGTGGCGGCGACCGCAGCGTCACTGGCCGCCCACTCATGCGACGCGGTCCGCGTGCCGTCGAGACGGTGATCCGCCGTCCCGCGATAGGCCTGGCACGACGTCGAGTCACAGGTGTCGTAGCCCGAGGACGGCGACGCGGCGTCCCAGGAGGCGTAGGTCCGGGCGGCCACGGCCTGCGCCTTCAGCGCCTCCAGGTGCCAACTCGGGCTCATCTCCCACGCGACGACCGAGCGCAGGTAGTCCTCCATCGACACCCGGTTGACGGTGAGGTAGCTCCCGCCCGGGTCGACGACGGCCCCGACGGACCCGCGGTAGTCCCGCAGGAACTGTCCCGATCCGCTGCCCAGCACGACCCGCACCCTGCCCGCCGTCGTGCTGAACGACAGCGGCGCCGGTACGGCGGTCGCGCCGCCGATGGGGTGCACCGACCAGGAGCCGCACGCGCGCCCTTCGAGCTGCAGCCCGCCGGTGACGCGGCTCGCGCGCCAGCGGTCGACCGCGCAGCCGCCGAGCTCGCCAGGCAGGACCGCCGGGGTCCCGCCGGGCGTGGCGGCCGCGAGCTTGCCCGGTACGTCCGGTGCCACCTCGAGCAGGCCGTCGTCGACGGTGAGCCGGACCCGCAGGGTCGGCACGGACGTCTGCGCGTTCGTCGTACCGGGGTAGTACGCCGCGAGGATCTCCGCTGCGGTCTTGCCGAGCTTGGCCCCACCGTACGCCCCCCACTGGCTCATCCCCCGGCCGTGGCCGTGACCCAGCCCGTCCAGCACCCACCCCCCCGAGGCGGGGCGGGGGTAGACCTCACCCGCGGCGGCCGCGGGCGCGGAGGGCGCGGCGACCGTGGCAAAGAGCACCGCGCCGGCCAGCGCGGCGGGCAGCATCGTGTGCAGGCGAGTTGCCGCAACCAGGGCAGTCAACACAGGGCGTCCTTCGGTCGAAACAGCTGACCCTGTGCTCTCGGCAACCGCGACGACCGGCTTGACCGCCCGGGCCGGCTAGGTCTGGGGCACGGACATCGGCAGCGCACCAAGCGACAGCGGCGGTGGGCACCGGGACCCAGCACCTCGACGAAGCGGCCGTCTCGGTAGCGCAAACACCCGCTCCCACTCCGGCACGACGATGCGCACGCGAACCGCTCCTCCCCTCGAGACGTCGGCGCGGGACGCGGGGACCCCCACCGCGCCGGACCACCGATGAGTTTCCCGGGACCGGAACGTCTGCCCGTCGGGACATCCGAGAGAGGAGTGCCGATGACCGGGGTACGCGTACTGGTGGGGACCCGCAAGGGAGCGTTCACGCTCACGGCCGATGGCCGCCGCGACCGCTGGGAGGTGGACGGGCCGCACTTCGGCGGGTGGGAGATCTACCACGTCAAGGGGTCCCCCGCCGATCCCGACCGCGTCTACGCCTCCCAGTCCGGCGGGTGGTTCGGACAGCTGATCCAGCGCTCCGACGACGGCGGACGGACGTGGCAGCCCGTCGGCAACGACTTCACCTACGACGGCGTTCCCGGCACACACCAGTGGTATGACGGGACGCCGCGGCCGTGGGAGTTCAAGCGCGTCTGGCACCTCGAGCCCTCGGCGACGGACCCCGACACCGTCCTCGCCGGAGTCGAGGATGCTGCGCTCTTCCGGTCGGTCGACGGCGGCCGGTCCTGGCAGGAGCTGTCGGGACTGCGCGGCCACGGGTCGGGCCCGTCGTGGCAACCGGGCGCGGGCGGCATGTGCCTGCACACGATTCTTCCCGACCCGCGTGACGCCCAGCGCATGTACGTCGCGATCTCGGCCGCCGGGGTCTTCCGCACGCTCGACGGCGGGAAGACCTGGCAGCCGGCGAACCGCGGGCTGCGCTCCGGCGCGATTCCGGACGAGGACGCCGAGGTCGGCCACTGCGTCCACCGGCTCGCGATGCACCCGTCGCGCCCCGGACGTGCTGTTCATGCAGAAGCACTGGGACGTCATGCGCAGCGACGACGGGGGCGACTCCTGGCACGAGGTGAGCGGCAACCTGCCGAGCGACTTCGGTTTCCCGATCGACGTGCATGCCCACGAGCCCGACACCGTCTACGTGGTGCCGATCAAGAGTGACTCCGAGCATTTTCCGCCGGACGGGAAGCTGCGGGTGTACCGCAGCCGCACGGGCGGCCACGAGTGGGAGGAGCTGTCGAAGGGCCTGCCCCAGAGCCACTGCTACGTGAACGTCCTGCGCGACGCGATGTCGGTGGACTCACTCGACCCGCGCGGCGTCTACTTCGGTACGACGGGCGGTCAGGTCTACGCGTCCGCGGACGCCGGGGACAGCTGGGCCCCCACCGTGCGGGATCTCCCGCCCGTGCTCTCGGTGGAGGTGCAGACACTGCCGTGATACGTGTCGTGCTGCCTCCACACCTGCGCAATCTCGCCCACGTCAGCGGCGAGGTCACGCTCGACATCGACGGTGTCGTGAGCCAACGGTCGGTCCTGGACGCGTTGGAGTTCCGCTTCCCCGTCCTGTGCGGCACGCTGCGGGACCGCGCCACAGGGCGAAGACGTTCGCTCGTGCGGTTCTTCGCGTGCGAGGAGGACCTGTCACACGAGGCGCCGGACGCTCCCCTGCCCGAGCCGGTGGCGACCGGCGCGGAGCCCTTCCTGATTATCGGGGCTATGGCAGGTGGCTGAGCGCCCGGAACGGCCGGCTCCGCTCGGGAACCGACGTCGCGATGTCACCGTCACGTCCTGGGAGAAGCGGCGGGGCCGGCGCGACATGCACAGTCGCGTGCGCATGTCTCGCCGGCCCCGACCGTTCGAGCCCTCCCGGGCCGTCAGGTCCGCTGCCTCGAAGGCGTGGCGTCCGTCAACCGAGCTCGCTCCCCAGCCGTGCCGAGGCGGCCGCACCGCCGGTCATGGTCGTGCTGCCCGACCCGCCGCCGGCGGGGACGGGCTTGAGGTAGTGCACCAGTCCGGCGTCGGTCGCCGTTCCGACGTCCTCACCCGGGACGCCGATCGTGAGGGCGGTCGCGGGCCCCGCGGGATCCGAGATCTGTGCCGCAATCGCCGTACCGACGCGGTCGCCGGCCTGCGCTCGGCCGGACAGGGCGCCGCTCTGCGTCGCGCCGACGGCGGGGCACGCGCTGCGCGACGGGCTGCTCGCCGCCGCATCGATGATGGTCACGCTGCCGGCATCCGCGACGGAGGCGACGTCCTCGCCGGACGCGCCGATCGCGAGGTCGACGCCACAGGTGGTGCCGACGAACTGTGACGCAAAGGCCAGCGCGGAGCCGAAGCCGTCGTCGGCCTCGCCGACACCGGGGACGCCGGAGGTGTCCTGGGAGACGGCGTACGACGGTGACCAGCCGGTCACAGCTCCGTCGGCGACCTTGGCGTTGAACAGCTGGACCGACCCGACGTTGGCGATGCTGGAGTCCTCACCCGGCGCACCGACCGCCATGGTCGACCCGCTGGCGGCGACGGCGCCACCGAAGCGATCCCCCGCCTCGGCACTGCCGGGGACACCGGACGAGTTCTGCGTCCACGCGCCGGACCCCCGGCCCAGAACGGTCACCATGCCCGCATCGGAGACGTCGCCGACGTTCTCGCGCGGGGTCCCGACGACCACGCTGCCGCCGGGCGCCGCGGCAAGGACCTCACCGAAGCGGTCCCCGGCCTCCGCGCCGCCGGGCGCCCCGCTGCCCTGGGAGACGACGCGCGTGGAGCCGGCCACCGGAGGAAACTCGCTGGTGAGGGCGTGCTCGACGACCACACCGGCGTTGGTGCTACCACCGACCTCGCGCAGTGGCGCACCGACCCACAGGCGTGAGCCGGACACGGCGATCGCCGCCCCGAAGTCGTCCCCGGGCGCTGCCCCTGCCAGCTTGAACTTGCCCACGACTCCGGTCCGCAGCAGCCCGTCGTGGAAACGGATCACATAGACCGCGCCGGAGCCGCCCACGCCCGGCGCGCCGATCCAGACGCGGTCACAGTCGGCCTGGACCGCGGCGCCGAAGCGGTCACCCGCCGCCGAGTCCCCGGCGCCGGACAGGTCCGAGCGGGTGATGAGCCTCTGCGCGCCGTTGGTCAGGCGTACGTCGACCGTGCCGGCCGCGTCCTTGTATGCGGGTGCGCCGATCACATCCTTGATGGCACAGGTGGTAGCGGCCGACGCCGGCGAGGCGACACCCGTACCGAACGCCGCCACGGACCCCAGCGCACCAGCCAACGCCACGGACCTGCGGACGCGGCCCGGGCCCTGAGCGCCGGACGAGAACAGCGACAACATCATTCCCCCACCCTCTTGCAACAGTTGGCCTGGGAAGTCTTCGTGCTGGTCCGACAGGCGTCAACCGATTAGCCCATATGTCCGGTTATGCCGGATCCAGCCGGCCCAGTCTCGGACCCCCCCGTCAGGGATACTGGCGCTCTCGGGTCCAGATCGTGACAGGTTCGGCTGTGAAGGATCTTGCCCTTCAGGCCTGACAGGACCGCCACACCGCCGGCACGTCCAGTGCATGGCCACCCGGCCGAGGACGCCTTCGGCCGCTGAGCATGACGGCGGAAGCTCACGAGCGTGCGCCTGCGCCGGCGTGCAAGAGTGCCGCGTGATTCGACGCGCTTCCCGGCAAGACCTGCCCCGGTTGCAGGTGATCGAGCGGGCAGCGGGTGCCCCCTTCCGTGACATCGGTATGGCGGCGATCGCCGACAGCGACCCGCCCACGCTGCGGGACCTGCACGGCTACCAAGCCGGGGGCGGACGTGGGTGGCCACGGACGCGCAGGACGTGGCTGTCGCTTACCTGCTGCTGGACATGGTTGATGGTGCAGCCCACATCGAGCAGGTCTCGGTGCACCCGTCCCACGCCCGTCGCGGGTTAGGGCGTGAGCTGATTGATGCGGCAGCTGAGTGGGCGGCCGAGCAGGGGCTCGATGCGCTGACGCTGACGACCTTCGCCGAGGTGCCGTGGAACGCGCCATACTACGCCCGGCTCGGGTTCACGGTCGTGACCGATGAGCAGGCCGGTCCGGAGCTGCTCGACGTGCGGCGCCACGAACGGGACAGGGGCCTAGACGCGTGGCCGCGGGTCAGCATGCGTCGCTCGGTGGGCACAACGCAGTAGTAGCCGGCATCCCGTTGTGACAGCGGCAGCGGCAAGGAGCCCGCGCTGACGCAACGCCAGCGGCACTGTCGACGTGGGGATGTGATCACCGTCTGCGCGCAGGAGAGCGGCGATCCTGCGGTCGCGGGCGGGCGAGTCCGCGGCACACTTCGGCCGCCCGTGCCTGGATGCGATCTCCCTCGGGGCGGCCAGGGGCCTTTGTCGGCGTCGCCGCGACGGTGTCGGCCAGGCGCCACCGGTAGGTCCGCGCCCGGGCACACGGGCGAGCATCGGCATGCCATGTCCAACTCATGCATGGCATCCGCTTCGAACGCGTGTTCTAATAGGTCCGTGCGATGGGATGCGCTGCGCCTGGACGCGACGGACAGCCTGGACGACGCTGCGCCGGGGCCGACGCCGCTGCTTCCTCGTGGAGCGGTGATGCGCACCATCGACACGCCGGACTTCCGAGGGGTCACGTTCTACGAGGTGCAGTGCCGGTCCGCGCTCAACCGCGTCCCTGACACATCGAGGGTCCCGTTCCGCTGGACCGTCAATCCGTACCGAGGATGCACGCACGCGTGCGTCTACTGCTTCGCCCGCAAGACCCACGAGTACCTCGACCTCGACTCGGGAGAGGACTTCGACAGCCGGATCGTCGTGAAGACCAACGTTGGCGACGTGCTGCGACGCGAGCTCGGCCGAGCGTCATGGGCAGGTGAGCGGATCGCGATGGGCACCAACGTCGACTGCTATCAGCGCGCCGAAGGACGCTACGCCCTCATGCCGGGAGTCCTCGCCGCCCTGCGGGATGCCGGCAACTCGTTCTCCATCCTGACCAAGGGCGCACTGGTGCTGCGCGACCTCGAGCTGTTGCTCGAATGCCGGCAGAGCGCCGAGGTCACGACCGCCGTCTCCGTCGGCTTCCTCGACGACGACATCTGGCGCAGCGTCGAACCAGGCACTCCCCCGCCGATGCGACGCCTGGAGGTCTGTGCCGCGCTCAACAACGCCGGTATCCCTTGTGGCGTGCTGATGGCACCAGTCCTGCCATGGCTCACCGACTCGCCGGCCCAGCTCGAGCAGACCGTGCGCGCGGTCGCCGACGCGGGCGCGACCTATGTCTCTCCCCTGGCGTTGCACCTGCGCCCCGGGGCCCGGGAATGGTGGCTGCGCTGGCTCGCGCGGGAACACCCCCGGCTCCTGCAGCGGTACGCCGAGATGTACGCCCGAGGCGCCTATGCGCCGAAGGCGTACCAGGACCGGATCGCGGCGACGGTGGCCGACCTCGCCAAGCGCCACGGCATCGGCGGTAGGCGGCGTCCACGACCGGACGGTCCGCCGTACCGCCCGGGACGGGGCACCGCTGACGCGCCGACGGGGCCGGCTGAGGGTCAGCTCACGTTGGTGTGACGTGACGCGCCCGACCCCGGCCGGCAACGGTCAGTTCACGGTCGGCCGACGTGACGGGTCCGCGTCCGCCGCTCGCGGTCAGCCCACTGGCCACGTGTGCACGGGCTCGTTCGTGTGCATGTGCTCCGCGTAGCGCTGGAGCATCAGCCGCAGGGCGTCCGGCCGGTTCAGACCGTCCTGGCGCTCGATCCGCCGCAGCGCATCCACCTGCCAGGAGGCGCCGTTGCGCCCGGTGATGCAGCGCTGCTCGATGACACCGAGCAATCGATCGCGAGCTGCCGCGTCGACACCCCAGCTGCGAAGTCCCTCGTGCGCGAGCGGGAGCAGCCGTCGCAGGACGAGCTCGGTCGCGGGAAGGTCGCCGAGCCCTGGCCAGTACACCCGCGCGTCGATGCCGTGCCGGGCACCGACGTGCAGGTTCTCCTCCGCCGCGGAGAACGACATCTGTGTCCAGATCGGGCGCTCCGCCTCCGCCAGCGCTTTCACCGCTCCGTAGAAGAAGGCGGCGTTCGCCACGACGTCGACGACGGTCGGGCCCGCAGGCATCGTGCGGTTCTCGATCCGCAGGTGCGGGGTGCCGTCCACGACGGCGTAGACCGGACGGTTCCAGCGGTAGACCGTCCCGTTGTGAAGCAGGAGCTCGTGGAGCTTCGGCACGGACCCGCTCTCGAAGACCTCAACCGGGTCCTCGTCCTCGCAGATCGGCAGCAACGGCGGGAAGTACCGCACGTTCTCCTCGAACAGGTCGAAGATAGAGGTGATCCACCGCTCGCCGAACCACACGCGCGGTCGGACGCCTTGTGCCTTCAACTCCTCCGAGCGGGTGTCCGTCGCCTGCTCGAACAGCGCGATGCGCGTCTCCCGCCAGAGCTCCTTGCCGAAGAAGAACGGCGAGTTGGCCCCCACGGCGACCTGCACGCCGGCGATCGACTGCGCGGCGTTCCAGTAGGCGGGGAAGTCATCCGGACTGACCTGCAGGTGGAACTGCGCGCTCGTACAGGCCGCCTCAGGGGCGATCGTGTCGGCCGACGTGCACAGCCGGTCGACGCCGTCGATGTCGAGCGTGAGGTCCTCCCCGCGGGCGGCGAAGATCTGCTCGTTGAGGAGCGTGTAGCGGGGGTTGGCGCTCAGTGCCTCGAGCGACAGGTCGGACTCCGTGAGCGTGGGCAGGATGCCGATCATCACGATGCGCGTGTCAGTCGTACGCGCCTTCTCGTCCGCGGCGTTGAGGCTCCCCCGCACCATCTGCTCGACCTCGAGCGGCGCTGACCCCCTCAGCACGCGCGGCGGGACGTTCACCTCGATGTTGAACTGGCCCAGCTCGGTCACGAATGTCGGGTCCGCGATGGCGTCGAGCACCTCGGCGTTCTTCATCGCCGGGTCGTAGCGGGAGTCGGTGAGGTTGAGCTCAATCTCCAGCCCGGTGCAGGGACACTCGAAGTCGAACCGCGACGTCGCGAGCATCCGCGCGAACACGTCGAGGCACCGGCGTACCTTCTCGCGGTAGTGCTTGCGGTCCTCGCGAGTGAACTCGCGCCCAGCCACGTCCTGGCCCATGGGCCGCTCCTTACCCGCGCGCCCGGTGGGCAACCGGCACTCCGCCCCGCTCTGGGCCCCGTGCGGCGACCGCAGCCGCACGGCGGCGGCGCGACGCGCCGCCGGCGTTGCGCGGTCTTGTCAGTGGGTCGTCCTAGCGTCTGCCGCATGCGGTTGCTGCACACCTCCGACTGGCACCTTGGCCGGACCTTCCACCGTGAGGACCTCCTCTCGGCACAGGCGTCCTTCATCGACTTCCTCCTCGACACCGTCCGCGCCGAGCGCATCGACGCCGTGGTCGTCGCCGGGGACCTCTACGACCGAGCGCTCCCGTCCGTCGACGCCGTCGCGGTTTGCGACGACGCGCTGCGCCGGCTGGCCGCGGCGGCAGTGCCCACGGTGCTGATCAGCGGCAACCACGACTCCGCAAGACGGCTCGGCTTCGGTGCGGACCTGATCGACGCCGCGGGGGTGCACCTGCGGACCGACCCCCGGCGCTGTGGCGAGCCGGTCGTGGTCGAGGACGACCACGGCCCCGTGGCGATCTACGGCATTCCCTACCTCGAGCCCGATGCGGCACGGTCGGTTCTCGACTGTCAGGACCGCACCCACGACGCAGTGCTCTCCGCGGCCATGGGGAGAATCCGCGCGGACCTCGCCCACCGGCGGGACAGCCGCTCGGTCGTCCTCGCCCACGCCTTCGTCTCCGGTGGCTCCCCGAGCGAGAGCGAGCGCGACATCAGCGTCGGCGGGGCCCTGTCGGTGCCGGCTGGCGTCTTCGCGGGTGTGGATTACGTGGCGCTCGGTCATCTGCACGGCGCGCAGCGGGTCGCACAGAGCTGTCACTACAGCGGCTCGCCGCTGGCCTACAGCTTCTCCGAGGCGACGCACACCAAGTCGGTCACCGTGGTGGACCTCGAGCCTGGCAGTGGCGTCCGGGTGGAGCGGATTCCCTGCCCGGTGCCGCGGCGGCTGGCCCGGCTGCGGGGGCGTCTCGAGGACCTCCTCGGCGACGCCACGCTCGAGAGTTACGAAGACCACTACCTCTCGGTCACGCTGACCGACCCGGCGCGGCCGCAGGACCCCATGCAGCGTCTACGGCGGCGATTTCCGCACACCCTCGTCCTCGACCTCGAACCCGAGGGCGTGCAACGCGACAAACGGTCCTACGTCGAGCGGCTGCGCGGCCTTGACGACCTGGCGGTCGCGACCAGCTTTCTCGCCGACGTGCGGGGGCGTGACGCCGAAGCCTCGGAACGTGCGCTGCTGACCGCGGCGCTCGTCGCCGGCGCTCGATCCGAGGGAGACGCCTGAGATGCGCCTGCACCATCTCGCCGTGACGGCGTTCGGCCCCTTCGCCGGGACGGAGGTCGTCGACTTCGACGCACTCGCCGCCTCGGGTCTGTTCCTGCTGCACGGGCCCACCGGTGCGGGCAAGACCAGCATCCTCGACGCGGTGTGCTTCGCGCTCTACGGCTCCGTCCCCGGTGCACGCCAGCGGGCCAACCGGCTGCGCAGCGACCATGCTGATCCCTCAACCGCGACCGAGGTGGTCCTCGACCTCACCGTGCGGCAAAGGCGTCTGCGCGTACGACGGTCGCCCGCCTGGGACCGGGCGAAGCGCCGCGGAGCCGGCACGACCCGCGAGCAGGCAAAGGTCCTCGTCGAAGAGGTTCTGCCGGAGCGGACGGCGGTGGTCACCACCCGCCTGGACGAGGCGGGTCAGTTCATCCGGGACGTCGTCGGCATGAACGCGGAGCAGTTCTGCCAGGTGGTCCTCCTGCCGCAGGGAGCCTTCGCAGAGTTCCTCCGAGCCGACGCCGAGACGCGACGGCCGCTGTTGGAGCAGCTCTTCGGCACGGAGCGGTTCTCCCGCGTGGAGTCCTGGCTTTACGAGCGTCGGCGTACGGCGTGGCACGAGCACGAGGCAGCCCAGCAGGAGGTCACGCAGACCATCACCAGGATCAGCGAGGCTGCAGGCGTCGCATCGGCGCCTCCGAGCGGCGACAGCGACGCGACGCTGGCGTGGGCGGAGGAGCTTGCCCGCTCTGCCCGCCACGCTGCGGACGCCGCGGCCCAGGGCAAGGAGGCAACCGCCGGCAGCCTCCACGCTGCCCGCGCCGACGCAGAGTGCGCGCGACGGCTGGCGGAAGCTCAGCAGCGCTACGCGCAGCTGTGTGCCGTGGCGCAGTCGCTCGCGAGCGCTGAGCCGGCCCACGCGGAGCAGGCACGCGAGCTGGACCGGGCGCGGGCGGCTGCGGAGGTGGCCCCGTGCCTCGACGTGTTGGCCCGTGCGCGGGCCGAGCTCGACCAGGCCCGCCGCCGCCGGGACGGCGCGCTCTCGGCGCTCGACCGCGACAGCACGCCGCCGGCTCTTGGCGCCAGCGCGCTGTCGGTGGTCGACCGCGACGGCACGCCGCCGATTGCTGACGCCGGCGCACTCAGAGCAGCTGCCCGTGCCGTCGGTGCACGTCGCGGCGCGCTCCGCGAGCTGGCACGTCTGGAGGCGGACGTCACGAGCCTCCGGGCGCGTCGAGTCGCGTCCCGCCGGGCGGCGAAGTCGGCAGCCGCCGCGCTGGCCCGCCTCGACGCCGAGTTGGCAGAGGCACCGGCGCGCCGCGAGTCGCTCGAGACCGCCGCTCGGCGCGGCGCCGTCGCCACCGAGGCGCTCGCCGCGACCCGCGCCGAGCTCGAGGCGACGGTGGACCGGGTCCGTGCGGCCGAGTGCCGAGACGCGCACTCGAGAGATCTCCGGTGCAGGGAAGCGGCGCTCGGCGTGGCTATCGAGACGGCCCAACATCTGCGCGAGCTGTGGCTCGACGCCCGCCAGCGCCGGCTCGACGGCATGGCAGCCGAGCTCGCCGCCGCGCTGACCGCGGGCGGTCCGTGCCCGGTGTGCGGCTCCCCGGAGCACCCCGACCCCGCCGAAGCCGCGGCTACGGCGTCGATCGAGGACGAGGAGGCGGCCGAGCAGGCATTCCGGGCGGCCGAGGACGACCGCGTCCAGGCGCAGGATGACGTTGCGCGGCTGCGGGAGGCTCTCGCGGAGGCACGGGCGAAAGCAGGAGGGAGCCGACCGGTCGAGGATCTGGCCCGCGACGTCGCGGAGCTCCAGTCACGGCTGGAGCAGCTGGAGGCCACCGCTGCCGCCGGTCGGGCCGCAGCCTCCGCGCTCGAGGACCACAACCGCGACATGGCGCGTCTCCTCGAGCGCCGGGACGACGTGTTCAGCCGGCACGCCGAGGTGTCCAACGACGTGGAGGCCACGACAGCGCATCTTGAGGACGCATCTCGCCGGTTGTCCGATGTGCTCGGCGAGCATCCGGACGTGGCGAGTCTGGATGCGCAGCTCGCCCGGCACGAACACCTCTTGCTCCACGCCGCCGAGGCCGTCGAGACCGATGACGCTGCGGACCGGGCGACGCGCCGGGCCCGGGCGGATGCTGACGAGCGCGCCTGCTCCGCAGGGTTCGCGGACGCGCAGGCCGCGGCCGATGCAGCACGCCCGCGGGCATGGCTCCAGGCGACCGCGCAGCAACTCGACGACGCCGCCGCCCGGCGACGTGCCGTCCAGCAGCAGCTACGCGAACCCCGCCTGGCCGAGGCGGCGGCCGCCCCGCCGGCCGACCTCGCGACGTGCGAGCTTGCGGCCGCACAGGCGCAAGCGCGGTTCGCGACGGCCGTGGGCGACAGCCGGGAAGCCGAGGGCGTGGCCTCCGCCTTGGAGCGCCTCGTCGTGGAGCTCGGTCACCACTGCGCGGCAGCCGGACCCGTGCGTGAGCAGTACGAGCTCGTGGACGCCCTGTCCCGGTGCGCGGAGGGCACCGGCGGCGGCAACACGATGCGCATGCGGTTGTCGGCGTACGTCCTTTCCGCACGGCTGGAACAGGTCGCGGAGGCAGCAAGCCACCGACTCCAGCGGATGTCGGCAGGACGCTACGCCCTCACCCACAGCGATGGAGCGACCAGCGGCCGAGGACGCGCCGGCCTCGGCCTGAGGGTCCGCGACGCCTGGACCGGCGCGGAGCGGGACACGACGACCCTCTCGGGTGGGGAGAGCTTCTTCGCGTCCCTGGCCCTCGCCCTGGGCCTAGCGGACGTCGTCACGGCCGAGGCTGGGGGTGTGCCCCTGGAGACGCTCTTCGTCGACGAGGGCTTCGGCACGCTGGACGCCGAGACGCTCGACGACGTCATGGACGTCCTCGACGGGCTCCGTGAGGGTGGGCGCGCCGTGGGGCTGGTCAGCCATGTCGCCGAGCTCAAGGCGCGCATCCCGGCGCAGGTCTACGTCCGAAAGGGCCGTCGCGGGTCGCACCTCGACGTAGGCGCGAGCGCGCTCGGCGCCGCATAGGCTGCACGCCGTGTCGCTGCCCTACGCCGTGCTCGACATCGACGGCGTCGTCGCCGACGTACGACACCGTCTGGAGCACATCGAAAAGCGGCCGAAGGACTGGGCGTCCTTCTTCGCCGGTGCGGTCGACGACCCCGTCCTGGCCGACGGTGTGTGGCTGGCCGAGCGCTTGTCGCGCCGGCACGACATCGTCTGGCTCACCGGGCGTCCCGCCCACCTCAAGCGCGCCACGACCGCCTGGTTGGAGGCAGCCGGCCTGCCCGTCCCACGCCTGCTGATGCGCCGCCGTGGGGACTTTCGGCCGGCGGCGGTGACCAAGCTCGAGGTGCTGCGCCAGCTCGCAACCGACCGCGAGGTTCGGGT
This sequence comes from Actinomycetota bacterium, assembly GCA_030773595.1. Classification (GTDB taxonomy): domain Bacteria; phylum Actinomycetota; class Actinomycetes; order JALYMU01; family JALYMU01; genus JALYMU01. Next base: position 21,549 of record JALYMU010000202.1, on the reverse strand, counting down.
ACTCGTCGACGACGACCCTGCCGTCGTCCGTGCCGTCCAGGCGGGCGGGTTCGCCGTTCTTCACGCCGACTGGGTGCCACATCGGGCGGCGCTGCGCGAGGCGCAGGAACGTGAGGGGCGTACCTGAGCGACCGCGTCGCCGCCCCGCCGCGGCACACACCGTGTATCGCGAGTGACCAAAGCCAATCCGGAGACCGCGGTGCCGCGAACCTCTCGTGAGCGACGCGCCACACAACGGTGTGGCTACGACTTGAGGTGTCAGCCGCGGCAAATTGGATCGGAAGTGCAACGATGCTCGTCATGGCGACTGAGCGACCGCAGCTTCGGTCGGTACCCGACCCGGAGCCCGAGCGCCCGCTGGACGAGCTCCTGCACCGGGTGGCGGCCGGAGACATCGCAGCATTCGAGGCGATCTTCGACGCGATGTCGACGCAGGTCTTCGGCATCGTGCGTCGAGTCCTGCGCGACCCCGCGCAGTCCGAGGAGGTGGCGCAGGAGGTCCTCATCGAGGTGTGGCGGACCGCGACACGCTTCGACGCCGCCAAGGGCGCGGCTGCGACGTGGATCCTGACAATGGCGCACCGGCGAGCCATCGACCGCGTGCGCTCGGCGCAGGCAGCGGTCGACCGCGAGCAGCGCGTCGCGATGCGCGAGCACACCACCTCCTACGACGAGGTTGCGGAGGAGGTCGAGGCCAGGCTGGAGCAGGACGCCGTTCGCCGGTGTCTGGAATCCCTCAGTGATCTCCAGCGGGAGTCGGTGACGCTCGCGTACTACAACGGCTACACCTACCGGGAGGTCGCCGAGGTGCTCCTCGTACCACTCGGCACCGTCAAGACCCGGCTTCGCGATGGCCTCCTGCGACTGCGCTCGTGCCTAGGGGTGACGGCATGAGCACCGGGCTGCACGACCTGACCGGCGCGTACTGCCTGGACGCCCTCGACACCGAGGAGCGCGAGGACTTCGAGCTTCATGTCCAGTCCTGCCATGCGTGCGCGGATGAGGTGCGCCAGCTGTCCGCGACCGCCGCACGCCTTGCCGCGGCGGTGAGCGTGCCGGTTCCCGCGAAGCTGCGTGCCGCCGTGCTGTCAGCGATCGCCCGCACACCGCAGCTGCCCGCGGGCGGGTGGTCCGGCGACACGGGCACGCTCGGCGCGGCGGGGCGGGCAACGGAACCCGTGGTACCCGAGAGCCCCCGGACGCAACGGCACGACACCGACGGGGTGCCGACTCACGGCCCGTCCGGTGAAGGTGGGCCGGCTCCTCGCGGGGACGCATCGCCCGACGCCAGCGTCCACGAGCTCCGCCCGGCCGGACCGCGACGCGCGTGGCGCTCGCCGGCCCTGCTCGCCGCGGCAGCATCGGTCGCGGCGGCCGTGGGACTTGGTGGCCTCGTGCTCGACCAGCGGGCGGACCTCGAACGAGCGCGGCGCGATGCCGCTGCGATCGCCGCCGTCGCTGCCGACCCGCAGCGGACGGAGGCGCGTGGTCAGGCCAACGGCGGCGGGAGCGTCACGGTCATGTCCGCGGGGGGCCGGACGGTCGTCGTCACCGAGGACTTGCCGGCTCTACCCGAGGACAAGACCTACCAGCTGTGGGTCGTGCGCGAGGGCGGCGCTGACGTCCGCTCGGCGGGCCTGCTCGATGACGCGGCGGACGGCACCGTCTCGCAGCTCGTCAGCGGTGCGGCGAATGCCGACAAGGTCGCGATCAGCGTGGAACCCGAGGGCGGCAGTGACGCCCCGACCACCACCCCGGTCGTCGCGGTCGACGTCTAGGAGCACTCGGCCACTCGCCGTCCGGAAAGGGACGGCGAGCGGCCGACACGCCGACATCGCACTCCAGGCGTCAGACGCTCCAGCTCACGCCAGGAGATTCACCGCGGCGCGGAATGCCGGCGGGCACGCGGCGGCGGAGCACACGAGACGGCGACGTGCCGCGGGCTGCTGGCTCGCCCACAGCAGAGCGGCCGTGAGCAGCCGAGCCCGCAGGCTGCTGCGCCGCCACGCCGCCTCGTAGGCACTCGCCCGGTTCGATGTGACACATCGGACGAGAGCCTGCGCTCCGGCCAACCCCACCGCGATCCCCTCACCGGTGAGGGCGTCGACGTAGCCCGCGGCGTCGCCGACGAGCATCGCGCGACCGTGCACCCGGCGGCGGCTGCGCTGTCGCAGCGGCCCGGCGCCGCGCACCGCGGTGACCGGCTGCGCGCTGCGCAGGCGCTCGCGTAGCTCGGGAAACGCGTCCAGCCACACGTCGTACGGCGCACCGCCACGGCACAGGATCGCCACTCCGACCGTGTCGGCCGAGACGGGCGTGACGTAGGCCTCTGCGTCCGCCGACCAGTGCACCTCCACGTGGGAGGACCACGGCGCAACCCGGAAGTGGCGACGCAGTCCGACGCGACGGCCGCGGAACGCGGTCGCCGTCGAGTTCAAACCCAGCTCGCGGCGCAGCGGCGAGTGCAGGCCGTCCGCGACGGCGAGGTAGCGCGCGCGGACGCCGGCGGCCTGCACCTCCCCGTCGAGCTGGCCGACCCCCGCCACGGCACGGGCCACGATGTCCACACCGAGCGACCGCGCCCGCGCCTCCAGGGCGTCGACGAGGACGGTGCGCCGCACGCCCCGCCCCGCGCCGCTGGAGAAGAGCGCCTCGGCGACGCGGTCCGCGCCGACGTAGCGGATGCCGACGATCGGCACCCCCGGCGGGTCGACGCCCAGGCGCCGCAACGCCGCGACCGTCGAGGGCATCAGCCCCTCGCCGCAGGCCTTGTCCCGTGACCCGCCGGCGCGGGGGTCGGCCACGACCACGTCGAGCCCCGCCGACGCCGCCTCGATCGCCACGGCGAGCCCCACGGGCCCGGCTCCGGCGACGAGCAGGTCGGCCCGCGTCCGCGCCGGCGGCCCGGAGGCATCACGGCCGGCGACGCGGCTGTCAGCCATGAGCCGCGGCTGCCAGAGCGGCCTCCTCGGTACGGATGCGTACGGCGAGCAGCGCCGCGTTCAGCGCGGTGAACGTCAGCGCCGTCCACCATGCGCTGTGCACGAGTGGCAGCGCGAGCCCCTCGACGACGACCGCGACATAGTTCGGGTGACGGAGCAGCCGATAGGGGCCCCGCGTGACGAGCCGCGCGCCCGGCACGACGATGACCCGGGTGTTCCAGTGCTGGCCGAGGCTCGCGATGCACCACCAGCGCAAGGCCTGCGCGAGGACCACCACGGCGATGGCCGTCCATCCGAGCGTGGGGAGGAAGGGCCGCTGCCCCAGCCACACCTCGCCGAGGCAGGCAAGGAGCAGGCCGGTGTGCAGGAACACCATGGCGGGGTAGTGCCCGGCCCCGGTCTCGACGCCCCCGCGGGCGAAGCTCCACCGGGCGTTGCGCCGCGAGACGACGAGCTCCGCCAGCCGCTCGAGCGCGACAACGCCGACGACCACGGTGTAGAGCATCTCGCTGCTGCTCACGGCCCGTCGACCCATTCCAGTAGGACCAGCTCGGCGCAGAAGCCCGGACCCATGGCGAGGAGGACCCCCGCGGAGCCCGGCTGCGGGACCGGACCGTCCAAGGTCCGCTGAAGGACGTGCAGCACGGACGCTGAGGACAGGTTCCCGTGGTCCGCGAGGGCGGCCCACGTCACCCCCAGCGCGTCACGCGGAAGCGCGAGCGTCCGGGCCATCGCCTCGAGCACCTTCGGCCCACCGGGATGGGCCACCCACCGCGCCACCTCGCCGGTCGTGAGCCCGTGATCGGCGAGGAAGCCACGCACATCCTGTCCGAGGTGAGCGTCGACGACGTCAGCCACGCTCGCCGCGAGCACGATCCGGAACCCACTGCCGCCGATGTCCCAGCCCATGACCCTTTCGGTGTCCGGGTAGAACCGGCTCCGGCTGGCCTTGACCCTCGGCCCTGGACCGAGACGTAGGGACCGGGCTCGCTCCGCGCCGACGAGCACGACCGCGGCAGCGCCGTCACCGAACAGGCCGCTCCCGACGATGTTGGGCATGGAGTCGTCGTCGCGCTGCAGTGTCAGTGAGCACAGCTCGACGGAGACGAGCACGGCGACGTCATCGGGATGGCCCAACAGGTAGTCGTGCACCCGCGCGATTCCCGCCGCCCCGGCCACGCACCCGAGCCCGAAGACGGGCACGCGCTTGACGTCGTGCCGCAACCCGACGCGGGCGACCAGACGCGCGTCGATGCTCGGAGCCGCGATGCCGGTCACGGAGACGGCCATGACGAGGTCCACGTCCTCCGGGGCCAGCCCCGCCTGTTTGAGCGCCTGCGTCAACGCCACCTCGGCGAGGTCCGTCCCCGTCTCGACGAAGGCGTCGTTCGCCTCCCGGAAGCCCGCGAGCTCGCCGTAGCGCTCCAACGGCAGTGCCAGGTGCCTGGCGCGCACGCCGGTCGCCGCGTGCGTCCGCTCCAGCAGCGCCCGCCGCGCGGGGCTCGTCAGGACTACGTCGGCGAAGGTCCGCGTGATCTCGGCCTGCGCGTAGCGGTTTGGTGGGAGGGCACCGGCCACAGCGGCGATCCGCGTCACTTCGTCATCCTAGGCGCCTGCCCGCACCCGCGAAAAGCGGGACCGCGACCTATCGGTCGCCCGTGCCTGCGTGCGCTGCTGTGCCCGCCGTACCCGCGGCGCTGCGCCGCCGTACCACCCGCAATCCTGGGAGCGGATCCATCGGCTGTTCGGTCACATTTCGGGCACTGAACGAACCAAATATGGGATCACCCGCGTGGCCGAGTTTCAGTTCGCGGTTCAGATGCCGACACTGTAAGGGCAGGTGACCGAGTCACAGGAGGGAAACTGACATGGTCTGCTCGCACGTACCAGCTTGTCCGTCAGCCGATGCACCCGACCACGAGGCGGCACACACCGTGTCGGCTCACCCGGAGCAGGGGTGGAGCCTGCTCTGCAACGGCGTGGTGCTGTTCGAGGACACCGGCGAGCTGCTTCCCGATGGCGGCGTCATCCCGCCGCACCGGCCGACCGACATCCACCGCTCCGCTGCCTGACACTAGCTGCCCGACGCTGCGCCGCCCGACGCTGCGCCGCCTGACGCTCGGAGGGCCTGAGGGACCGCCGTACGACGGCATGACCGGCGTGCCGGCGCCTTACCCGGACTGATCCGACGTACGCGGCATCGCCGCAGCAGCGACCCGCCACCACGGCACGGGCCGCCACCCGCATCAACCGGCGCACCAGCGGGCGACCACCCCACCGCACGGCGCCACCCAGCGGGCGTGCGTCGCCGTCAGCCGGCGTAGGCCTCCGGCGACGGACAGGTGCAGACGAGGTTGCGGTCACCGTGCGCCCCGTCGATCCGGCGCACCGGCGGCCAGTACTTGTCCGCCGCCACGACGTGACCCGGGAACACCGCCTCCTCGCGGGAGTACGGGTGCGCCCACTCCGCCGCGAGCATCGCCGCGGTGTGCGGGGCCTGACGCAACGGGTTGTCCTCGCGGTCCCACTCCCCCGCCGCCACCTTGGCGATCTCGGCGCGGATCGCGACCATCGCGTCGCAGAACCGGTCGATCTCGGCGAGGTCCTCGCTCTCGGTCGGCTCGATCATGAGCGTCCCGGCGACGGGGAACGACATCGTCGGCGCGTGGAAGCCGTAGTCGATGAGCCGCTTGGCCACGTCATCGACGGTGACGCCGCTCTCCTTGGTGATCGCCCGCAGGTCGACGATGCACTCGTGCGCCACCAGCCCGCCGCGACCGGTGTAGAGGACCGGGTAGTGCGGCGCGAGCCGCCGGGCGATGTAGTTGGCGTTGAGCACGGCGACCTGGGTCGAGAGCTTCAAGCCCTCGGCCCCCATGAGCCGGATGTAGGCCCACGAGATCGGCAGGATGCCCGCCGAACCCCACGGAGCCGCGGAGATCGGTCCGACACCGGTGCCCGGCCCGGCCTCCGGCCGGAGCGGGTGGCTCGGGAGGTACGCCGAGAGGTGCGCGCGGACCGCGACCGGCCCCACGCCCGGGCCGCCGCCGCCGTGCGGGATGCAGAAGGTCTTGTGGAGGTTGAGGTGGGACACGTCGGCGCCGAACCTCCCCGGCTGGGCCAGACCCATGAGCGCGTTGAGGTTGGCGCCGTCGACGTAGACCTGGCCGCCGGCGTCGTGCACCACCGCGCAGATCTCGCCGATGCCCTCCTCGTAGACGCCGTGGGTCGACGGGTAGGTCACCATGATTCCGGCGAGTTCGTCGCGGTGCTTGGCCACCTTGGCGCGCAGGTCCTCCAGATCCACGTCGCCGTTGGACTCACATGCCACGACGACGACGCGCAGGCCCGCCATGACCGCGGACGCGGCGTTCGTGCCGTGCGCTGAGGATGGGATGAGGCAGACGGTGCGGCCCGTGTCGCCGTTGGCACGGTGGAACGCCCGGACCGCCAGGAGGCCGGCGAGCTCGCCCTGCGAACCGGCGTTGGGCTGGACCGAAACGGCGTCGTAGCCGGTGACCGCGGCCAGCCAGGTCTCGAGCTGGTGGATCAGCTCCACATAGCCGGCGGCCTGGTCCAGCGGCGCGAACGGGTGGATGTCGGCGAACTCCGGCCAGGAGATCGGCTCCATCTCCGCCGTCGCGTTGAGCTTCATCGTGCAGGACCCGAGCGGGATCATCCCGCGGTCGAGCGCGTAGTCACGCCCGGAGAGCCGGCGCAGGTAGCGCAGCATCGCGGTCTCGGATCGGTGGGACGAGAAGACCGGGGAAGTGAGGTACGGCGAGGTGCGGACGAGATCGACCGGGAGAGCCTCCGGCGCCACGCCGAGCACCTCATCGGCCGACGCCTCGACGCCGAACGCGCGCCACACCAGCTCGACGTGCTGGGCCGTCGTCCGCTCGTCCGTGCTGATCCCGACGATGTCCTCGTCGACCAACCGGAGGTTGATGCCGAGGGCCAGGGCCTGTGCCACGACGGTGGCGGCGCGCCCGGGCACCCGCGCCTGCACCGTGTCGAAGAAGCTCTCGTGCACGACCTCGATTCCGCCGCGACGCAGCCCCTCGGCGAGGGTCCGGGCGTGGCGGTGTGCCTGCTCGGCGATTACCCGAAGCCCTTCCGGACCGTGGTAGACGGCGTACATGCTCGCCGTCACGGCGAGCAGCACCTGCGCGGTGCAGATGTTGCTCGTGGCCTTCTCGCGACGGATGTGCTGCTCGCGGGTCTGCAACGCCAGGCGGTAGGCCGGGGCACCGTCGGCGTCGACCGACACCCCGACGAGCCGGCCGGGCAGCGAGCGCTCGAGCCCGCTGCGCAGGGAGAGGTAGCCCGCGTGCGGGCCACCGAACCACAGCGGCACGCCGAAGCGCTGGCTCGTCCCGACGGCGATGTCTGCGCCGTACTCGCCCGGCGCCCGCAGCAGAGTCAGCGCGAGCAGGTCCGCCGCGACGGTGACCAGTGCCCCCCGCGCGTGCGCTTGCTCGACCAGCGAACCAAGGTCACGGACCGCACCGCTGGAACCGGGGTACTGCACGAGGACGCCGAAGATCTCGCCCTCGACCGGCAGCCCCGCAGAGAGGTCGGCCACCACGAGGCGCAGGCCGAGCGGCTCGGCACGGGTCTGGAGCACGGCCAGCGTCTGCGGGTGGCAGTCGGCGTCCACGACGAACGCGGCGTCCGTGCCGACCCGGGCGGCCCGCCGGCTCAGCGTCATGGCCTCGGCCGCGGCGGTCCCCTCGTCCAGCAAGCTGGCGCCGGCCGTCGGCAGTCCGGTGAGGTCAGCGACGACGGTCTGGAAGTTCAGCAGCGCCTCGAGACGGCCTTGCGAGATCTCCGGCTGGTAGGGCGTGTAGGCGGTGTACCACGCGGGGTTCTCGAGCACGTTGCGCCGGATCACCGGCGGGGTCACCGTGCCGGAGTAGCCCAGCCCGATCATCGACGTGAGGACCCGGTTGCGCCCGGCCAGCGCGCGCAGCTCTGCGAGCGTCTCCGCCTCCGAGGACGGCGCCGGCAGCGCGTCGAGGGAGGCACCGGCGATGGCGGCGGGCACGGCGGACACGGAGAGGTCGTCCAGGGAGGCGGACCCGATGGCGGCGAGCATCTTCGCGATCTCGTCGAGGCGGGGGCCGATGTGGCGGTCAGCGAAGGTCGCGCGCCCGGTGGTGGTGTCGGCGGCGAACGAGGGTCCGGCGGAGCCGAGGTCGGTCATGCCCGAGGCCTTCCCGTGACGAAGGGGCCGGCCGCGAGATGTCGCCGGCGTGCCGGACCGCGGCGCGGCCCGTCCCCCTCTGTCATGGAGCCTGAGAGCTTCACCGGCGGGGCCGCTTCCCGTGGGGGATGCGGGCCCGGCGGCTTTCACCGTCGGCGAGGCCGGAGCCTGCTTTCCAGAGGTGTCTCGCCCGAGCGGTCCTGGTGGCCTGAGAGGTTGGCGGGGAGGTTGCTCCTTCGGCGCCCCGCGCTGGCGGCACGGGGACTCTCCCGCTCGAGGTCGGCGACGCCTCCGACGGTACCGGATGCGCGACGCGTCGTCGTCCCGGGCGCGCCGCGTGCTGCCCCCCGGACGGGCCCGGGCCCGGACCGCCTCAGCCCGTACGGCGGATGCGCCGGCGCGCCGCGAGCTCGTCACCGGCGGCGGACGCGTCCTGACCGGCCTCCGGGGCCGCGTCGGCGCGCTCGCCCGGTAGCTGCGCCAGGGAGCCCTCCACCTCGCGCCACACCCGCCCGACGGCGATGCCGAACACGCCTTGGCCGCCCTGGACCAGATCGACGACCTCGTCCGGCGACGTGCACTCGTAGACGCTCGCCCCGTCGCTCATCAGCGTGATCTCGGCGAGGTCGTCGACGCCCCGGTCGCGCAGATGCCCGACAGCGGCGCGGATGTTCTGCAGGGACACGCCCGTGTCGAGCAGCCGCTTGACGACCTTGAGCACGAGGATGTCGCGGAAGCCGTAGAGGCGTTGGGTGCCTGACCCGTGGGCGGGTCGGACGCTGGGCTCGACGAGGCCGGTCCGGGCCCAGTAGTCCAACTGGCGGTAGGTGATGCCGGCGGCGGCGCACGCGGTGGGACCCCGGTAGCCGACGTCCTCGGGCAGCGGCGGCAGGTCGTCGTCGAACAGGAGCCCCTGCTCCCCCGCGGTGCGGGCGGCCCGGCGCGTGGCGGCGTCGTCGGACGCGGCGGCCGTGGCGGTGGCGCGCGTCCTGCCGCCACCCTCGGAAGTGTCGCCGGTCGGGCTCACGTCGGCCTCCTCACTGGTCCGACGCGGCCCCCGGCGGGTACTGCGGCTCCGCTCGGCGCGGACCACATCGCTTGGAGTTACACGACGGACGTTTCCGCCGAAGGTACGGCGGGCGGTTGGTCGAGTCAACGAGTCCCCGACACGTGTCGCGAACCCTCAAGTGGAGATCGAGGTCGATCGTCACGAGGGTCGCGCCAGCGCCGAACCTCAGCTGCCGGTGCTCCCCTCGAAGTCCTCGGGCGAGATCTGATCGAGAAACTCGCGGAACTTCTCCACCTCGTCCTCCTGTTCGTCCGGGATCGCGATGCCGGCCTCGTCGAGCACCGTCTCGGCCCCGAAGATCGGGGATCCCGTGCGCAGGGCGAGCGCAATGGCGTCGGACGGGCGCGCGCTGACCTCGACACCACCGGAGAAGACGAGTTCTGCGTAGAACACGCCGTCGCGCAGGTCACTGATCCGCACCTGCTCCAGCTCGCGCCCGAGCGCCTCCACGACGTCGCGCAGCAGGTCGTGGGTCAAGGGCCGGGCCGGCACGACGCCCTGCTGGGCGAACGCGATGGCCGTGGCCTCTCCGGCGCCGATCCAGATGGGCAGGTAGCGGTCCCCCGTCAGCTCCTTGAGCAGCACGATGGGCTGATTGGACGGCATCTCGACCCTGACGCCCACGACGTCGAGCTGGTTCACGCGCCCACACTACCTCGCCGTCAGCGGGACAGACCTCGACGCAGGGCCGCCTTCACCAGCAACGCGTGCAGACGCACCGACAGGGCGGCGAGCTCACGGGTGACCTCCTCGGCCCGTGCCCGTGCCTCGGGGTTGCGCTGGCGCAGCAGCGGGCTGATCACCTGCTCCACGAGTCCGACCTCGCGCTCGGCTGCGGCGCGGAAGGGGCGCAGGTGGCGCGGCTCGATGCCGAAGCCGGCCATCTGCGCGACGGTCTTGGCGAGCACGAGCGCCTCGCCGTCGTAGTACTGCCCGTCCCCGCGGGCGCTGACCAACCCGAACGCCTCGATCTGGCTCAGCTGAGCGTCCTCGATCCCGGCGGCGGAGAGCAGCTCGGCGCGCGAGAGGCGCAGCTCAGAGGCATCGCGGGCGAAGCTCTCGGGCCCCGGGACACCGTCGACGACGGTCACGGCGCGCGGGACGCGGGGACCGTCCGCGACCGACGGCGCCGGCTCCAGGCCGCGGTCGAGGGCGTCGAGGTGGTCCTTGATTACCCGCAGCGGCAGGTAGTGATCGCGCTGAGCGGCGAGCACGTAGCGCAGCCGCTCCACGTCCTCGTGGCTGAACTTGCGGTAGCCCGACGCCGTCCGGGCCGGCTCCACGAGTCCTTCGGACTCGAGGAAGCGGATCTTGGAGATCGTGACGTCCGGGAACTCCGCCCGCAAGGTCGCAAGGACCTCGCCGATGCTCCTCAGGGACCGTGCCGGCACCGCCGCGCTCACGGGCGCGATCCCGCGCCGTCGTGCGGGGCGAAGAAGACGAGGCGGTACTTGCCGATCTGCACCTCGTCACCGTTGCTCAGCGTGGCTTCATCGATCCGCCGCCGGTTGACGTAGCTGCCGTTGAGGCTGCCCACGTCCCGCAGCGTGAACGTCTCGCCGGTGCGAACGAACTCCGCGTGGCGACGCGACACCGTCACGTCGTCGAGGAAGATGTCGCTCTCCGGGTGGCGGCCGGCGGTCGTGATGTCGCCGTCGAGCAGGAAGCGGCTACCGGAGTTCGGACCGCGGCGCACGACGAGCAGCGCCGACCCGGTCGGCAGAGCGTCGACGGCCGCCTGGTCGGCGGTGGAGAGCAGGTCGGAGTGCTCCTTCTCGCCCCGCTCCTCGAGCCCGTGCAGCGACAGCGACGACGTCGTGTCGCCCGACGAGGACCCGCGTAGCGGGCTCCCGCAGTTGCTGCAGAAGCGGCTCTGTGCCGCGTTGGCGTGCCCGCACTGGGTGCAGAACGGCATCGAGTGCGTCCTCCCCCGCGACCAGGCGCGGCTGTCCGTCGACCGACTTGGGCCCGACCGCGTCGGACCGGAATGCCCCGTCCCGAACCCTCGACCGGAGATAGACGTCGAGACTTGGATCCCACCGGAAACCTACGTGGGTTGCGCTCACATGGTCAACCGGGCCCCATCGGGACACCCCGGCGCGGCGGGCGTCCGTTGGACCGGCCACGCCGCGCCGCGACGCCTCCGTCAGCCCCGCCCCACCAGCTCCTCGTAGCCCTTCGCGTCGAGCAGTGCGGCGACCTCGGCGGAATCGGCGGGTCGGACCTCGAACATCCAGCCCTCGCCGTACGGGTCGGAGTTCACGACCTCAGGAGTGCGGTCGAGCGCCTCGTTGCGCGCCACGACGGTCCCGCTGACCGGCGCGTAGACGTCGTTGACGCTCTTGGTCGACTCCACCTCACCGCAGGGGGTGCCCGCGGAGACCTCGATGCCGACCTCGGGCAGCGTCACGTAGACGATGTCGCCGAGCGCCTCCTGGGCGTGGTCGGTGATGCCGATGCGGACCGAGCCGCCATCCTCGGCGGGAGGCCGCACCCACTCGTGCTCGGGGGTGTACTTGAGCTCCTCGGGAAGCACGGGCAGTCCCTTCCTCGGTATCGGTGGGGCGGATCGGTGGGGAGGCCGTTGCGACCACCGGGGGCTCCGGTGCACGCGCCGGCGCGGCGAGCCCTGCGCCCTACCCGCCGCCGGTGGCCTCAGGAGCGGGCCGAGCGTACTGAGGCGCTTCCGGCGCCCGCAAGGCGACCACCTCGACGTCGTCGCGCTGCGTGACCTGCGCCGTGATGCCGTAGTCCTGCGCGAGACGTTCCTGCACGCCGCCGGGGATGGCGAGGGAGGACGCCAGCGTCTGCGGGTCTCCGATGGCCTGGAGGAGGTACGGCGAGGCGAGCGGCGTGCCGTCGACCTCGACGCCGTCCTCGGTATCGGTGAAGTACGTGCTCGCCACGACCCGTACCGCCCCGATGGCGATGGCCTCCGCGCCGGCGTCGCGCAGCTCCTGTACGGCGTCGAGCAGGGCTTCGGCACGGACCTCTCCGTTGGGGTCCGGGATGGTGACCTCGATGCCCGGCCCGTGCGCGGGGACGGTCCCGGCGAGGATGCCGAGCGTCTCGGCGCGTTCGTGAGCTTCCTCGAGCGCGGCCCGGTCGCGCCCGCCCCCGGTCGTGAGCTGCTCCCGAGCGCGCTCGAGCTCGCGCTGCTCGGCGGCGAGGCGCTCCGAGCGTTCCGAGACGTTGTCGAGGATGCCTATCAGTTCGGACTGACGCAGCCCGGACAGTCCGCCCTCCTGCGTCGAGCGCACCTGCGCCACGGCGGCGAAGCCGAGCAACCCGCACAGCACGGCGGCGACGACATGCCCGCGACCGGCACGGGGCCGGATGAGCGCCCGCAGCAGTCGGCCACGACCGCGGGTGTCACCGGCGGTCCGCGCGGCGGGAGGCTGTCGGCTGGGAGGGGGAAGGGACGCAGGCACGGTCACGCCCGGAACAGGTGACGACGGATGGCGGCGGCGTTGGAGAAGATCCGCACGCCCAGGACGACGACGACACCGGTCGAGAGCTGGCTGCCCACGCCGAGCTGGTCGCCGAGGAACACGACGAGCGCGGCGACGACGACGTTGGACAGGAACGACACGAAGAAGACCTTGTCGTCGAAGATGCCGTCCAGCAGCGCGCGCACCCCGCCGAAGACGGCGTCGAGGGCGGCGACGACCGCGATGGGCAGGTAGGGCTGCAGCCACACCGGCACGGTCGGCTGGACCAGCAGGCCGACGAGGATGCCGAGTGCCAGCCCGAGTGCGGCGATCACGGCTCGCCGACCGTCGCATCGCCGGGGCGCCCCGCCCGCGCCTGGCGCAGTGTCACGCCGGACGCGCCCGGCAGTCGCAGGCGCTCGCGCGAGGAGATGTCCAGGCGCACGCCGTAGTTCTCCGTCAGCACGCGCAGGTAGCGGCCGTCGTCGCTGTCGACGAAGGCGGGCTCCATCGTGTCGGCGTCCCCGACCGCGTCGACGACGTACGGGCGGGCCAGTGGCCGGTAGTCCACGACGATCGCCTCGCCGGCCAGGCGGATCGCCGTCAGGGCGGTGAGCCGTCTTCCGTTGACCGAGACCGCCTCCGCTCCCGACGCCCACAATCCGTTGACCAGACGCTGCAGATCGTAGTCCAGGACCCGCCCGTCGTCGGTTGCCGTGCTGTCCCGGGGAGCGGCGCCGTCAGCGGTGCTGCCCTCCGCGTCGTCGATCGTTATCCGCAGGCCCGGTCCCCGCACCGGAGACAGGCCGGTGAGGCTCTCCAGCTCCACCAGCCGCTGTGCGGCCGGTGCTCCGGAGGACGCGCGCAATGCGGCCTGGCGAGCCGCGCTGACCTCACCCCGCAGCCGGTCCAGGTCGCGCTGGCGCCGGTCCAGGTCGGCCGTGCGCTCCCGGATCTCCGCGACGATGCGTTCCCGCGCCTGCGCGGCGGCACCGGCCCTGGCGCGGACTTGGACCGCGGCGGTGGACAGGACGAGTCCTGCGACGAGCGTCCCGACGAGCACGAGGAGCGTGGCGACCGCGGAGCGCTGCGAGGACGCGCCACCACCGCGCCGTGCCACGGCCTCGGCGTACCCGGGGTCGAGGGTGTCGTTCATCAGCGACGTCAGCAGCGACATCGACGCCGCCGGGTCCGGTCCGGGCGCCCCGTCGGGGCCTCCTCGGCCCGGTGGGCGCCCCTCGCGGGGGGTGTACGGCGGCGCGCCGGTCATCGGCCGGTGCGCTCCACGACTCGCACCCACTGCTCGACCAGCTCGTCCGCGGCCGCGGCGTCGGGACCTTCCGCCCACAGATGTGTGACGGGCTCGGCGGGATCGGGCAGGACGAGCGTCCAGTGCTGGGTGTCCTCGACGACGCGGACGCCGTCGGTCGTGTCGATCGAGCGCGCCCCGGCGGCCTCCACGACCGAGCGCATCACCATGCCCTTCGCGGCCCACGGGGTTGCCACGGAGCGGCGCGCGATGTGCCCAAGCGGAATCCGGGCGTCGATCTCGGACAGCCGCAGGTTCGTGCGGGCGACCAGCCCGACCAGGCGCACGAACGCCGCGATGCCGTCGATCGCGGGGCTGAACTCGGGGACGATGAATCCGCCGCGCCCGTCGCCGGCGAGGATGAGACCGGAGGCGCCCGCGGCGCGGGTGAGGTCGGCCGGCGAGGTGGTCGACCACTCGATCCGGACGCCGTGGAAGCGCGCGACGGCTTCGACGACCCGCGTCGTGGTGACGGGTACGGCGACGCGTCCGCCTCGGCGCTCCGCCGCGACGAGGTCCAGGACCACGAGCAGGGCGCGCCCGTCGTCGATCACTCGTCCGGTGTCGTCGACCAGCGAGATGCGCTCCCCCACGGGGTCGAACCGGACGCCGAAGTCGGCGTGGGAGGAGGCGACGAGCGAGCTGAGCCGCTCCATCGCCTCACGCCGCTGAGCGGCCGTCTCCGTCGGCGAGACCTCGTCCAGCCCCGTGTTGATCGCGAGCACGTCGAGGCCCAGCCGCCCGAGCAGCGACGGGAGGACCAGCGACGCCGTGCCACCGCCGGTGTCCACGACGACCTTGAGCCGCGCTTCGGCAACCCCACTGATGTCGACGCGGCGCAGGAGGTCGTAGGCGTAGTTCTCGGTGACCCGCGGCGGGAACTCGAGGTCGCCGATCTCACCCGGAAACGCCCGGCGGTACTCCTGGCGGGTGAACACCCGCTCGAGCTTGCGCTGCGCGGCCTGGGAGAGCTCACCGCCGTGGGTGTCGAGGAAGACGATGTCGACGTTCTCGGGCTGGCCCGGTGAGGTCCGGACGTAGACGCCTCCCGCGCTGCCCTGGGCGGTCTCCAGCCGGGCGACGGGCATCGCGACCGCCTCGAGGTCGTGGACGTCGATGGCGCTGGAGGTGAGTGCCGCGATGACGGCGCGCTTGATCGCGCGGGCGGCGCGGGAGTGGTCGCGCGCCGTGACGACGGTGGAGCCCTTCTTCATCGTGGTGGCCCACGCGGACGCGAGGCGCACCGCGAGCTCCGGGGTGATCTCGACGTTGACGATCCCGGAGACGCCGCGGACACCGAACAGGTTGCGCTGCCCGCGCGACTCGAAGATGACGTTGCTGGTCAGGACCGCCCCGGCCTCGACCGTCTTGAACGGGTAGACCTTCACGCCTGCCTGGACGATCGCCTCCTCCTCGACGACGCACTCGTCGCCGATGATGACGCCCTCCTCCACCCGCGCGGCACGCATGATGTCGGTGTTTCTGCCGACCACGCACGCGCGCAGGTTGGTCTGCGGGCCGATGAAGACGTTGTCGTGCACGATCGCGCGGTGCAGGAACGCGCCGGGCTTCACGACGACGTTGCTGCCGAGCACGGTGAACTCCCGCAGCTCGACGCCGGCGTCGACCTTGGCGTAGTCCCCGACGTAGACCGGCCCGTGCACCACGGCCTCGGGGTTCAGGTCCGCGCCCTCCGCCACCCAGACGCCCGGGGACACCTCGAAGCCGTCGATGTCGACGTCGACCTTGCCGGTCAGGACGTCGGCCTGGGCCTGGATGTAGCTCTCGTGCGTCCCGACGTCCTCCCAGTAGCCGTCGGCGACGTAGCCGTAGATCGGTGCTCCGTCCTTGAGGAGCCGGGGGAAGACGTCGCCGGACCAGTCGACCACCTGCCCCGGCGCCACGAGGTCGAGGACCTCCGGCTCCATTACGTAGATGCCGGTGTTGACCGTGTCCGAGAACACCTGCCCCCACGTCGGCTTCTCCAGGAAGCGCTGGACCCGCCCGTCGTCGTCGACGATCGTGATGCCGAACTCCAGCGGGTTCGGAACCCGCGTGAGGCAGACGGTGACCAGCGCGCCCTTGTCCCGGTGGAACTTCACCAGCTCGGTCAGGTCGATGTCGGTCAGGGCGTCGCCGGAGATGACGATGAACGGCTCCCCCGCGAGGAACTGGTGGGCGTTCTTGACGCTTCCCGCCGTGCCCAGCGGGGTCTCCTCGGTGGCGTAGTGCAGCTCCATGCCGAGGTCCTCGCCGTCACCGAAGTAGTTGCGCACCAGCGCGGCGAGGAACTGCACGGTGATGACGGTCTCGGTGACACCGTGCCGCTTGAGCAGGCGCAGGACGTGCTCCATGATCGGTCGGTTGACGACCGGCAGCAGCGGCTTGGGCATGCTGGCGGTCATCGGACGAAGGCGCGTGCCCTCGCCGCCGGCCATGACGACGGCCCTCACGGCGTACCCGCGGGAACAGGGAGCGACGTACGGCGCGGTGTCGGTGGCATCGTCGTTGCTCCTTGGCACTCAGGCGGCGCGCGCTCGCGCGGCGCCGACGAGGCGGTGGACCTGCAGTGCGTACAGCACGCCGGACCACCAGTACAGACAGGTCCCCCAGATGGCGAACGCCCAACCGAAGACGTCGGCGAGCGTGGCGAGCCGCCCGGACCCGTCGCCGAGGAGCAGCAGCGGGAAGGCGTAGAGGAGGCTCAGGGTCGCCGCCTTGCCCAGGAAGTGCACGGGCAACGGGGCGTATCCGTGGCGGTGAAGCACCGGCAGCAGCAGGGCCAGCAGGGCGTCACGGGCGACCAGGGCCGCGGTGAGCCAGAGCGGGAGGATTCCGCGGGCGGTGAGCCCCACGAGCGTGGCGGCGATGTAGAGGCGGTCGGCGACGGGGTCGAGCAGCTGGCCGACGCGCGTGATCTGCTGCCAGCGCCGGGCGAGCGCGCCGTCGAGCCAGTCGGTCACGCCGCTGAGCATGAGGACGGCGAGCGCGAGGCCGTCGCGTCGCGTGAAGACGGCCCAGAGGAAGACCGGGACGCCTGCGAGCCGGAACAGGCTCAGCAGGTTCGGCAGGGTCACGACGCGGTCGCTCGAGACCGCGACGTGCTGCGTGCCCACGCGCGCCAGCTCCTCCCTCGTCCGCTGCACCCGACCCTAACGGGTGCATCGGGCCTAAGGGGTGCATCGGGCGAGGTGGCGCAGTCCTCAGGTCGCGCGAGCGCGGGGGATCCCGCCGGGCGGTACGTCGCGCAGGAGCCACACCGGGTTGGACAGCGCGACGGCGACGCCGGCGCCGTCACGGACCACGGCGCGGACGAAGCACGAGGTCGAGGACGGGACCACCACGTCGGCGGACCCGGCGGCGAACGTCGTCGCCGGGACGGTGGTCGAGCTGACCACCGGGTCCGGGTGGGATGGGCCGGCGTAGTCCACCACTCCCCGGACGATCTCGACCGGGCCGTCGATCGGGATGCCGGTCGCCACGACCCGCAACCGGTGCTCGGTGGCCCGTGACACGGTCACCGAGCCCATCGGCGCCGTGCCGTCCACCAGCAGGTCCAGCGATCCGCGGAACCTCGCCGGGTCACCGAAGAACGCCCGGCCGGCAGCGAGGGCGGCGAGCAGGTCGGGCTCGTCGAGCGACGGGGTCCACGCCCAGGTCAGGAAGTTCGCCGGCTGCCTCAGCCAGTCGGTGCCCGAGTGGTCGTCGCTGACCCCCGTGCCCGTCAGGAAGATCGCGTTGCGTGAGCAGCTGTCCCAGACGGAGGCGTGGCGGCCCAGCGTGACACCGCCGCGGACGCGGTAGCCGACCTCGAGCACGTCGCAGCGCAGCGCGCGGTTGGACAGGAGCGCCGTGGTGACGGAGCGGCGCAGGGACTCCTGCCGGTCGACGGCGAAGGGCGTGGAGGAGCCGGTCCCGAAGGGATGGTTGTACGACGCCAACCCGCCGGCGGCGTGGATAGCGTCGACCGCGGCTTGCGCCGCCGCCGTGGAGGTGTCAGGAGTGACCGGCTTGCCGGTGTGGTCCGGCAGCGACACGGCACCGCCCAGCCAGCCCAGGTGGGGCTTCACCAGCGAGACCTCGAGGGCCTGGTGCTGGCGTACGCCGGGGAACGCGCGGGCGTAGTGCGCCATGAGCTCGCTCTGCACCCGCAGCGGTTCGTCGCCGGCCACGGCGCTGCGCCGGAAGCGCAGGATGTCGAAGAACCCTTCGGCTCGGGCGCCGTTGCGGCTGACAGCCCGCAGGGAGAGCTGGTACAGCGACGCATCGCGTCCCTCGGCGCCGGGCCAGATCGCGGCGATGTCGGCTGCCGGGTCGAGCACGAGCGTTGTCCACGCGCGGGCAGGCGCGGCGAGCGTGACGATGCCGGTGCGGTCGGAGCGCGTACGCCGACCCGGCGTGCCGGACCCGCCGATCCGGTAGGACAGCACGTACTGACCTGCGGACACGCCTTCCCGCGCGGGACGCCATGAGGTCGTCAGCACGACCGCGAGGTAGGCGTCCTTGCCGAGCGCCTCGGGGCGGACGTCGATGGTGAGGGTCTGGCCGGCCAGTGACCCCCGGCCCAGGTCGTTCTGCGCCGCGCCGGCGTAGCCACGCCACGACCACGCCGGACCGGCGCTCGTGGCGGACAACCGCATCGCGCCAGGCGAGGCGGACGGGTCCCGCGGCGAGACAGGGGCGGTCACGATGCCGCCCGCGGATGCGGTCAGCGAGCCGCTGTCCTGGCGGCTCCAGGTCCACGGGCGGCCGTCCTCGAGCTCGGTCAGGGCGTCGAAGTGGACCGCACGGCGGTGCCCGTGGGCGGACATCCGGTGGTCGTGCTCGCTCCACCACACGACGTCGACACCGATCGCCGCGGCCTGCGCCAGGTGCGCTTCCATGGATCCGATGCCCTCGCTGAAGGACGCGTGGAGGTGCATCGCCATGGACGCCGCGCGGCGGCCGTCGGCGGATAGCACACCGTCCGGCATGGCCGCCGCGGCCCCGCGGGGTGTGACGAGGGAGTTACCGCTCACCGCGCCGACCGCTCCGACCGCGCCCACCGCACGCAGGAAGTCACGCCTGCTGTAGCCCGCTGCGCCCATCTTCCGCACCCCCGTCGATGACCGACCTGGCCCGCGGCGCGCCGGCACCGGGACGGCCCGTCCGCCCCGCGTCCGTCCTGCCCAACCCTGTCACCCGGTACGCAGGGCGGCGCCTGCGGTGTCGGCACGCGCGCCGGCCGCAGCCCTCGTCGTGCCGCGGCGGGTATTCTTCGTGTCGATCCGGTGATACTGCGCAAACGGCCGCCCGGCGCGGCGCGCATCCGGCGTACGGACAGGAACGACGAATGGGCAAGTCGACCAAGGCGCCGCGTCGCGAGGACGTCCGAGCCTGGCTGCGCCGGCGCCCGTCCCTGGAGCAGATGCAGGAGGCGTTCCCCGCCGAGTGGGAGCTGGTGCAGCGCGACATCGCCGGGCTCGTGGAGCGCGGCGACCTCGACGAGCTACGGGACTACGTCGCCTCGGTGTCGCACGGCGGTGGCGGCGACCGGATGCCCCGGAGCCCCGCGGCGCGCATGGCCGCCGAGGTACGCCGGGCGATGACCGCGGAGGCGCTGCGACGGCTCTGCTTCTCGCTCTCGACGGGCGTATCCGAGGGCCGGGTCCGGTTCAACCTGCTCAACGGCTGGGTCGGTCAGAAGCTCCTCTTCGCGAGGGCGCTCGAGCGCAAGCCGGTGTCGATGTTCTGGTTCCGGCTCGTGTGGCCGCTGCTGTGGCAGCGCCGCTTCCTCATGCCGCTCGTCGGCCCGAAGGGCATCTACTGCTTCTACTCGCGCCGGCTCGTCCAAGAGCTGGCGACGTTGGTGGGCGACCGCTCGTGCCTGGAGATCGCCGCCGGGGACGGGACGCTGTCGCGCTTCCTCGCCGAGGAGGGCGTCCGCGTCACCGCGACCGACGACCACAGCTGGAGCCACGCGATCGCGTTCCCGGCGACGGTGCGGCGCGAGGACGCGCGTACGGCGTTGCGCCGCCACCAGCCCGAGGTCGTCGTCTGCTCCTGGCCGCCGTCCGGAAACTCCTTCGAGCGGGAGGTCTTCGCCACCCGGAGCGTGCAGCTCTACGTCGTGATCAGCAGTCGGCACGAGTTGAGCGCCGGCAACTGGGACGCCTATCGCGCCCAAACCGACTTCGAGCTCACCGAGGAGCCACGGCTGAGCCGGTTGGTGCTCCCGCCGGAGATCGAGCCGGCCGTCTACGTGTTCCGCCGGCGCGCCGCGACGCCCTCCGCCTGAGTCTCGTGCCCGCCACGGGCGTCCCCGTGCCGCAGCGGGGTAGGGATCCCCTTCGCAAGCTCCGCGCGAGGGCTTTCGAAGGAGGCAGGCACATGCCCAAGGCGATGTCGGACCAGGTGGTCGTGATCGTAGGGGGGTCGAGCGGCATCGGCCGGACCACGGCGCGCATGTTCGCCGAGCGCGGTGCCAGGGTGCTGGTCACCGCACGGTCGGAGACGGACCTCGCCACGCTCGTCGAGGAGATCACCGCCGCCGGTGGCACCACGTCCTACGTCGTGGCCGACGTCGCGGACGAGGCGGCCATGCGCGAGGTCGCTGGCACGGCGGCCGAGCGGTACGGCGCCATCGACACGTGGGTCGGCGCCGCGGCGACGAGTGTGTACGGACGGGCGTGGGACATCCCGGCCGCGGAGTACGACACGGTCATGCGGACGAACTGGCTCGGCCAGGTCCACGGTGCGCTGGCGGCCCTGCCCTACCTTCGCCGCAGCGGCGGCACCCTGGTCTGCATCGGCTCGGTCGAGTCGGTCCGGGCGGTGCCGCTGCACGCGCCGTACGTCTCGTCGAAGATGGCGCTGCGCGGGTTCTGCGACGTGCTCCGGATGGACCTCGAGGCCGAGGGTGCCGGTGTGGCCGTCAGTCTCGTGCTGCCCGCGTCGATCGACACGCCCTTCTTCGAGCACTCGAAGTCCTACGCCGAGGGCGCCCCCAAGCCACCGCCCCCGGTCTATGCACCGGAGTCCGTCGCGCAGGCCATCCTCCGACTGGCGGAGCACCCGCAGCGTGAGGTCGCGGTCGGCGGGTCGGCATTCGGCTTCCTCAGCGGGCAGAAGCTCGCCCCCCGGCTGACGGACAAGCTCATGACCGCTCGCCACTCGATGCTGCGGGCACAGCAGTCCGATGCTCCACCGACCGGGGCGGACAACATGCGCTCCCCCGTCGCCGGGACAGGTTCGGAGCGCGGCGGCCACGGCGGACGCCGCAGCATGGCGGCCGCCGTGACGACCGCCCGGCCACTGGTGAAGCGGGCGGTAGGTCTCGGCGCGGCGGCTGCGGGAGTGATCGCAAGCCAGGTCGCGGCCCGGGCGGAGCGCAACCGCCAACAGCGGTCCGGTCAGGCCACCGGTACACCTCTGGTGCCGCCGAGCGCGCCCACGACCGCGCAGCCCGGCTCGGCGCCGGCGGTCGTCGACGTCACCCAGCTCGAGTCGAGGACGGATGTCTCCCCCGGCGAGACCCGCGGGAGCACAGCCCCGTAGCCGGCTGTTCCGCTCAGGCATCGCGTCGGTCGGCCCCGGACAGTTCTGTCCGGGGC
>JALYMU010000201.1 GCA_030773595.1 Actinomycetota bacterium | reverse complement strand
GTGGTCGCCGCCGTGTCGGTCGTCATCGAGCTCCCCGCGCTCGGAGGCCGGGAGCGCATCGCGCCGCACGCCGTCCATGCGCTCTGGATCACCTGACCCCGCACCCCCCGCCGGGTAGGGCCCCCCTGGGGGGTCGCCCGGCTAACATGGATTCTTCGCCGTCGTCCGTCCCGTAGGAGTCGCCGTGGCCCCCGACGTAGCCGCTGACGCGGCCGCCGCGCGGCCGGGTGGGCCCCGGACCGGCGCGGGCGAGCCGTCCACGGGAACCGCGACCTCGGTCGAGGCAGCCGAGCGCCGGCCGCTGCCCGAGCGACCTCCGGCCCGTCGTCCCGCCGACGTGGGGTCCGAGCCCGACTCCGAGCCGGGCGCTCCGCGGCGCAGCGTGATGGACCGCCTGGCCCGTCGGATCGTGGCGCCACAGCGCAGCGAGGTGCGCCCCGTCCTCGAGCCTCTGGCGGCCCTGCACCGGCAGAGCCACACGAAGGCCGACCTGGCGCTGCTGCAGCGGGCCTACGACGTGGCGGAGGCGGCCCACGCCGGCCAGAAGCGCAAGAGCGGCGACCCCTACATCACCCATCCGCTCGCCGTCGCCACCATCCTCGCCGGCCTGGGCATGGACACCACCACGCTCGTGGCGGCCCTGCTGCACGACACGGTGGAGGACACCGGCGAGACGCTGGAGAAGATCACCGCGGAGTTCGGCTCCGAGGTCGCGCACCTCGTGGACGGCGTCACCAAGATCGACCGGGTGAAGCTGGGCGACGCGGCCCAGGCCGAGACCATCCGCAAGATGATCGTGGCAATGGCGCGGGACCCCCGGGTGCTGGTCATCAAGCTGGCCGACCGGCTGCACAACATGCGCACCCTGCGCTTCCTGCCGCCCGAGAAACAGGAGACCAAGGCGCGCGAGACGCTGGAGATCCTCGCGCCGCTGGCCCACCGGCTGGGCATGAACACGATCAAGTGGGAGCTCGAGGACCTCGCGTTCGCCACGCTCTACCCGAAGCGCTACGACGAGATCGTCCGGCTGGTCGCCGAGCGGGCGCCGTCCCGGGACACCTACCTGGCCGAGGTCACCTCGGCGGTGACCGAGCAGCTCAAGGCCGCGAAGATCGAGGCGGTGGTCACCGGGCGGCCCAAGCACTACTACTCGATCTACCAGAAGATGATCGTCCGCGGCCGCGACTTCACCGACATCTGGGACCTCGTCGGCATCCGCGTCCTGGTCGACTCGGTACGCGACTGCTACGCGGCGCTGGGCATCCTGCACGCCCACTGGCAGCCGGTACCGGGCCGCTTCAAGGACTTCGTGGCCATGCCGAAGTTCAACATGTACCAGTCGCTGCACACCACGGTGATCGGTCCGCAGGGCAAGCCCGTCGAGCTGCAGATCCGCACCCACGACATGCACCGCACCGCCGACTACGGCATCGCCGCGCACTGGAAGTACAAGGAGAAGGCCCGCGCCGGCGGCAAGCCCAGCGCCGGCGAGTTCGGCGCCCCGGCCAAGCCGGGGTCGCCCGACGACATGCTGTGGCTGCGGCAGCTGCTGGACTGGCAGCGCGAGGCGCAGGAGCCCGGGGAGTTCCTGGAGACGCTGCGCTACGACCTCGGGCCGCAGGAGGTCTTCGTCTTCACGCCGAAGGGCGACGTCATCAGCCTGCCCGGCGACTCGACGCCGGTCGACTTCGCCTACGCCGTGCACACCGAGGTCGGGCACCGCACCATCGGCGCGCGTGTCAACGACCGGCTCGTCGCGCTCGAGTACGAGCTTCGCAACGGCGACAAGATCGAGATCCTCACGTCGAAGGCGGCGGACGCGGGGCCCTCGCGTGACTGGCTTGAGTTCGTCGGCTCCTCACGCGCCCGCTCGAAGATCAAGGCGTGGTTCAGCCGCGAGCGCCGCGAAGACGCCATCGACAAGGGGCGCGACGAACTGCAGCGCACGCTGGCGAAGCAGGGGGCGGGCTGGAAGCGGCTGATGGCCGCCCCCGAGCTGAAGGCTGTCGCCGAGCAGATGAACTACCAGAACCTCGACGCGCTGCTGCGCGCGATCGGGGAGCACCACCTCTCGGCGCACACCGTGGCGCAGGCGCTGACGTCGCGCCTGGCCGACGAGGTCGAGGAACTCGACATTGAGCCGCCGTCGTCGGTGACGACCTCCGCGCCGGCGCGGCCGTCGGAGTCGGTGATCGTCGAGGGTTCCAGCGACGTGTGGGTGACGCTGGCGCGATGCTGCACGCCGGTCCCCGGCGACGAGATTCTCGGCTTCGTCACACGTGGCCGTGGCGTGTCAGTGCACCGCACGGACTGCCCCAACGCCGGGGACCTTCGCCGTGATCCGTCGCGGCTGGTCGAGGTGCACTGGGACGCCTCGACGCCGTCGACCTTCCGCGTGACCGTCCAGGTCGAGGCGCTAGACCGCAAGCACCTGCTGCGCGACATCACGACCGTCCTGGGCGACCTCGCGCTGAACATCCTGTCGGCGCAGGTGACGACCCAGCGCGACCGCATCGCCTACCTGCGGTTCACCTTCGAATTGGCCGACATCGCTCACCTCGACCAAGTCATCGCCCAGGTCCGGCGCGTCGAGGCGGTCTTCGACGCCTACCGCGTCGTCCCCCGCCCCTCCAAACCCGCCACCAAAACCACCTAGGCAGCCTCACCGGTCTGAACCGGCGGTATTCTCGCCGGTTTGGACCGATCGGCCGCGTCCACACCCCGCGGCGGAAAACCACGGAGCGGCGGTCGACGCGCGCCGATGCTGGGCGTATGGCTCAGACGGGGTGGCCGGCGTTGATGAAGATCGCCGGTAGACAGCATCAGGTCTTCAGCACGGCGCAGGCCCTCCAATGCGACATCCGCGAGCGCACGCTCCGCGACGTCGCGCGGCGGTTGGCAATTGCGAATCTCGGTGAGGGACTATGGGCGTGCGCGGGGGCGCCGAACACGTATCGCCGCAAGCTAAGCGTGGCGCAGCTTCGCTTCGGCGACGACGTCGTGTTCACGGCGCGTACTGCTCTGTGGCTGCGGCAGATCATCACGGCGAACCCACCGGTGGTGGACGTACTCGCTCGTCCGGACGCTCACTATCGCGCGCGAACCCGCACGCGCTTTCACCGCGGTGCGACAATCGACGGCGCCAGCACCGTCAAGAT
>JALYMU010000200.1 GCA_030773595.1 Actinomycetota bacterium | reverse complement strand
GTGCCGGCGCGTGCAGCGCCAGGTCGGGCAGCGGCAGGCGTGCCGGGAGCTCGACCTCCTGCACGCCGGCGTCGAGGGAGACGTAGGCCGGTCCCCGCGGGGCGGACAGTGCTCGCTGGCACGCGCGCACGACGTCGGCCACGCAAGCGGCCGGTGTCGCCGGTTCGGCGTCCCACACGACGTAGTCACGCACCAGCTGGGCCTGGGTCGTCGCGGAGTGGACCCAGTCGATCGGCCGGCGCTGAGCCGGGTCCATCGGTCCGCTGCCGCCGAGCACGAGCACCGGGGTGCGGTCGCAGAACGCGTCGTAGACGGCCATCGACGCGTGCATCAGACCGACGAGGTCGTGCACCGCCGCGACGGCGAGCCCGCCTGTCGCCTTGGCGTAGCCGTGCGCCAAGGAGACCGCGATCTCCTCGTGCAGGCACAGCAGCAGCTGCGGGTCGCGGTTGCCGCCGTGGTTGACCAACGAGTCGTGCAGGCCGCGGAAGCTCGACCCCGGGTTCAGGGGGACGTACTTCACGCCCATCGCGCGCAGCAGGTCGACGACGGCGTCGCTGCCGAAGACCGCGCCCGCCTCGGACGGGACCGGCAGCTCGACGCTCATGCCGCCGCCTCCACGGCGGCGAGCACGTCGTCGGCGGTCAGCTGCGCCGGGTCGAGCGCGACGTCGAGACGCTGCGCGAGGGCGGCCAGGACCAGCTTGCGGACCCGCCGGCCGTCCCACCCGCGGCACCGCCCGGCGACCTTGGCGTGCAGGCTGTCGTCCTCGGCGAGGCCGCGCAGCGCCGGCCACAGCCCGGCGAGCTCGCGCAGCGACGCGCGCACGATCGCCGCGACGGTTCCCTCGTCGGGCAGCGGCACGTGCAGGACGAGGTCGGCGCGCGACAGGAATGCCTCGTCGATCGCCTCCGGGAAGTTGGTGGTCGTCACGAACAGCACTCCCGGGTGGTCCGCGGCGACGGAGTCGATGCCGGCCAGCAGGGCGTCCGTCGCCCGGTGCACGTCCACGGGGTTGGTCTCGAAGGACGCCACCGAGCGGCGCACCGCGAGGCTCTCGACCTCGTCGACGAGCACGACGGTGTGCGGGCGGCGCGCCGCCAGCTCCGGGACGGTGTCGGTCATCAGTTTCGTGATGGCGCGCTGGCTCTCACCGAGCATCTCGCTGGGGAAGGCGTGCGGGTCGACCTCCACGTAGGTCGTCGCCCCGTGCGGGGCCAGCGCCCGCGCCGCTGCCTGAGCCAGCCCCCTGGCGAGCGTCGTCTTGCCGGTGCCCGGAGGGCCGGCGAGTACGACGAGCCCGTGCGGCAGGCCAGGCAGGGTCGCCAGCTTGCGGCCGTGCCGCATCGTCAGCAGCGCTGTCGACAGCAGGCGCTCCTTGGTGCCAGGTGGCACGAGGATGTGGTCCCAGGGACCGTCGTGGTGGTCCGACGGCAGGGCGTGCACGGACAGCACGCCCTGGGGCAAGGCGGCGGCGACCACCCGTCAGGGCCAGGTCGGGCGCACGACGGCCGGCCAGTCGACCGTCGACGGATCGCCGGCCTGCGCGTCCCGGACGGCGTCCGGCGGCTCCTCGAACAGCACCATCGGGTCCATGAGGACACGCATCGTCTCGAGCAGGCTGTCGAACATGTGGATGCGGACGACCTTGGCGGTGTTGTCCGGGTCGTCGTTGAAGTGCTGGTGCCACAGGAAATGGTCGACGACGATGAGGTCGCCCTTCTGCCACGGGTGGTCCTCGCCCTTGTCGGGCTCGGTGCCGAGGAAGCTGTGACCGCGGCCCTCGACGACGTAGAGCCACGCCTCACCCGGGTGACGGTGCATCGACTGGCCGCGGCCGGGGCCGATCTCGAACATCGCCATCGTGATGCCGGAGGCCTGGTAGCCGATCGCCTTGTCCAGCAGGAACGTGGTGCGCGTCCCGCGCGGGGTCGGCAGCAGCTCCAGCTCGTCCCAGCTGGTGTGCAGCCGCCCCGAGCGTCGGGCGTCCTGGTCCTTGGCCAGCCGGCGGACGCGGCGGGCGTACGGGTCGTCGCCGTCGATGGCCGGGGCGTACGGCGGACGCGGCGCGAGCTGCTCGAACGGCGTGGTGCCGCCGTCCTCCAGAAAGGCCATGCCCATGGTCTCGAGCAGCGGCTCGCTGGAGAAGCTCAGGAAGCGGCCGGTCTCCGTCCCGTCGTTGCCGTGCCGGTGCCACGCCCACGCCGGCAGGTGCAGCGAGTCACCGGGACCCCACTGGATGCGCTCGCCGTCGATCTCGCTCCAGCCCCACCCGGCCACGACGAAGAGCATCGCGTCCCAGGAGTGGCGGTGGACGGTCGAGGTCGTGCCCGGGTCGATCTCGTGGACGAGGGCGTCCATCGAACGGGTGGGCCGGTCGCCGTCCGCGCCGACGTAGACGCCCCGGCGCATGCCGCGCGCCGTGTCGTGCATCTCGACGTCGCCGAGCCGGACGACGGTGTTGCGGTACTTGCGCCACTCCTTCAGGAAGTCGGCCCGGCGCTTCTTCTGTACGTGGTAGTGCGTGACCCCGGTGGTCGTCTTCGTCGCCATGCGCGCTCCCTCGGGCTAATGGTCTGACCAAAGAATCACAACGTGGGTGGTTGTGGCAAGCGTCACGTCGAGCGCGGGTCCGAGCTGAACACCAGGGACTTGATCGTCACCGGGACCGTGCGCGACGGGTGGCGGACGCGCCCGATGTCGATGTAGTCGAAGTCACGCAGGCTCAACCCGTCGACGACCAGCAGGTCGGTCCGCACGCCGAGCTCGTCCCGGAGCAGCCGGCCCAGCGTCATCGCGACGTCTCCGTCGAGCATCAGGTAGACCGGCCTTCCCAGAGCCGTGCGCTCTGCCAGGCCGTCCCGGACGCCGCGCGCGAAGGGCAGCAGGCGGTTGTGGCTCGGCAACCCGTCCCAGCTCAGGGCCAGCGCGAGGTCTGCGTCGGTCTGCGTCGCGTCGAGGGCGACGAGGTGCCGCCGGATGGCCTGCGTGATGGCCTCCGCGTCGACGTCCTCGCCGAGGTCGTAGGCCGGGCGCAGGACCGGCAGGTTCCGCCGGGGGAGCAGCGCGTCCGGGTCGGAGATCCAGCCGGTGTTGCCGCTGAGCTGCACGCTGTACTCGGACGCCCCGAGCGCCGTCGCGCGGATGCACTCGCCCGCGGGCAGCAGTGGGAAGCGCAGGGCGCCGTCGTCGAGCCGCCGGCGCAGCGCCCGGCCCAGTGCCGGGCCCAGGTCGCCGAATTCGCGGCGCTCCCGGCCGTACACGTACTCCGCCACGCCGCCGGAGAACATCACCCCGTCGATGTGCCCGAGGTCGCCGAGCGGCTCGGTGAGCAGCAGCTCCGACACGTCGTTCGGCAGCGGCTCGGCGGTCAGGGCGGTGATGAGCGCGTCAGCCATGCCCTCGGCAACCCGACGCACCTCGTCCTGGGCGGCGGTGTCGCCGAGCTCCCACGCGAAGCCGGCCCGCGCGGCGTGCGCCTTTCCGGCTGGGTCCAGCCGGACGATCCGGCCGTCGGCGTCGATGACCTGCAGCCGTCCGCCGACGTGCACCGCGGCGGTGGCCAGGACACGACCGCGGTCCAGGACCGCGAGCTTGGTGGTCCCACCTCCGACGTCGACGTTGAGGATGCGCTGAGCGGTGTCGTACGACGCCTGCGCCGCACCGGACCCGTAGGCCGCGAGCATCGCCTCCATGTTGTGGCCGGCCGTGGCGGTGACGAGCTCGCCGCCGCGCTCGGCGAGCACCGCCGCGATGGCCTCGGCGTTGCGTCGCCGCAGGGCCTCGCCGGTGAGGATGACCACGCCGGTGTCGATCTGCGCGGGGTCGACCCCGGCTGCGGCGTAGGCGTCGTCGATGATCGACCCGAGCTGCTCGGCGGAGATGTGCTCGGCGCTCGCGTACGGCGTCAGCACGACGGGGGACCGGTAGACCGTGTCACGGCGCACGACGACGTAGCGGCTGGTGAGGTCCTCGCCGATCCGCCGCAGGTGCAGTCGGGAGAACACCACCTGGGTGCCCGACGAGCCGATGTCCATCCCGACGCTGTGCAGCGTGACGTTGTCCTGCTGCCAGACGGGGTTGTCCTCGAGCGGCCCGACCGCGTCGTCGTCGGAGTCGTGGTCGTGGTCCGGGGTCCAGGCCGAGTGGACGAGCCGGACCTGCTCGTGGTCGTGCTGGTGGTCGTGCATCCGCTGCCTCGTCAGACCGCGACGCTCTCCTGCTTGGGTGGCAGGGTGGGCAGCTCCGCCTCGTAGACGGCGTCCATCTGCGGCTCCAGGTCGTGCTTGGCAAGCGCTTCACGGAAGGTCTCGCGGACGTACGGCGACTCGTCGGCGTAGTCGATCTGGTCGCCGCCGACGCGCTGGCTGATCCACGCCTTCGGGACGCCCTGCGCGTTGCGCACCGAGACGACCTCGTGCTTGAACGCGAGGTAGCGAGCCGGCTCCGTGCCGGTGTTGAAGTGCTGGTGGAACCACATGTTGGGCGGGACGATCAGCGTGCCGGCGCTCCACTCGTACCGGCGCGGCTCCTCACCCTCGGGCCACATGAGGCTGTACCCCTCGCCCGACAGCATGATGACGTGGGCGCCGGGACCGTGCCGGTGCCCCTTCTTGTAGGTCGCGGTCGGGAACTGCGAGATGTGGCTGTTCATCGAGCCCTTGGCCATGGCGAAGCGGATGTGGCCACCGCCCGCGCCGCGCTCCTTGGCCTCGATGAGCGGGAGGTTCACGGCGTCGGCCACGAAGTTGGTGTCGAGCAGCAGCCCCTTCTGCTCCCCCTTGGGGGAGAAGTAGTCGGGCTCGCCGTCGAAGCGGTTGGGGAAGTCCTTCGCGGTACCGAAGACGAAGTCGGCGTCGTCGTAGAGGTTGATGACCGGCGGCATGTTCGTCGACGAGACGAAGCGCGCAGCCTTCTGCCCCGAGCCGTTGAAGTGCTGGTGGTGCGCGTTGAGCGGGATGGCGAACAGCGAGCCGGCCGCCCACTCGAAGGTGACCTCGGCACCCGCGTCGTTCCACACCTTGGTCGAGCCCGAGCCCTCGAGCACGAGGACCATCTCCTCGAACAGCTGGCGCTGCGGAGCCAGCTGGCCGCCGGCCGGGATCTCGCAGACGTAGCAGTCGTTGGAGGTGCGCGTCGCCTCGTGGTTGATGAACACGCCCCTGCCGCCGCGCCGCTCCCAGGGCTTGAGCTCGACCGTGCGCAGGTCCGGCACGTAGTGCGCCGCGATGATGTCCAAGCCCTCTGCTGCCACCCAGCGCGTGTAGGGCGAGTCCTTCTCGGTCGCGAACTTGGCGGCGAGGTTGTCGTTGACGAGCGCGTCCTTGGCCATGAGGGCCTTCCTGGTCAGTGGGGTCGCGAGGCACCGGTCGTCCCAGCGGACGCCCGGCACGAAGGTATATTGGTCTGACCGTAAGTCCGCGCTTTCGGCAGTGTCAACGACCTCCACGGATGCTGGGACGCTGCTGGCGGCCGCTGCTGGCGGGCCGCTGCTGGCGGAGCGTCCACCGCCCGATCGGTCCCTTCCGGTGCACGGAGCTCCGGGGACGTCGTCCGCCGAGCGGACGTCCCCAGGCGGGGGTCACCTGACTCCGTCACGGCAACGACGGACGAGCGCCCTTGCAAAAGGCCACGGTCGTACTTCATGCCCCGATGGTGGCCGGCGGTGTCCCGACGGGACGTCGTGACCGGCTTCGCGCCGGCCGCCACACAGTCGACGGCCTTGGCGGTGCCGATGCCGTTCGGGACTGGGTGTCGAGATCGTGCAGCTATGTACGCGGCGGGACGTGGCGCCGCCTGCGCGGCCGGCCGGGAGCGGGCAACGACGGCTGCGGCGGTGAGGACGGCACCACGGCTTGATGAAGCGCAGCGCAGCAAGCTCCGCCGGCGTCGTTGTCGTCCTCGCTGCCGGCACGACCAGCCCGACAACGAGGAGACGGCTCGCGGTGACGGTGGGAGCGGAGCACGCGCACGATGCGCGCGGGCCGGAAGGCCGCCGCGGTTGCGACAGCGCACAACCCGGCGCAGCGCCGAGGGCAGCCTCGGCGGCCGCCGAGTACGGTCGTCCTCGGCGCGCCGCTGCCAGGCACGCCGTACGTGGGTCCGACGGGCCCAGCCGGCACGCGGAGCAGCGCACGGCCGCGACGCCGACCCCCAGGACGCGGCGGCACCCCTCACCTGCAGGCTGCGCTGTTCCTTGCCTCGGCGTCGGGCTCGACGGCGGCTGCTGCCGGCGCTGCTGACCACCGGCACCGGCACGCTGGCGCTCGCGACCGCCGTCGCGCCGGACGCCTCCGCCACGCTCGTCCTGCCGACCGCGTCGCCGGACGCTGAGCAGCTGCTGATGGGCGGTGTGGTCCTGGCGCAGATCGGCGTGGTGCTGCTCTTGGCCGGACGGCTGCTGGCGCGCGGGTCGCACGCCG
>JALYMU010000199.1 GCA_030773595.1 Actinomycetota bacterium | reverse complement strand
CCGGCCGCCAGCAGCGCGGACCCGGCCGACAGGCCGCCCGCGAACAGGTAGCCGGCGATGTCGCCCTTCCACACCGGCGGCTTGAGGACCGGCCGCCCGTAGTAGGACTGGAACTCCGCCTTCGGCACCATCGACTGCTCGCGGCCGCCGTCGTCACCGCGGCCACCGCCCTTCCTGCCGCGGCGGTGCCGGCCACCGGCGTCCCACATCCGTGCGGACGCGTCCTGCGCCCCCGCGTCGGAGACCGGCTCGCGCAGCAGGCCACCGGCCGAATGGTCCTCGCTCACGACTCCCGCCTCCCGAGGAACACCGTCGCGGCCGCCGCGAGGAACGTGCCCGCAGCCATGCCCGCGTAGCGCCACATCGCCGGCAGGTCCCGGGTGGGGACCACCGGGTCCGGCGGCAGGCCGTAGACCTCCGGCTCGTCGAGCAGCAGGAAGAACGCGCCGTTGCCCCCCACGCCGTCGTGCGGGTTCTCGCCGTACAGCCGCGCCTCCGGCACGCCGGCCTCGTGCAGCGCCTCCACTCGCTTCTGCGCCCGCTCCCGCAGCTCGTCCAGCGGCCCGAACTGGATGGAGTTGGTCGGGCACGACTTGGCGCACGCGGGCTCGAGCCCGTCGCGCAGCCGGTCGTAGCACATCGTGCACTTCCAGGCGCGCCCGTCGTCCTCGCGGCGGTCGATCACGCCGTACGGGCAGCCGGAGACGCAGTAGCCGCAGCCGTTGCAGATGTCCTGCTGTACGACGACCGTGCCGAACTCCGTCCGGAACAGCGCGCCGGTGGGGCAGACGTCCAGGCAGCCCGCGTGCGTGCAGTGCTTGCAGACGTCCGAGGCCATGAGCCAGCGGAAGTCGGTGCGGCCCTCCGCGCCGGTGCGCGCGCCGGGCAGCTCGAACGACGGCATGGGCAGGTCGACCGGCTTGTTCCCCAGCGCGCCGCCGGCGCCCTCGGTGTGCCGGATCGCCTCGGCGGTCGCCGCCGCGGTGGCGTCCGTGCCGGACTCCCCCGTCGGCAGTCCCTCGAACGGCGGTGCCTGCTGCCCGACCGGACGGCTCTGCTCGATGAACGCCACGTGCCGCCACGAGTTCGCGCCGAGCATGCCGGTGTTGTCGAACGACATCCCGAGCAGGTTGTAGCCGTCGTCGGGGATGAGGTTCCACTCCTTGCAGGCCACCTCGCAGGCCTTGCACCCGATGCAGATCGAGGTGTCGGTGAAGAAGCCGACCCGTGGCGGGTGCTCGACGTACCCCGCGTTGCGCGAGACGTCGTCGAGCGGCCCGAACAAGCTGTTGTCGAGGGTCATTCGCGCCTCTCGTTCCCCGGTGACGACACGTCGAGCGACTCGGCCGGGCTCTCGGCGTCCATGGTGTGGGCGACGTGCCGCCCGGCACCGACGGTGGCCACGTGCGTCCCGGTCTCGGTCGTGATCCCCGCCCGTCGCCGGTAGCCCTCGACGAACTCCAGCAGCGCCGGACCCCGCGGCCGGCGGCCCGGGCGGATGTCACAGCTGATGACCTTGGTCTCCTGGATGAGCACGTTCGGGTCGAGCGCGATCCCGAACAGGTCGTTCACCGCGTCGCCGTCGACGACGCCGACGGTGCCCCAGTGGTAGGGCATCCAGATCTGGTGCGCGACGCGACCCTGGACCCACAGCGGCGCCATGCGGTCGGTGACGAGCACCCGTGTCTCTACCGCCGTACGGCTCGTGACGACGTGCGCCCAGCCGAGGTGGTCCAGGCCCGTCTGGGCCGCGAGCTCCGGCGAGACCTCCACGAACAGCGCCGGCTGCAGCTCGGACAGGTAGGGCAGCCAGCGGCTCATCCCACCGGCCGTGTGGTGCTCGGTCAGGCGGGCGGTCGTGAGCACGTACGGGAAGACCTCGTTGTTCCCCTCCATCACGTCGGGGTTGGACGGGTTGTCCGAGCGCCCGTAGACCTTGCGGGTCGGGTTGCCCTGCTGGCCGTAGAGCGGGTTGCGGAAGGAGGACTCGTGCGGCTCGTAGTGGGTCGGGATCGGCCCGTCCTGCAGGCCGTTGGGCACGTAGAGCCAGCCCTTGCCGTCGGCCTGCATGATGAACGGGTCGTCACCGCGCAGCGCGGCCGGGCCGACCGCGCCGGGCTCCGGACGGTACGACGGGGGCTTCTTCTTCTCGAAGTCCGGCACGTCGTACCCGGTCCACTCGCCGGCGTCCTCGTCCCACCACACGTACTTCTTGCGCTCGCTCCACGGCCGTCCCTGCGGGTCCGCCGAGGCGCGGTTGTAGAGGATGCGCCGGTTCATCGGCCACGCCCATCCCCACTCGAGCGCCGACCGGTCCTCGCCCTGCTCGAACCGCGACTTGCGCCGCCGGGCCTGGTTCACCCCGCCGGCGTAGACGCCGCTGTAGATCCAGCAGCCGCTGGACGTGGTCCCGTCCGCCTTGAGCTGGGCGAACCCGTCGAGCAGCTTGCCGGTGGTCAGGTCGTAGCCGTTGATCCGGCGCAGCACGTCGTCGCCGTCGGGCTCGCCGTCGTGCACCGCGTAGTCCCACGCGAGGTCCTGCAGCGGGCGGTCGCGCTCGTCGGTCGAGTCGGCGAGACGCTCCCGCAGCATCCGACCCAGGTGGTAGAAGAACCACAGCTCCGAGCGCTGGTCGCCCTTGGGCTCGACGGCCTTGTCCCGCCACTGCAGCATCCGCTGGGTCTGGGTGAACGTCCCCTCCTTCTCGACGTGCGAGGCCGCCGGGAAGAAGAACACCTCCGTCTTGCACTGCTCCGGAACGATCTCGCCGGTCTCGATCTCCGGGGAGTCCTTCCAGAACGACGCGCTCTCGATCATGGCGAGGTCGCGCACGACCAGCCAGTCGAGGTTGGCCATGCCCAGGCGCTGGAGCTTGCCGTGGGCGGAGCCCACGGCGGGGTTCTGCCCGAGCAGGAAGTAGCCGGAGACCTTGCCGTCGACCATGTCCATAGCCGTGCGGTAGGTGCCGTGGTCCCCCGTGATCCTGGGGAGGTAGTCGAAGCAGAAGTCGTTCTCCGGCGTGGCCGCGTCGCCCCAGTACTCCTTGAGCAGCGACACGACGTAGGCCTCGGCGTTGCGCCAGAAGCCCTTCTGCTTGTCCCCGACGATGCT
>JALYMU010000198.1 GCA_030773595.1 Actinomycetota bacterium | reverse complement strand
AGCCCGATGCGGTAGACGTGTCCGGGGCCCTGGTGGGAGGCCGCCGAGCGCACGGCAGGAGGGGAGAACTCCGGCGAGCGCTCGGCTGGCGAGCTCGCCGCGCCCTGGAAGCACGGCTGAGCGAGGTGGGCGGGCTTCGGGTCTCCCTGCAGCAACAGGCCCGGCGCGAGCTCTCCAGCGAGAACGTCCCAGTCAACCGCTGACCGTCTCCCGTCGAGCCTGCGAGCTGCTCGACCGTACGAACGAGGTGGCATCGTGACGCCGACCGCTACTCCTCCTTGCCGGCAGTTCCCGCGCCCGGAGGCGCGCTTCGCCGAGCGCTCCCGGACGCAAGGCAGACAGGCCCGCACAGCGGGAGCAAGATATGCGTCTGGTACCCAGACGCGGCGACCGGGCATCGCCGATGCCGCCACCTCGCTGGCGCCGCCTGCGGGCACCGGCGAGGGCAAGGTGGAGCGGACCGGGCGCGGTCCTGGGGTGGTCGCCGTCCTGCGGCGGACCCGGCCGACAGACCGGGGAGGTTCGCGGTGAGCGCCCGGCGGCGAGCGACGGGCCGGGACCGGACGCACCTGCAGCCTGGCCGGCCACGGCACGTGAAGCTTCGGTACACCGAAGCGGAGTACGCCGCAGTCGCTGAGGCGGCGCGGGCCTCCGGCCTGACGCCGACCGGGTACGCCGCCGAGGCGGCGCTCGCTGCGGCCCAAGGTCTCGACGCCCCCTCGATGGCTCCTCTTCGTGAGGCGTTGCTCGAGTTGATGGCCGCCCGCGGCCAGGTGCGCCGGTTCGGCGTCAACGTCAACCAGGCGGTGCGCGAACTCAACGCCACCGGAGAGGCGCCGTCCTTGCTGGTGCAAGCGGTCGCACTCACGTCCCGAGCGGTCAGCCAGCTGGGAGCAGGCGGCCAGCACGGTGGCGTGGACCAGCCGCAGCCACCGGGCTCCGTGGGCGATCTGCTGGACCTCGCCCGGACCGCCCGCGGCGGCCAGCCGCCCCGCCGCCGCGCTCGGCCGAAGCAGCTGCGGCCCAGCCTGCAGCACATGCTCGACGCGATGACCGCCGTGCCGGCCTTCATCGCCAACGGCCGCCTGGACATCGTCGGCACCAACGCCCTCGCTCGTGCCTTCTACACCCTTGTGCTCGAAAGCCCCGCCAAGCCGACCAACTTCGCCCGCTTCTGCTTCCTCGACCCCACGGCGCACGAGTTCTACCCCGCCTGGGAGCGGGCCGCAGACACCACCGTCGCGATGCTGCGCACCGAAGCCGGTCGTGACCCGCACAACCGAGCGCTGACGGACCTAATCGGAGAACTGGCCACCCGCAGCGACGCCATCCGCACCCGATGGGCCTCGCACGACGTCCACGTCCACGTGACCGGCTCCAAGACGTTCCGCCACCCGGTGGTCGGCGAACTGCAACTCGCCTTCAACGCCATCCCGCTGCCCGGCGACCCCGGGCTGTCACTCACCGTCTACACTCCCGAGCCCGGCACCGGCACCGACGAACAACTCGCCCTGCTGGCGAGCTGGGCAGCGACCCCGGCGGCAGCCCGGCGGACACCCACACCGGAACAGGCATAGACAGGCCAGCCGGGCCCCAAGGCCCGGGTTCACCATCCTGATCGTCGGGTGGCGTCCCAACTCGGGCACGGGTCCGGCATGGGGTACGACGTCACCCCCGCGGCGCGGAGCGGTGAGGTCGCGGGAGACAGCCAGCCAGTCGGCGTCGTTGTCGTGGAGCGAGGCCCAGTCGCCCGACGCTCCGAGATGGTGGGCGACGATGACGGGCGGCTAGGAGAGCGTCGCTCGGACCAGGTGCGGCGACCGTGGAGGTCACCGCACCCGGAACCGCCCACCACGTGTTCGGCGTCGATGGTCGTCGCTGCCGGCGGAGATCACTGGTAAAGCAGAGACGCGATCTTCGGATCGTCGATGTTGTTCTTGTCGTACCAGAAGAAGCCTGTGTCGACGACCTTGGGCAGTTTTTCACCCTTGATTGCCTTCATCGACGCTGCGACAACCTGCTCACCGATGCCGATGGGGTTCTGGGTGATGGCGCCCGACATCACGCCGCTCCTGACCGCGTCGACCTGGGCCTTGCCCGAGTCGAAGCCGACGATCGTGATGCCCTTCTTGCCGCTCTCCTCGACGCCCTTGACGACGCCAATGGCTGAACCCTCGTTCGATCCGTAGATGCCCTTCACATCGG
>JALYMU010000197.1 GCA_030773595.1 Actinomycetota bacterium | reverse complement strand
GCCGTGGGTTTGCCGTCCGTCGCCTCGGTCGCAGCCGTGAACACCTCGCGGGCGGTGTCGCCGTCCAGCCCGGAGAGTTCGCGAGCCTGGCGCTCGGACGTGATGTCGCCCATGGGCGACACCGCTTCCGCTACTTCTGCCGCCGCGATCAGCCGATACGCGTACGCGCGCCCCATGTTCCAGCGACCCACGCAGTACGCGTCGAAGGTCGCGTGGTGCTGTCGGTAGAGACGCTGGTCCCGAACCATCAGGAGTGCCGTGCCGACCTCGAGGAACGTCGACAGGCCACGCTCAATCGTCTGCTCGCACTCCGCGAGCTGCGCCAACTCGACAGCGGCGAGGACGGTCACGCCGCACTCCCCTGCCGCAACGCTTCGACGTCCTCGCGCTTGAACAAGAACGCGCCGGTGGCCCCGGGGAGGCGGAGCGCGGGCGCGAGCTTGCCGGCGCTCACCCAGCGGGAAAGCGTGCTCCGGTCGATGTTGAGCAGGTCACAGGCGACGGCGCTTCCGATGAGGTCGTCGGGTGCTGGCGTCTTCGGCATGCGCCAACTGTTGCACATCCGTCAACGGAGCCGCAAGAGTCACCTACAGCGGACCTCTTGCGGATGGCGCGAGGTTGTGCAACAGTTGGTGCATGGGAGAGATGCAGGCACCGGCCCGTGTGCCGGAATGGGACCTCGCAGACCGCATGCGGAAGTCGCTGCGGGAGGCTGACGTTGGCGTACAGGAGATGGCCGACTATCTCGGCGTCGGCCGAAGCACCATCAGCACCTGGATCAACGGACGGATCACGCCGTCCACACAGACCATGCGTCTGTGGGCGATGCGGTGCGGCGTGCCCTACGAGTGGCTGCGCGACGGCGACAGCGGATCACCGGAAGGGCCGGGCCCTCAGGCTGTCAATAGATGAACTCCGCCATGTGCTCCAGCCTATTGGCCTCGCGCCACTGCTTCGGACGGGTCGAGGCCGTCGGCGCTCGCCGCCGGCGCTGGTGGGTTCCCGCGCCCGTCGCGCCGCGCGAACCCTCATGTCCGATTTCCGCGAGATCGCACCGCCACGGCGCGGCAGGATGGCGGACGTGCTGGACGACTTCGACCGGTGCCTGCGCGCGGTGCAGGCCAGGGACGCCCGCTTCGACGGGTGGTTCGT
The DNA here is from genome assembly GCA_030773595.1 of Actinomycetota bacterium. GTDB lineage: Bacteria > Actinomycetota > Actinomycetes > JALYMU01 > JALYMU01 > JALYMU01. Next base: position 3,039 of record JALYMU010000197.1, on the reverse strand, counting down.
CACCTGTGTCACGACGACGAAGATCTACTGCCGCGCGAGCTGTCCCGCCGTACCTCCCAAGCCGCACAACGTGCGGTTCCTGCCGACGGCGGCGGCCGCGCAGGCCGCGGGCTACCGCGCCTGCAAGCGGTGCCGGCCGGATGCGGCGCCCGGCTCGCCGGAGTGGGACCTGCGCGCGGACCTCGTCGGGCGCGCCATGCGGCTCATCGCCGACGGCCTCGTGGACCGCGACGGCGTCCCGCGGCTCGCCCGCAGCCTCGGCTACAGCGAGCGCCCGGCAGGTCGAGCGTCAGCTGCTCGCCGAGCTCGGTGCGGGCCCGCTCGCCCTCGCCCGCGCCCAGCGCGCGCAGACCGCGCGGGTGCGGTCGACCAGCGACCACGCCGTCAACCGGCTTCCCGCCGCCTGAGGAGGACGTCATGATCGATCCGGCGACCACGGCGGAGGCCGTGAGCACGACCGTCGGCAGCCCGGTGGGGACGATCACGCTCGTCGCGGTCGACGGCGCGCTCACCGGGCTGTACCTGCACGAGCAGCGCCACGCGCCGCCGCCGGAGACGTGGGGGCGCCCCGATCCCGCCGCGTTCGGGCAGGTGACGGCCCAGCTCGAGGCCTACTTCCGCGGCGAGCTGCGCTCCTTCGACGTCCCGCTCGCGCCGCGCGGCACGCCGTTCCAGCAGCGGGTGTGGACGGCGCTGCGCGGAATCCCGTACGGCAAGACGACGACGTACGGCGAGCTGGCCGCGCGCATCGGCGCGCCCGGCGCCGCGCGGGCGGTCGGTCTGGCCAACGGGCGCAACCCGATCGGGATCATCGTGCCGTGCCACCGGGTCGTCGGGTCCTCGGGACGACTCGTCGGCTACGCCGGCGGGCTCGAGCGCAAGCAGCACCTACTCGACCTCGAGCGGGGGGCGCCGGCCCTGCTCTGAGGCAGGCACGCTCGCTGGGCGCGCGGGTCTCGGTGGGAACCCCAGCGGCCGCAGGTCCGGCCGCGCCTGCTCGTCCACAGCGCCAGGTCACCACGTGGACCGTCCACAGCGGGATCCGCGACGCCACTTCCCCGGAGCCGGTACCGGCACGGTGGCGATGCACGCCGGTGGACGGTGTGCATCGCGTCGGAAAGGACGGAGCAGCATGAACGAGGCACGAGTGACCGTCTCCGGCAACGTCGTGACGGACCCGCGGCACGTCGAGACCCAGGACGGCGTCCACATCACGAGCTTTCGGCTGGCGTCGACGCCACGCCGGTGGGACCGGCGGATCCGGCAGTGGGTCGACGGCGACACCAGCTACTACAGCGTCACGTGCTGGCGCCATCTCGCACAGAACGCCGCGGCGTCGCTGCACAAGGGCGACCCGGTGGTGGTGACCGGCGACCTGCGCGTCCGGGAGTGGACCAGCGGCGAGCGGTCCGGCACGAGCGCCGACATCGACGCCGTGGCGCTGGGGCACGACTTGAGCCGTGGGATGTCCGAGTTCCGTCGGGTATCGCGGACCCGGCCGGTGACCTCCGAGGACGAGGAGGCGCGCCGGCTCCTCGCCGACGTCGGCGACGACAGGCTCGCGAAGGTCGACCCGGTCACGGGCGAGATCGTTGGCCCGGACGCCCACACCCACGCGGCAGCGCCGACGGGATGACTCCCCCTGGGTCAGCGTCTCGGGACGGGAGTGGCGGCGAGGGCGACAGCGCGGCGCGGACAGACCAGCCCAGCGCGGGAGTGTGAGCGGGTCAGCTGATGGGTCCGGTGCGGGTGCCTCGCTTGGGCGCTCCTCGCCGCCCGGGGCTCGCTTCGGCGCAGGGGCGCAGGCCCGTGGCTGCCCTGTCCGTGAGCTCGCGCAGCAGCGTCGCGGCACCGATGTAAGACCCGACGGCGAGGAAAGGACGCCGGCGCCGACTGCGGAGCGGGTCAGGCGGCTGCCAGCGGTGCGCTGCCGCACGACGAGCACTTCCTGGGGACGGGCAGCAAGGTCCCCACACAGACGCGGCGCGACGAGCAGCCAGAAGAAGGCCAGCGCAGCCGGGGCGCGTCGCCACCGTTGACGCTGCTCAACCTCGGTCCCGAACTGCTTGGCGACCATGTCCGCCAACGTCGGCAGATCGCGCCAAGCCGGGCGCAGCCCGATCGTGAGGTCAACGCGACGCTCTACCGGCTCGGTCGCGGGCGCTGGCCGGCCAGGTGCGTCCAGACGAGCAGTCACAGCGCGACACAAACACCTCCACCTCACAGCACCCACCGACCCTGGAGACGGCGGCGACACGTGATGGTCACACCATCGGCCCGGGGCCGAAGCGTTCGCTACACCCCAGCCGGCAAGGTCCGGCGGTGCGAATGGCTGGGAGACGCCTTCGGAGGAAGCCGGGAAGAAGTGGTGCTTCCTGAGACTGAACGGTCTTGGTGGGGGTGTGCTCCCGGAGGCGTGGCGCCGCCCCCACCAAACTCCGTGGTCGCCGAGCCATTGCCGCTCCAGTTGCGCACGCATGGGGCCGATAAATCGCAGAGTGATCGGAGCTGGCGCGGCCACCCGTGGCGGATGGAGCAGAGAGCCGATGAACATAGCTGGTCACGCCGGGACCCAACACAGAGCCAAGGTCGCCCTAGCGGCCACGGCCGCGGCCGCCGCCGCAGCCGCCTGCCTTGCGTTCGGAGTGGATCGAGGCACACCGGATGAGGCCGCCGACAGCCTGAAACTCCGTGCTGAAGTCGTCGCCAGCGGCCGACCAGCGGTTCGATCTGCTCTCGACCGGTGGACTAACGGGAACCCACCTGCCTACGCCGTCCCGCGGGACGCGAACGAGTATCACGTCGTAGTCCGGTTGCACTGGAACGCGGCGGCGGCAGAGCCGGGCGAGTCAATGACCATGTACATCATCGACAAGCGCAGCAACCAACTACTCCCCATCATCGGAGTTAAGCGGCTCTTCACGAACGAGGGTGTAGTTGGGGTCTGAAGCCGCCGGTCTCGAGCAGGGATCTGGCGATGTAGTTGGTGAGGTTGCGGAAGCTGAGGGCGGAGCCGCGCAGGTGCTCCAGCCGGCCGTT
>JALYMU010000196.1 GCA_030773595.1 Actinomycetota bacterium | reverse complement strand
GCCGGGCACCGCGTCGTCGCGGCCTCGGGCGTCTCCGACGCCTCCCGCGCGCGGGCGGCGCAGCTGCTGCCCGGCGTACCGCTGCTGGACCCGACGGATGTCGTCACCCGCAGCGAGCTCGTCCTGCTCACCGTGCCCGACGACGCCCTTACCGGCCTGGTGGAAGGGCTTGCCGCCGCAGGCGTGTTCCGGCCGGGACAGCTGGTGGCGCACACCAGCGGCCGGTGGGGTACGGCGGTGCTGGCGCCGGCGGTAGGGCTCGGCGCCCTGCCGCTCGCGCTCCACCCCGCGATGACGTTCACCGGGACGCCGGTCGACGTCGCCCGGCTGGCCGGCGCGAGCTTCGGCGTGACCACGGTCGAGCCGCTGCTTCCCGTCGCGCAGGCACTCGTCGTCGAGATGGGTGGCGAGCCGCAGGAGGTCCGCGAGGAGGCCCGCCCGCTCTACCACGCCGCGCTCGCCAGCGGCTCGAACCATCTCGTGACGCTCGTCGCCGAGTCCTTGGCGCTGCTGCGCTCATGCGGCGTCGAGCACCCGGCGCGGATGCTGGGGCCGCTGCTCGGTGCCACCCTCGACGGGGCCCTGCGTTCCGGTGACGCCGCGCTCACCGGCCCGGTCGCGCGCGGCGATGCGGGGACCGTGGCCGCCCATGTCCAGGCGCTGCGGTCCGCTCGCCCGGAAGCCGTCGCGGCGTACAAGGCGATGGCGCGGCTCACGGCGGACCGTGCCCTGGCCGCAGGCATCCTCGCGCCCGAGAGCGCCGAGCCGCTGCTCGACGTGCTCACGGGGGACGGCGCGTGAACCGCCCGGTCGTCGTCGGCACGCGAGCCGACCTCGACGCGGCGCTCGACCGGCACGGCGCCGCAGGCGGGCGCGTCGTGCTCGTGCCGACCATGGGTGCCCTGCACCAAGGGCACGCGCGGCTGATGGACGTCGCGGCGTCGGCAGGAGACGCCACCGTCGTCAGCATCTTCGTCAACCCGCTGCAGTTCGGCCCGGGCGAGGACTTCGAGCGCTACCCGCGCACACTCGACGCCGACCTCGGCGTCTGCGCGGCGCACGGCGTTGACGTGGTTCTCGCCCCGACCGCAGCGCAGATGTACGCCCACGGCCGGCCGCAGGTGACCGTCGATGCGGGACCGCTCGGCGACGAGCTCGAGGGATCGGTGCGTCCGGGTCACTTCGCCGGGGTCCTGACGATCGTGGCGAAGCTGCTCAACGTGGTGCGTCCGGACACCGTTGTCTTCGGCGAGAAGGACTACCAGCAACTCGTTATGGTCCGCCGCATGGTCGCGGATCTGGACATAGGTGTCGAGGTCGTCGGCGTACCCACCGTGCGGGAGCCCGACGGGCTGGCCCTGAGCAGCCGCAACCGCTATCTGGACTCCATACAGCGGCGTACGGCAGCGACGCTGTCTGCGGCCCTGCGCGCGGGCGCGGCCGCGGCAGCGGAGGGCTGTGCGGCCGCCGAGGACGCCGCGCGGGCCGTGCTGGCCCGGACGCCCGACGTCGCGGTCGACTACCTCGTCGTGCGCGACCTCCACCTCGGACGGCCCCCGCCGTACGGCGAGGCGCGCATGCTCGTCGCCGCCCGCGTCGGGTCGACGCGCCTGATCGACAATCTCCCGCTGCGTCTCGGAAAGGCCGAACAGTGCTCCGCACGTTGATGAAGTCCAAGATCCACCGCGCCACGGTGACGCAGGCGGACCTGCACTACGTCGGGTCCGTCACCGTGGACGCCGATCTGCTTGACGCCGCGGACCTCCTGCCGGGCGAGCTCGTGCACATCGTCGATGTGACGAACGGCGCGCGGCTGGAGACCTACACCATCGAAGGTCCGCGGGGCAGCGGTGTCATCGGCATCAATGGCGCCGCGGCCCGCCTCGTCGCGCCCGGCGACCTCGTCATCCTGATCAGCTACGCGCAGGTCGACGACGCCGAGGCGCGGGCGCTCCGGCCGCGGGTGGTCCACGTCGACGCCGCCAACCGGGTGGTCGAGCTGGGCGCCGACGCCGCCGCGCCGGTCCCCGGGGCGGCGGGTCAGGTCCGCGGGGACACGGTGGCCGGCGACCCGGTTGCCGGCGACCCGGTGCCCGCATGAGCCGCCGTCTCCCGCTGCCGCACCGCCTGCTCGCGCCGCCGCCCGGCTGGACCGCGACCTACGACGTCGTCATCGTCGGCTCGGGCATCGCGGGCCTCACCACGGCCCTGCGCGCCCGCCGTACGACGGGCGGCCGCGTCCTGCTCGTCACCAAGACCTACCTCGACGCGGGCTCCACCCGCTGGGCTCAGGGCGGCATCGCCGCCGCCCTCGGTCCTGACGACAGCCCTGAGGCCCACCTGCGAGACACCGTGGTCGCCGGAGTCGGGCTGTGCCACGAGGAGGCCGTCCGCGTGCTCGTGTCCGAAGGCCCGCAGCGGGTCCGCGAGCTCATCCAGATCGGCACGAAGTTCGACCGGACCACGGGCGGGGACATCGCCCTGACCCGCGAGGGCGGCCACCACCGCGACCGCATCGCACACGCGGGCGGTGACGCGACCGGCCTGGAGATCGAGCGTGCGCTCATCGCGGCGCTCCACAGTGACAGCGGCATCGAGGTCGTCGAGCACGCGCTCGTCCTCGACGTCCTGCTCAGCGCGGAGGGACGGGCGTGCGGGCTCACCCTCCACGTGATCGGCGACGGGCAGCGCGACGGAGTGGGAGCGGTCCACGCCCGAGCCGTGGTGCTGGCGACGGGTGGTCTCGGGCAGGTCTACGCGGCCACGACGAACCCGTCCGTGTCGACCGGCGACGGCGTCGCCGCGGCGCTGCGGGCCGGCGCGGACGTCGCGGACCTCGAGTTCGTGCAGTTCCACCCGACAGTGCTGTATCTCGGTGAGAAGGTCATGGGCCAGCAGCCGCTGGTCTCCGAGGCGGTTCGTGGCGAGGGTGCCGTGCTGGTCGACGCCGACGGCAAGCGGTTCATGCGGGACGTGCACGAGCTCGCGGACCTCGCCCCCCGTGACGTCGTCGCCAAGGCCATCCTGCGCAAGATGCGTGAGACCGACAGCCCTCACGTCGGGCTGGACGCCCGTCACCTCGGCGAGGACGGCTGGCGCAAGCGGTTCCCCACGATCCTCGCCAGCTGCCGGGAGCACGGCATCGACCCCGTGCGGGAGCTCATCCCCGTCGTCCCGGCTTGCCACTATGCCTCTGGCGGCGTCCGGACAGACCTGCACGGCCGTACGTCCGTGCCGGGTCTCTACGCCTGCGGCGAGGTCGCCTGCACGGGCGTGCACGGAGCGAACCGGCTCGCGTCGAACTCCCTGCTCGCAGGTCTGATCTTCGGCGCCCGCATCGCGGACGACCTCGGCCGCGAGCTGCCCGAGCAGCCGGAGCCCGGGCCCGACGCGCGCCGCGAGGGTTTGTTCGCCGACACGGCCGTGCGCCGCGAGCTGCAGCGGACGATGAGCGAGAACGTCGGCGTGCTGCGCACGGAGCGCGGCCTGCGCGACGCGGGCGGGAGGCTCCTCGAGCTGCGCCTGCACGGCAGCGACGTGCCGTGCACCGAGGACTGGGAGGCGACGAACCTGATGACCGTGGCGGCGGCGCTCGCCGGTGTGGCGCTGTCGCGCCAGGAGACGCGCGGGAGTCACTGGCGCGAGGACTTCCCGGACCGCGACGACGACGAGTGGGGTGGCCACCTCGTGGCCCGGCTGGTCGAGGGCACGGTCAGCGTGGGATACGAGACGGCGAAGGTGACGGCATGACGGCTCCTGTCCCGCCACGCGAGCGGCTGCGCTCGGCCGGCGTCGACCCGGCGTACGTCGAGCGGCTCGCCCGTGCGGCCCTGGAGGAGGACCTCGACGGCGGCGTCGACGTGACGAGCGTGGCGACGGTGCCCGAGGACCTCACGGCGGTCGGTGACTTCGTCGCCCGCCAGCCGGGCGTGGTCGCCGGGCTGCCGGTCGCCGCCATCGTGCTCGAGATCGCCGCCGAGGGGCGGCTCTGCGTCACCCAGGACGTCGAGGACGGCACGCGGATCCGCCTGGGCGACGTGCTGCTGACCGTGGAAGGGCCCGCCCGGCCGCTGCTCACGGGTGAGCGCACCGCGCTGAACCTGCTCTCCCGGCTGTCGGGCATCGCGAGCCTGACCCGGCGCTGGGTCGATGCGGTCGACGGCACCGGCGCAGCCGTCCGCGACACCCGCAAGACGACGCCCGGCCTGCGCCGCCTGGAGAAGTACGCTGTGCGCTGCGGCGGCGGCGTCAACCACCGGATGTCGCTGTCAGACGCGGCGATGGTGAAGGACAACCACGTCGTCGCGGCCGGTGGCGTGGCCGAGGCCTTCCGCCTCGTCCGCGCCGCGTTTCCCGACGTACCCGTCGAGGTCGAGGCGGACACGGTCGAAGACGCGGTGCGCGCCGTCGAGGCGGGGGCGGATCTGGTCCTGCTGGACAACATGCCCCCCGCGGAGCTGCGACGGGCGGTCGAGCTGGTGGCAGGACGGGCGCGGCTGGAGGCGAGCGGGGGACTGAGCATCGACAACGCCGCCGAGGTCGCGGGCACCGGCGTCGACTACCTCGCCGTCGGCGCGCTCACCCACTCCGCACCCGTGCTGGACATCGGCCTCGACCTGCACGAGCGCCGCTGATGCTCCTGACCGTCGACGTGGGCAACACCCACACCGTCCTCGGGCTCTTCTCCGGCGACCGGCTGCTAGAGCACTGGCGCATCGCGACCGACGCGCGGCGTACCGCCGACGAGCTCGCGGTCGTCGTGCGCGGCTTGCTCACCTCCTCCGGCGCGGCCGCGGAGGACCAGGTGGCCGGCATCGCCGTGTGCTCCACGGTGCCGTCGGTGCTGCACGAGATGCGCGGGATGTGCCGCCGGTACCACGCTCACGTGCCCACGGTCGTGGTGGAACCCGGGGTCCGGACAGGGGTGCCTGTCTTGACGGACAACCCCAAGGAGGTCGGCACCGACCGCATCGTCAACGCGCTCGCCGCCGTCCACCACCACGGCGGACCGGCGGTCGTCGTCGACTTCGGTACGGCGACCACGTTCGACGCCGTGTCGCGGCGCGGGGAGTACCTCGGCGGCGCGATCGCGCCCGGCATCGAGATCTCGGTCGACGCCCTCGGGGCGCGTGGGGCGCAGTTGCGGAAGGTGGAGATGGCCCGTCCGCGGTCGGTCATCGGCAAGAACACCGTCGAGGCGCTGCAGGCCGGCATCTTGTTCGGCTTCGCCGGCCAGGTCGACGGGGTCGTCGCGCGCATGACCGCCGAGCTCGCCGACGACCCGGACGACGTCACGGTCGTCGCGACCGGCGGGCTGGCCCCGCTCGTGGTCGAGGAGTCCGCGACGATCGACGTGCACGACCCGTGGCTGACCCTGCGCGGTCTCCAGCTGGTGTTCGAGCGTCACCACGGCGCGGTGTGAGCCCCGCGCACGTCCGGGCGCACGGCGGAACGCGCCGGTCCCCTCGAGGCGCCCCCGATAGCCTTCGCCGGGTGAGCGACCAACCTTCCTCCCGGCCAGCCGACGACCTGCCAGAGCAGGAGCGCGTCCGGCGCGAGAAGCGGAAGCGCCTGCTGGCCGAGGGCGTCGACCCCTATCCCGTCGGCTTCCCGCGGACGACGACGGCCGCCGAGCTGCGCGCGCGCTACGCCGACCTGCCGCCCGACTCGGCGACGGGGGACCGCGTGGGCATCGCCGGTCGGGTCATGCTCTCCCGGATCGGCGGGAAGCTCTCCTTCGCGACGCTGCGGGACGGTACCGGTGACGTGCAGGTGATGGTCTCGCTCGACAAGGTCGGCGACGAGTCGCTGGCGCGGTGGAAGGCCGACGTCGACCTCGGTGACCACGTCGGTGTCGAGGGCGAGGTCATCACGTCGCGCCGGGGAGAGCTGTCCGTGCTCGTCGAGAGCTGGGCCATAGCGGCGAAATGCCTCCGGCCGTTGCCGGAGAAGCACAAGGGCCTCACCGACGAGGAGGCGCGGGTCCGCCAGCGCTACGTCGACCTCATCGTGAACCCGGACGCCCGCCGCATGCTGCAGGTGCGTAGCGACGCGGTGCGCTCGTTGCGGTCGACGCTCACCGGGCGCGGTTTCGTCGAGGTCGAGACGCCGATGCTGCAGGCCGTGCACGGCGGCGCGAACGCGCGGCCGTTCGTGACGCACATCAACGCCTACGACATGGATCTCTACCTGCGGATCGCGCCGGAGCTGTATCTCAAGCGTCTGGTCGTCGGCGGCGTGGAGAAGGTCTTCGAGATCAACCGGAACTTCCGCAACGAGGGCGCGGACTCCACGCACAACCCCGAGTTCACGATGCTCGAGGCCTACGAGGCCTACGGCGACTACGACACCATGCGGGTCCTGACTCAACACCTCATCCAGCAGGCCGCGAGGGACGCGGTCGGCTCGACCGTCGTACGCCACGGTGACGACGAGCACGACATCGGCGGGGAATGGCGCGTGGTGACCGTCGACGACGCCATTTCCGACGTGCTCGGTGAGGAGGTCACCGTCGACACGCCGGTCGAGCGGCTGCGTGACCTGTGTGCGAAAGCGGATGTGCTGCTGGACCCGTCGTGGTCGCGCGGCGCCGTGGTGCTGGAGATGTACGAGCGGCTGGTGGAGGAGCGCACGGTCGCGCCGACGTTCTACAAGGACTTCCCGACCGAGGTCTCGCCGCTGACGCGGGCCCACCGGGAGGAGCCCCGGCTCGCCGAGCGCTGGGACCTCGTCGCATTCGGCGCGGAGATCGGAACCGCGTATTCGGAGCTCGTCGACCCGGTCGAGCAGCGGGCCCGACTCACCGCGCAGTCACTTCTCGCCGCGGGCGGCGACCCCGAGGCCATGCAGGTCGACGAGGACTTCCTCCGGGCGCTGGAGTACGCCATGCCCCCGTCCGGAGGGATGGGAATGGGCGTTGACCGGCTGCTCATGATGCTGACGGGGCGCAACATCCGCGAGACCGTCCTGTTCCCGCTCGTGAAGCCGGAGCAGTGACCGGCATTCCGGACCGGGGGACGCAGGCCTCCGTCCCGGTCGTACGACGGGCGCGCACCGGAGACGTGCGCGCCATCCGGGCCCTGGTGGACCTCTACACCGCGGACCGACGCCTGCTCAGCAAGGCCACGGTCACGCTGTACGAGGACCTCCAGGAGTTCTGGGTCGCAGAGCTCGACGGGCGTGTCGTGGGCTGTGGGGCGTTGCACGTCATGTGGGAGGACCTGGCGGAGGTCCGCACGGTCGCCGTCGACCCCGCCGTACGCGGCCGTGGCATCGGGCACGCCTTGCTTCGGCGGCTGATGGAGACGGCGGGGCAGCTCGGCGTCGCGCGGGTGTTCTGCCTGACTTTCGAGGTGGAGTTCTTCCGGCGGCACGGCTTCGAGGTGATCGACGGGGCTCCGGTCGACCCGGCGGTGTACGACCAGCTGCTGCAGTCCTACGACGAAGGGGTCGCGGAGTTCCTCGATCTCGAGCGGGTGAAGCCGAACACCCTCGGCAACACCCGCATGCTCGCGCGGCTGCGCAGCGGCGGATAATCGGTCCATGGAAGCCATCGCCGGGATCGTGCCGCCACTCGTGATGGCGGTCATCTTCATCGCGGTCGCCGTGACGGCATTTCGGGCCACGGACCGGTCCCGCGGCGAGGAGCGGGGGCCGGACCGGCACCCGGCGCCACCGCAAAACGAGGAGCCGACGGACGAGGGGCCCGGTTCCCGAGGCTGAGATGTCGCCGACGGCAGCCACGAAGACTTCCGGAGGGCGGCAATCGAGAGCCACGGAAACGCCTCCCACGGCTGACGGCAGCCGTGTGCCGTGACGCCCGCGCCGGTCCACCCTTGGTGCGGTCCGGGGCTAGTGCATTCGTCGTTTACGGACAGGTCCGCCCTTCCCGTGGCGCCCGGTCAGCCTCCGACGTCGGGTCGCCCCGCGGGTGGGCAGACACCTGTGTAAGGCGACGGCATCCGACCATTCCATTGCGCGCAATCGCTGGTAGAGTCGTGGGTGGCGGGAACATTTCTGTCCCGACGGTCCCGCACAGGGGCACCCCGGCGAAAGGAATTCAGTGGCGCAGAAGGTGCAGGTGATCCTCGTCGACGACCTCGACGGCGGCGAGGCGACGGAGACGGTCTTGTTCTCCCTCGACGGCGTGTCCTACGAGATCGACCTCTCCGAGGACAATGCCGCCGCGCTGCGTGACGCGTTCGCGCAGTACGTCGGGTCCGGACGCCGGATCGGCGGCCGCAGCCGCAGTGGCTCCGGTGGCTCCGGTGGCGCCGGCGGGTCCTCCGGGCGCGCGCAGGGCTCCCGCGGAGCGGGCAACGGACGGGGCGGCGCTTCGCGGGGCGCGCAGCAGTCCTCCGGTGGTCGCACGAGCGAGATCCGCGAGTGGGCTCGCGCGAACGGGCACAAGGTCAATGAGCGGGGGCGCATCCCGGCTTCGGTGATGGAGGCCTACGAGCAGGCGCACAGCTGACGCAGCCTCGTCCGGCGCGGTCGCAGGAGGGTCGGTCCCCACGTCGGGGCCGACCCTCTCGTGCCTGCGCCGCGACGGACGCCCGGCGTGCCCGTCCCCACGTCCGGGCCGGCCGTCTCATGCGTGCGCCGCGACGGACGCGGCGCACCCGTCCCTGCCTCTGACTCCGCGCACCGGTCCCCGCCCCACCCCGGGCGCCGCGAGGCTCCACCTCCGCCCGCCTCACCGGCTCGCGCGCCGGCCGTCATCTGCGCGGGCTGTCCCTCCGCGGCTACGCTTAGTCATGCGTCGAGTGCTTGGCGTTCGCTCGTGGCGTATCGGGGAAGGTTCCAAACGGTGCCCCGGCCGGAACACGACGGGCAGCCACACAGTTGAACGAGGTACGCAGGACCGACCGGCAGACCAGTCGATCACTGCACGAGGACCGGAGCAGGTGCCCCGACAGCGGGGCTAGCATGCGGAAGGACGGGGCGGGAACCTCCCGACCCGGACGACCGCTTCGCAGGGAGCGATGACATGTTCGAGAGGTTCACCGACCGTGCGCGGCGGGTGGTCGTCCTGGCCCAGGAAGAGGCCCGGATGCTCAACCACAACTACATCGGGACCGAGCACATCCTGCTCGGCCTGATCCACGAGGGCGAGGGAGTCGCCGCCAAGGCGCTGGAGTCGCTGGGCATCTCGCTGGAGGCCGTCCGCAGCCAGGTCGAAGAGATCATCGGCCAGGGGCAGCAGGCGCCGAGCGGCCACATCCCCTTCACGCCGCGGGCCAAGAAGGTCCTGGAGCTGAGCCTCCGTGAGGCGCTGCAGCTCGGCCACAACTACATCGGCACGGAGCACATCCTGCTCGGGCTCATCCGCGAGGGTGAGGGCGTCGCCGCCCAGGTCCTCGTCAAGCTGGGTGCCGACCTCAACCGCGTCCGCCAGCAGGTGATCCAGCTGCTCTCGGGCTACCAGGGCAAGGAGACCGCCACGGCCGGCGGCCCGCAGGAGGGCGCACCGTCGACCTCGCTGGTGCTCGACCAGTTCGGCCGCAACCTCACCCAGGCTGCGCGCGAGGGCAAGCTCGACCCGGTGATCGGCCGCGAGAAGGAGATCGAGCGGGTCATGCAGGTCCTCTCCCGGAGGACCAAGAACAACCCGGTCCTCATCGGCGAGCCCGGCGTCGGCAAGACCGCCGTCGTCGAGGGCCTGGCGCAGGCGATCGTCAAGGGCGAGGTGCCCGAGACCCTGAAGGACAAGCAGCTCTACACCCTCGACCTGGGCGCGCTCGTCGCCGGTTCGCGCTACCGCGGTGACTTCGAGGAGCGGCTGAAGAAGGTCCTCAAGGAGATCCGCACCCGCGGCGACATCATCCTGTTCATCGACGAGCTGCACACGCTCGTCGGTGCGGGCGCCGCCGAGGGCGCGATCGACGCGGCGTCGATCCTCAAGCCGATGCTGGCGCGCGGTGAGCTGCAGACGATCGGCGCGACGACGCTGGACGAGTACCGCAAGCACCTGGAGAAGGACGCCGCCCTCGAGCGGCGCTTCCAGCCGATCCAGGTCGCCGAGCCGTCGCTGCCGCACACGATCGAGATCCTCAAGGGCCTGCGGGACCGTTACGAGGCCCACCACCGGGTCTCGATCACGGACTCCGCGCTCGTCGCGGCCGCGACACTCGCCGACCGCTACATCAGCGACCGCTTCCTGCCGGACAAGGCGATCGACCTGATCGACGAGGCCGCGTCCCGGATGCGCATCCGCTCGATGTCCTCGCCGCCCGTTTATCGCGAGCTCGAAGACGAGATCGAATCGACGCGGCGCGAGAAGGAAGCCGCGATCGAAGCCCAGGAGTTCGAGAAGGCCGCAAACCTGCGCGACAAGGAGCGGCGCCTTACCAACAAAAAGCGTGAGCTCGAAGAGGCGTGGGAGTCCGGCGAAGGCGGAGAGCGTCCGTCTATCGGCGAAGAAGAGATCGCTGACATCGTCTCGATGTGGACCGGCATCCCGGTGTTCAAGCTCACCGAAGCCGAGACCGCGAAGCTCATGCGGATGGAAGAAGAGCTGCACAAGCGGGTCATCGGTCAGCACGCGGCGATCGAAGTCGTGTCGCGGGCGATCCGGCGTTCGCGTGCCGGTCTCAAGGATCCCAAGCGCCCGACCGGCTCGTTCATCTTCCTCGGTCCCTCAGGCGTGGGAAAGACGGAGCTGGCGCGCACGCTGGCGGAGTTCCTCTTCGGCGACGAGGAGGCGATGATCCGCATCGACATGTCGGAATACATGGAGAAGCACGCCGTGTCCCGTCTCGTCGGCTCGCCTCCCGGTTACGTCGGGTACGACGAGGGGGGCCAGCTGACCGAAGCGGTGCGTCGCAAGCCGTACAGCGTCCTGCTGCTCGACGAGATCGAAAAGGCCCATCCCGACGTCTTCAACATCCTGTTGCAGATCCTCGAAGACGGCCGCCTGACCGATTCGCAGGGTCGCACGGTCGACTTCCGGCACGCGATCGTGATCATGACGTCGAACATCGGGGCGTCGGAGATCGCGCGCAACACGCCGCTCGGCTTCGCGGTCAACGAGGACGACACGGGCGTCTCCTACGACGACATGAAGTCACGGATCATGGGCGAGCTCAAGAAGGTCTTCCGGCCTGAGTTCCTCAACCGCATCGATGACGTGATCGTCTTTCACAAGCTGCAAAAGGACGAGGTCAAGCAGATCGTCGACCTGCTCCTGCGGCGCATCCGGCAGCAACTCGCCGAGCGCGAGCTGCAACTGGAGCTCTCTGAGGACGCTGAGGACTTCCTCGTCGAAAATGGCTGGGACCCGGCCATGGGCGCCCGTCCGTTGCGTCGCGCGATTCAGCGCTACATCGAGGATCCGCTCGCGGACTTCATGCTCCGCCAGGAGCTTGAGGCCGGCAGCACGGTGATGGTGACGGCGGCGCCGGAGGGCGACGAGCGCAAGCTCCTGCTCGACGTCGTCAGCCGCCCGGCCGACGCGCCCGCTCCCGTGGGTGTCGGCGGGCGCGACGACGAAGCCGGCGACATGCCCGTCGAGGGTGAGCCGGCCGCCGAACCCGAGCAGCAGTAGTT
>JALYMU010000195.1 GCA_030773595.1 Actinomycetota bacterium | reverse complement strand
CGCCCGGGAGGGCGCTCGGGTCGTCGTCTCGGCGCGGCGCGAGGCGGCGCTGCACGACCTGGTGCGGGAGATCGAGGCGGCGGGCGGCACCGCCACGGCCGTCGTCGCCGAAGTGGCCGACGCCGCCCAGGTGCGGGCCGTCGCGGACCGCGCCGTCGCCGAGCACGGCCGTCTCGACACGTGGGTGCACCTGGCCGGCGTGGCCCTGTTCGCGCCGTTCGAGCAGACGACGCTGGAGGAGTTCCGGCGGGTGGTGGACGTGAACTTCATGGGCCAGGTGCACGGCGCGGCGGCGGCGCTGCCCCACCTGCGGGCGCAGGGCCGCGGGGCGCTGGTCCACGTGACGTCGATGGGGGCGAAGCGCGGAGTGCCTCTGCAGACGGCCTACATCGCCTCCAAGCACGCCACCGACGGCTTCGTGGAGAGCCTGCGGATGGAGCTGCGCAAGGAGGGTTTGCCGATCAGCGTCACGCAGGTCCTGCCCGCGACGATCAACACGCCGCTGTTCGACCAGGCCCGCACGAAGCTGGGCGTCAAGCCGGTCGCACCCCCGCCGATCTACCCGCCCCGCGCCGTGGTGGACGCCATCCTGCACGCCGCCCAGCACCCCACCCGGGACGTCGTCGTCGGCGGCGCCGCCAAGGTGCTCATCCTCGGCGAGAAGCTCGCGCCGCGGCTTCTGGACGCCCTGATGGTGCGGTTCGGCTTCCAGGCGCACGACACGGGCCAACCGAAGCCGGCCGACGCGCCGGACAACCTGTTCGCGCCGCTGGACGGGTTCGACACCGTCGAGGACGGGTTCAACGACGACACCCTGCGCCGCAGCCTGTACACCTCGCTGCGCCTGAGCCCGCTGCGGCGGCTGCCGCTGGCGGCCGGCGCGCTCGGCGCGCTAGTCCTCGCCCGCCGGGCCGCTGCCCGCTGACGCGCGGTCCGCGGCTGCTGCCGTCGCCACGGCGTCCACGAGCTCGACCACCCGGTCCGGCACGTCACCGACGCTGCTGTGCCCGGCGAGGGCCAACCAGCGGAACTGCGCCCCCGGCACGAGCGCGGACAGCCGCAGCGCCTGCCCGAGGGACAGCACGTCCGCCGATCCCTGCGCGATCCGCACCGGGCAGGTGACGGAGCGGTAGTCGACGGTGGCCTCCGGCAGGACGGACCACCGCAGGTGGCGCCAGAAGTCCTATCCGCGCCCCATGGGCCCGGACCAGGGCGGCGGCCTCCTCCGGCGGCTTCCTCCAGCCCTGCGCGCGCAGCACTGCCAGCGCCATCGCGCGCACGGCGGGTGGCTGCACCAGGCGGTCCGCCGCCGGCGAGACGGCCGCGAAGGACAGACGAGACAGTCCGAGCATCGCCGCCTGGAAGGCGCGCTCCGGGGGCGTCACCGGCCCGGTGGGGCCGATCGCCAACCACCGACCGGGCCCGGCCCCGGCGGGCGAGCTCAAGGGCGATCCGCCCTCCGAGGGAGACCCCGAGCACGTGCGGGGACCCGACCTTGCGCCGGTCCAGCTCCCGCTCGACCGCGTCGGTGAGCGCCGGGACGTCGGGGCGCCGGGACCGCGGCAGCGGCGCCGACGCGCCCTGGCCCGGCAGGTCCACGGCGTGCACGTCGTAGCGCCGCGCCAGCGCCGGCAGCACGGAGCGGTACTCCTCCCACGTGCTGCCGATGCCGGGCAGCGCGACCAGCGCGGGGCCGGTGCCCTCCCGGTGCACGTGCAGCGGCGGCAGGTCCGGCGCGTCCTCCAGGGGCTGATCCCTTTCGGGCCGACGGACGGGCCGGCCACCCGAGCCGACCTCGCGGCCGGGGTCCGGCCCGGTCCAGCATGACGCGGCCGTCGCCCGGCGTCCGTCGAGGGGGCGCGGCGCAGCGCCGGCGGGTGGCCGCCCTCACGCGCGGTCAGCCACGCCTCCAGCGCGCGACGGCATTGCCGGATCTGGGCCACGGGGCACTGCTCGCCGTCGGTGTGGGCCTGCACCGGGTCGCCTGGCCCGTAGTTGACCGCGGGGATGCCGGGCTCGGCGAAGCGGGCGACGTCTGTCCAGCCCAGCTTCGGCGCGGGCTGGCGGCCGATCGCCGCGACGAACGCCGCTGCCGCGGGGTGGTCCAGGCCCGGCCGGGCGCCCGGGGCGACGTCCGTGACCCTCACCTCGTGCCCGGCGAGCACCTCGCGCACGTGGGCCTCGGCCTGCTCCGGCGTCCACGCGGGCGTGAAGCGGTGGTTGACCTCGACCACGCACTCGTCGGGGATGACGTTGCCGGCGACCCCGCCGCGGATGCGCCTCAATTCGGCGTCCTCCGGCGCGCAGCGACCTCTGGCCGGGTCCGTGCACCGCGTCCGGGGGAGCTGCGGGCGCCGGCCCGGTACGGTGACGCCTCATGACCGAGTCCCTGCGCGTGGTCTGGGACGAGTCGATGCTCGCCTACGACTTCGGGCCCGGGCACCCGCTCGCCCCCGTCCGCGTCGAGCTGACCATGCGGCTGGCCCGCGAGCTCGGCGTGCTCGACGCGCGAGGCGTCACGGTCACCCCCGTGCCGGCGACGGACGACGCGCTGCTGGCGCTCGTGCACGACGAGGACTACGTCGAGGCCGTACGCCGGGCCGGCACCGCGCCGTTGCGGACCGACCTCGCGCGGGGCCTGGGCACCGACGACAACCCCGTCTTCGCCGGCATGCACGAGGTCTCCTCGCGGGTGGTGACGGCCAGCGTCGCGTGCGCCCGTGCGGTGCTGCGCGCTGACGCCGAGCATGCCGTCAACGTCTCGGGTGGCCTGCACCACGCGATGCCCGCCGGGGCGTCCGGGTTCTGCGTCTACAACGACCTCGCCGTCGCTATCGCGTGGCTGCTCGAGAGCGGCGTCGAGCGCGTGGCCTATGTCGACGTCGACGTCCATCACGGCGACGGCGTCGAGCGGGTCTTCTGGGACGACCCCCGGGTGCTCACCGTGTCGGTCCACGAGACCGGGCGCAGCCTGTTCCCCGGCACGGGGTGGGCGGAGGACGTGGGCGGATCGGGGGCGGAGGGGTCCGCGGTGAACCTCGCTCTGCCTCCCGGGACGGGCGACGCCGGTTGGCTTCGCGCCTTCCACGCCGTCGTACCGCAGGTCGTCGAGGCGTTCGAGCCGCAGGTGCTCGTCTCCCAGCACGGTTGCGACAGCCACGCCCTCGACCCGCTCGCGCACCTCGCGCTCAGTGTCGACGCCCAGCGCGCCTCCTACGAGGCGGTGCACGACCTGGCGCACCGGGTCACGGGCGGGCGCTGGGTTGCGGCGGGCGGCGGGGGCTACGAGATCGTCGACGTGGTCCCGCGGGCCTGGAGCCACCTGCTGGGGATCGCGGCGGGCGCGCCGGTCCAGCCCTCGACCGCCGTCCCCGCGGCGTGGGCGGATTACGTGACCGCCCGGATGGGCCGGCCCGCGCCGGCCCGGATGACCGACGGGTGCGACCCTGCGTACACCTCCTGGTCCTCGGGATACGACCCGGCCGACGCCCTCGACCGGGCGGTCATGGCTACCCGGCGCGCGGCGTTCCCGTGGCTGGGGCTCGACCCGCACATGCCGGACTGAGTGCTTCCGCGGGGACTTCCCGCATCCCCGCGCCGCCGCCTACCCTGGGGATGTCACCGGCTCCGGTGGACGGACGATCGGGCGCCACGGTACGGCGGGAAGTGCGGTGTGGCATGGCAGCGAGCGGTCCGGGCGGGACCGGCGACACGCCGCGACGGCTCACGGAGCTGCGCTTCCTCACCGTGGCGGAGGTCGCCGCGCTGATGCGCGTCTCGAAGATGACGGTGTACCGCCTCGTCCACGCCGGCGAGCTGCCCGCCGTACGCGTGGGGCGCTCGTTCCGCGTCTCCGAGCAGGCGGTCCACGACTACCTGCGCGACTCCTACACCTCCTCCGCCTGAGCGGTCGCGCCTCCCCGGTCGACAGCACATCGCGCTCGATAGGGGGAGGACGCGGACGGCGCGGCCGTGACAACGAGGGGGAGGCCGCTCGCTCGAAACGGCCTCCCCCTGGTCTTTTGGCCTGGAATCAGCAGCCGACGACGAGACTGAAGGGGTGGTTCACCTTCGTCCCAGCACTGTCCAACACCGCGACATGAACCGTGTCCGAGTCCACGACCCTCGCGCGCGCCGTGCTGCCTGTGGTGGCATCGAAGCCGACCGAGGCAACGGCGACGCAGGGAGGCCCAAAGCTGGCCGGGGCAAAGTCGACCACGAAGTGACCGTCGACGGCCGAGTACACGACAGTCGTGGCGTTTCCTGCGGTCATGTTGACGCCGTCGAACTCGGCGGTCTTGGCGTACGCGTCCTTGCCGTTGGTGCCGTTGGTGCCGTTGGTGCCGTTAGCGCCGTCGACGCCGTTGGTGCCGTCGGCGCCCTTGAGGCTGGCGAGCCACTCGGCTTCGGTGCCGACGTAGCCGTTGGCCTTGGCGACCTCGTAGGCAGACTTGCCGTCGACGCCGTTGGTGCCGTTGGTGCCGTTGGTGCCGTCGGCGCCCTTGAGGCTGGCGAGCCAGTCGGCTTCGGTGCCGGCGTAGCCGTTGGCCTTGGCGACCTCGTAGGCAGACTTGCCGTCGACGCCGTTCGTGCCGTTGGCGCCGTCGACGCCGTTGGTGCCGTTGGTGCCGTCGACGCCGTTGGTGCCGTTGGCGCCGTCGACGCCGTTGGTGCCGTTGGCCCCGTCGGCGCCCTTGAGGCTGGCGAGCCAGTCGGCTTCGGTGCCGGCGTAGCCGTTGGCGGTGGCGACCTC